>JAJFFR010000223.1 GCA_021776555.1 Robiginitomaculum sp.
AGGTCAGTTCACCCTTGGCTAAAAAACGATCCGGCCCGGCCCTTGTGAAATCGGTGGTCCTCCAGATGGCTTGTGGAAAACCAGCGGCATTGAGCCAATCCGGTGCGGGTAGGCTCTGATCAATCTCTGCATCATTTGCACTGGCCGAACCGGTATCAATTGCCACTTGGACGCTGGCATGTTCCAGATCGGAGGGGTCAAACTGGATGTCAGCCTGCCATCGGGTGAATTGTCCGGACAAAGCATTGCCGGTCTGGACAAAGCCAAAACCAAGCTGGCTTTGGTCCATATCAACCTGCCAATTGGTGGAGATTTCGGCGGTGCTGGTGCTTAAGATTACGGGCGTATTTGCTGGTGCTTTGCTACCACCGATCATCACCCATCCGGCAAACAGCGCGGCGATTAGCGCGACGACTATCCAGCCATGACGACCTTTGCTGGCCGGGGCTTGGGCTTTGCTCATCATGCCCGGCACCATTTTGGTCATGGTGCCATCCTTGTCCAGCATTTGGTGTTTCAGGGCTGCCGCCACATGCAAGACCAACAATCCGATAATGGTAAAGGCAAACACTTCGTGCATTTCTTCAAACAGATGGTGCATTTGTTTGCGCTGTACCGCCTCGATCTCGTGTAAAAACCCGATATGAGGCCAGTTGATCTGCCCAAACAACATGGTTGGCGTACCCTTGGATGAGGTGGAAACAATCGCCCACCCGATCAGGGGGGTGCCGAGCATCAGCAGATAAAACAGACCATGCACCAATTTGGACAACGCCTTTTCCCAAGCCTTCAACGTGCTAACCAAGGCAGGCGGCGGGTTTAACAACCGCCAGCCCAACCGGACCAAACTTAAAAACAGGATCAAAATACCAATGGTTTTGTGCAGCTGGTAAACCTGTAATTTCACAGCGTCCGGTGCATCTTCCATCAAAAATCCAATGGGTAGGATCGCTAGGATCAGTCCAGCAATTATCCAGTGCAACAGCACAGCAAATTTATGGTAGCGCATGGGATTGGTCATCGGGTTCAACTTTCGTTGTCGAGATAAAATTCAACTTCAAGGTCGATCTCGATCTCATCGCCGATCACCGGAATATACCGGGTCAGGCCAAATTCGGAACGATTGAAGCTGGTTGTGGCCGAAAACCCCAAGGCACCAGTATTTTTGTCCGGATTGGATTTGGCACCATTTAACACCACATCCAAGGTCACCGGTTTGGTCACGCCTAAAAAGGTCAGATCGCCAGTGACATGGCCCGCATTGTCGCCATCGCGTTCAATGCCGGTGGCGACAAAGGTGATTTCACTGAAACCGGGCGCATTTAGCCAGTCTTTACCGGCAATCGCCGCGTCAAAATCTTCATCTTTGGCAAATTTGTAGTCTTTGCCGGTCGGATAATGCGTACGAACCGAGGTCGGATCAACGCTAACCTCAAGAGTGCTTTTTTGCGGATCATTGGCGTCAAACTGCAAAGTCGCGTCAAAATCAATAAAGCGCGCGGTGTATTTTGCCAAACCTCTGTGCATGACTTTCCAAGTTAAGCTGGCATGGGTGCGTTCCAACCGATAGGTGCCCGAGGTCGCATCAGGTACAACGCCCGCGCCATCGACTGCGCCGTGGGCTTCATTGGCCGTTGCTGGTTCGGATACCACTGCGGGTGAGCAGGCGGCGAAAACCAGTGCCAGAGCGGCGGTAGCGAATGCTTTTTGAGGGTGTTGCATTTAGTTCTCCTTATTGTTGGTCACTTTGACGAATTCGGCTTCGATTTGCACGTTAATTATCGTTCCGACTCCAAAGTTTTGCCACGCATCTGCGCCAAAATCAGAGCGGTCAAAACGAGTTCGGGCCGAAAATCCGATAACTTGCGCGCGACGCAATGGATCAAAGCTGGAGCCGTTCCAAGTAATTTCAAGACTAACTGGCCGGGTTTCACCGCGCAAAGTCAAGTGGCCCAGCACTTCGGCATTACGTCCGGTTGTAGGCTGCACGCTCACGCTTTCAAAGGAAATGACCGGGTGGGCACTGGCCGCCAAGACGTTGGCATTCTTGATCAGCTTCGGATCCAATGCTGCCACGCCGGTATTGATCGACGCAGCTTGGATTTGAACACGGACCCGGCTTTTTTCTGGCTGGCCGGGATCAAAAAACAAACTGGCGTCAAACGCATCAAACCGACCGGTAAACTGCGATAATCCTTTGGCATGGGACAGCTTAAAAATCAGGCTGGCATGATCCGGATCGAGCTGCCATTGGCCGGGCGGCAAGTTTGCCACTTCAACGCTTGGTGCTCGCACACAACCGCTTATGGCGATCAGCAGACAGAGCAAAACTGGAAGACGGGACATGGGCGCTTACCTAAAACCACAGGGCAGGAATGATGCCTAGCAGAGCCTCTACCAAAGTGGAACGGGTAGGCGTTCAACAATAGGTGAGGGTTTGCGCAGGTTATTTGCCCAAATTCCATTGCCAAGCGTCACTCACCCTTTAGAATTGTGGAAAATAAAGGAAACCTCCCCATGCCTTACCAAGCGCCGATCCGTGACATCTCGTTTACGCTGGAATATATCTGCGGGTTAAGCGCGCTTGAGAAAACCGGTGCGTATCCCGATTTATCGGCTGATCTGGTCCAAGCTATTCTGGAAGAGGGTGGCAAGTTCACTGCACAAGAACTGGCCCCGTTAAACCGAATTGGTGATGAACACGGATCGATCTTAAAAGACGGAATGGTCACCACCGCACCGGGGTTCAAAGAAGCGTACGCCAAGCTGGTTGAAGGCGGTTGGCAAGGCCTGTCCTTTCCGGCTTCTGCTGGCGGCATGGGTCTGCCCGGCGCGCTCGGTGTGGCCTTTATGGAGATGTTGCAATCGGCCAATATGGCCTTTGGGTTGGGTCCGATGCTGACCATGGGGGCGATTGAGGTTTTAATCCGAGTCGGTACTGACCAGCAAAAAGAGGACTATTTGTCTAGATTGATCACCGGGGAATGGTCAGCCAGCATGAATTTGACTGAACCGTCGGCTGGTTCAGACGTGGGGGCCATTCGCACTTCGGCCAGTCCGCAAGCCGATGGGTCGTATTTGCTGAAGGGCCAAAAGATATTCATTACGTGGGGAGAGCATGATTGTACGGACAATATTGTGCATCTGGTTTTGGCCCGGACCGATGAAGCGCCGGGAGGCACCCGGGGTTTATCGCTGTTTCTGGTACCAAAATTCCTGCCGGATGAAGCCGGGGAATTTACTATTCGCAATGATGCGTGGGCTATTGGGCTAGAGCATAAACTAGGCATTCATGGTAGCCCCACTTGCGTGATGGAATATGGCGGCAATACCGGCGCGGTCGGCTATTTGCTCGGCGAAGAAATGCGCGGCATGGCCATGATGTTTATCATGATGAATTCAGCCCGGATGAATGTCGGCACCCAAGGGGTTGGCGTGGCCGAACGGGCTTGGCAACAGGCTTTTGCCTATGCTCAAGACCGCAAACAAGGCCGGGTCGCTGATCAAAATCAAGGGCCAGCCTCCATCATTCACCACCCGGACGTGCGCCGCATGTTGGTCGACGGCAAAGCCAAAATCGCAGCGGCGCGGGCCATTACCTATAGCTGTGCCATTGCAGCTGATCTGGCGGCGCATGGGGACAGCGAGGCGGTTCGGGAGCGAGCCAAACGCCGCGAAGATTTTTTGACGCCTCTGGCAAAATCCTACGGCAGCGATATTGCGCTGGAAGTCACCTCGATGGGGGTGCAGGTACATGGCGGCATGGGCTTTATCGAAGAAACCGGGGCAGCGCAGCATTTTCGCGATGCGCGTATCACCCCGATTTATGAAGGGACCAATGCCATTCAGGCCATGGACCTGATCGGGCGTAAGCTCTCCATGCAAGGTGGGTTGTTATTCTCCGAAATGCTGAAAGAGATCAATGTTTGCGCCAGCGATTGTGCGGCGCGTTCCGACGAACGTTTGCAGGGCATTGCAAAACATTTGGCCGAGGCGGCCAGCGCCTTGCAACGCATGACCGCGTGGATGGCCGGTCCTGCCCGTGACCCAGCCGATGCGTTAAGCGGGGCGACGGTGTTCCAGACCATGTGCGCCGAGACAGTAGGCGGGCATTATCTGGCCGTGGGGGCGCTGGCGGCAGATCAACAATTACAAGCAAAAGATCCTGATCAGGATGCTGAATTTCTGCAAGGCCGTATTGATTTGGCCCATTACTTTGCAGGCGCGGTGTTGGCCGCAGTGCCGGGCATGGATGTCTCGATCAGCATCGGGGCCGATACGATTTTTGCGTTGAGTGAGAGGAAACTGGCACCATGAGTTTTTATCAAAAACATATCATGCCAAAATTTGTCAATCTGGCCTGCTCAACCGGCCAGATGAAAAAGGTGCGTTCTAAAACGGTGCCATTGGCTAAAGGAAAGATTCTCGAAATCGGCTTTGGCTCCGGGCACAATCTGCCGTTTTATAAGGCAGGACAGGTCGAGCAGTTTCTGGCGCTGGAGCCAGACGCACAAATGCGAAAATTGGCTGAGGACCGGATGCGCGAAGTGGAGTTTGACTGCGAAACGCTGGGCTTGGAAGCCGAATCCATTCCGTTGGACGACGCATCTATGGATACGGTAGTGGTGACCTTTACCCTGT
The DNA here is from genome assembly GCA_021776555.1 of Robiginitomaculum sp. Taxonomy (GTDB): domain Bacteria; phylum Pseudomonadota; class Alphaproteobacteria; order Caulobacterales; family Maricaulaceae; genus Robiginitomaculum_B. The sequence continues at coordinate 4,642 of JAJFFR010000223.1, forward strand.
GTACCATCCCTCAGGTCAAACAGGCGTTGGGCGAGATGCGCCGAGTGATCAAGCCGGGCGGGCAATTGATCTTTGCCGAACATGGATTAGCGCCCGATGCAGGCGTTGCCAAATGGCAGGCCCGGATTGAACCCTTGTGGAAGCCGTTGGGTGGCGGCTGTCATCTAACCCGAAAACCAGTCGAGCTGATCCGGGGCAATGGATTTGAGGTACAAGAGCTGACCGCAGACTATTTGCCCAAAGCGCCACGATTTGCCGGGTATGTCAGCTATGGCACGGCCAAGCCGGTCTGAGCAGATTTTGTTGTAATCTGTGACTGGCCGGGATGGTAGGGAATGATTAGTCTGGTCCGCTGGAAAACAGGTTGGGACACCCCTTGAGCGAATTACCCGAAGAACTTGCTGCCCCGGTAGACGAAACGCCAACACCAGCTCGACCGGCATGGCTGGTCGAATTGCTGAGCTGGGTCCGGTTCGGTTTTAGTGTTGCGGCGACCTATCTGGTCTTTACCAGCATTGCCTTCATTTTGTTTTTTGTCCCTAGCGAATCCATGCAGCCCGGTTTGCAGGTTGGCGACCGGTTTGTGGTGTCCAAATGGGCCTATGGCTGGTCACGAGATTCGATACCGTTTGGATTGGGTCGTGTGTTGCCGACCAAACCGGGACGGATATTCTTTCGAAGTCCAGAACGCGGTGATGTGGTGGTATTCGTCAATCCGAACAATGGCATCGTTATGGTCAAGCGGGTGGTTGCTTTGCCCGGCGATATTGTTGAAACTCGAGGCGGAAGATTGTATTTGAATGGCGAGCAGGTGCCGCGCACCTTTTTGAGTTTAGTTCGCTATCGCGACCGGTTTGGCAATATCCAGACCGCGCAAAGTTATTCGGAGAAAATTGGCAAGGATGCCAAGCGCAATCACCGGATTTATGAATTTTCCGACGAGTACGGATTTGGCAGCTGGTCACCAGACCGGGCCGGACCGTTTTTGATCGAAGAAGGCCACTTCTTCGCCATGGGCGACAACCGAGACAATTCTAATGACAGCCGCTCGCCAACTGGACCAGGGCAAATTCCGATGGAAAATCTAATTGGCCGGGCGGAAATGGTGCTGTTCACCTTTGCCCGGTGCAAGACTGAGGATGGTTTAGAATGTCCGCCATCGCGATTATGGCGCTTGATGTAGGAGAGCTGACATGGATAAATTTTTGGACGGAAAAACGGTTTTTATCACCGGAGCCAGTCGCGGCATCGGACTGGCGATTGGCAAGGCTTGCGCCAAAATTGGAGCCAATATCGTTATTGCCGCTAAATCAGCCGAGCCGCACCCGAGCTTGCCCGGCACCATTTATACGGCAGCCGAAGAGATCGAGGCGTTGGGGGTCAAAGCCCTGCCGCTGGTCTGTGATATCCGCTTTGAGGATCAAGTTGAGGCGGCGGTCGAAAAAACCATCGCCAATTTTGGTGGAATTGATATTTTGGTCAATAACGCTTCGGCCATTTTTCCGCGCGGTGTGCTGGATACCCCGATGAAACGCTTTGATCTGATGCATCAGGTTAATACGCGCGGTACGTATCTGGTCAGCCAAAAATGCCTACCGCACTTGATGAAATCGGACAACCCGCATGTGCTGAACTTGTCACCGCCTTTGGATATGGCCGAAAAATGGTTTGCACCCCATACTGGGTATTCAATGGCTAAGTTTGGCATGAGCCTGTGTGTGCTCGGCATGGCTGGCGAGTTTCGCGATGCCGGTGTAGCGTTTAACGCGTTGTGGCCCCGTACAGCGATTGCCACGGCGGCGATTTCCAACATCTTAGCTGGCGAGGAAGGTATGAAAATGTGCCGCACCACGCAAATACTGGCCGATGCAGCCCTGTTGGTGTTCAGCAAACCAGCTCGTGAATTTACCGGCAATTTCCTGATTGATGATACGTTCCTTCATGCCCATGGCGTGACGGATTTTGAACAATACAAGATGGACCCGACCCAAGCCTTGCTACCCGATTTTTTTGTGCCGGATGACGGTTACCCCACGCCGCCCGGTGTCGAGGTGCTGGACATACCCTTGGGTCATTAGTGATCCACGGGCCTTTCATGAAAACCACATTATACACCCATGAAACTGGGTTTGATCACCAGACACCGCCCGAGCATGTTGAACATCCGGGCCGTTTGCGGGCCGTGTTGGATGGATTGCAGGGTGAGGCATTTGCCGACCTGATCCGTTCAGAAGCCCCGTTAGCTGCTCGCGAAGATCTGGCGCGGGTGCATGAACCAGAATATATCGATCTGGTCCTGAACACCAAGCTAACCGATGGCGAAATTGCCGCTTTGGATCCAGATACGTATCTGTCAGCAGGCACCGCAGAGGCCGCATTGCGCGGGGCAGGTGCAGCAGCCCAAGCGGTGGATGATGTGTTGGCGGGAACCAGCGAAGCCGCGTTTTGCGCCATGCGTCCGCCGGGTCATCATGCGCGCCCCGGCGCGGCCATGGGGTTTTGTGTTTTCTCCAACATTGCCATTGCTGCCAAAAGGGCTTTGCAGGTGCATGGATTGGAGCGGGTCGCAGTGGTTGATTTTGATGTGCATCATGGCAATGGCACCCAAGAAGCGTTGTGGGACCAACCGGGTTCCTTGTTTATCTCCCTGCATCAACAAGACCATTATCCGGGCACCGGACTGGCCAGCGAAACCGGTGGGCGGGGACAGGTGCTGAACCTGCCCATGGCGGCCGGAACCAGCGCCGAAGACTGGATGTCATCATTCTGTGATGTGGCGCTCGTACGCCTGCGGGCGTTCGCTCCGCAACTGATTATGGTTTCGGCCGGGTTTGATGCTCACGAAGATGACCCGTTGGGTGGTTTTTGTTTGCAAGACCATCATTATGGTCAACTGGGTCACTTGTTGGGTGATTTGGCACGAACACAAGCCAATTCACGGCTTGTCTCCGTGCTGGAGGGCGGGTACCACTTGCCAGCCTTGGGCAATTCGGCGGCCCAGTATGTCAGCGCATTGCTGGCTTGCTAACCGTTTAGGTGGCCCAAAGATAATGATGTGAACAGGCAATTGATGACCGGCTCGACAACTTCCAAAAAAACAGCTGCAACCAAACCGGGCCGCTTGGTGCTGGCCCGTCATGGCAAGCCAGCATTGGATCGGTCCAAACGGGTGTCGTCCGCCGGGTATTATGCGTGGTGGCAAGCCTATGAGGCCGGGGGGCTTGATGTTGCTTCGAAACCACCGCAAACCCTAAAAGACATCGCCAAACAATCAGACAAGATATTGAGCAGTATCCGGCTGCGCGCTGTGGAAACCGCCCAGGCCTTGGTGCCAGACGATCGGATCGTCCGTCATGAGGTATTTGTCGAGGCTGCGTTACCGGCGCCACCTTTTGCACTGATCCGCATGAAACCATCGGCGTGGGATGTTTGGTCGCGGTTTTTGTGGTGGCTGGGCATGTCCCGGGGTGAAGAAAGCAAGGCAGAGGCCGAAACCCGCGCCTTTGCAGCAATTGATGAACTGGAACGCGCCACAGCCGATGGCAGTGATGTACTATTGTGCGCCCATGGTTGGTTTAACCGGATGATGCGCCCGGTTCTACAAGCCCGCAATTGGGATTGTGTATATGATGGCCGCGATGATTATTGGGCCTTTCGCTGTTATGAAAAGCGGTCCTAGGCAATAGGTGCTGAGCGGGTTAAGCTATGATCCAAACTCGGACTTTACGATGCAAATAAGGAGTGAACCCGTGCCAGAACAGCAATCTCTAAAAGAGATGAACTTCGAGACCGCTTTGGCCGATCTGGAAAAAATCGTAAGTAAACTGGAAAGCGGTGACGTGGCGTTGGAACAATCCATTGCGCTGTATGAGCGCGGCGATGCCCTACGCAAACATTGCGATACCAAGCTGAAAGAAGCGCGCTTAAAAGTCGATAAAATCGTATTGGGCAAGGATGGCGCACTCCAAACGGAACCGGCAGATCTGGGATGAGCGCCATGACGCTTGAACTGACCTTTGAAGAACGTCTAGAGACGGTGGCCGACAAGATCACCTTATTGTTGGATCATTTGATCCCGCGCGCAGTCGGCCCAGAAACCGAATTATTCTCGGCCATGCGCTATGCGGCACTGGGTAGTGGCAAGCGGATGCGGCCCCTGTTTGTGCTAGAATGCGGCGGTCTGTTTGATGTGTCGAATAACCGGTTATTGCGCGTGGCAGCAGCGGTCGAGTGCATCCATACTTATTCGCTGATCCATGACGATTTGCCGTGCATGGATGATGATGATTTGCGCCGGGGTCGCCCCACTGTGCATAAAGCTTATTCCGAAAGTCTGGCCGTTTTGGCCGGGGATGCTTTGCAAACCTTGGCGTTTGAGATTTTAGCACACGAGGATACTCACCCACAGCCTGCGGTTCGGCTAGCCCTGATCGAAGGCTTGGCCAAAGCGGCTGGCGCGCAAGGCATGGTTGGCGGCCAAGCGATGGATATGGCGGCGGGTGACGCCAAGATGGAAATGGCGTTGGTGGCGCGCATGCAACGGATGAAAACCGGCGCTTTGTTCCAGTTTTCAATGGAGGCCGGAGCCATCATGGCGGGGGCTTCCACGGAGGCGCGCTATGCGTTGGCTGGTTTTGCCCATGATTTAGGATTGGCGTTTCAAATTACCGATGACCTGCTGGATGTCGAAGGCGATTCGAGCAAAACCGGCAAGGCAGTTGGCAAAGATGCGGAGCAAGGCAAAGCTAGCTTAATTGATGATTTGGGTGTGGACGGGGCGCGTGAACGCACCAAAATGCTCGGCGAACAGGCTAAGGCTCATCTGGAAATTTTTGGTCCTTCTGCCTTAATTCTGCACCAGTCAGTAGATTTTGTGATAAGCCGGTCTCGCTAGGAAGACAGTATCGTGAAAGAAACAAAAATGCCGATCAAAACGCCACTGCTGGACAAGGTGAATGCACCTGCTGATCTTCGCGATTTTAATATCGGCGAATTGCGCCAATTGGCCGACGAATTACGGGCTGAAACCATTGATGCAGTATCGGTAACCGGCGGCCATTTGGGAGCCGGGCTGGGTGTCGTTGAGCTAACCGTGGCCTTGCATCACGTATTTGATACGCCAGATGATCGACTGATTTGGGATGTCAGCCACCAGACCTATCCCCACAAAATCCTGACCGGACGGCGCGATCGCATCCGCACTTTGCGCCAAGGTGATGGCCTGTCCGGGTTCACCAAGCGATCCGAAAGTGAATACGATCCATTTGGCGCAGCCCATGCCGGCACCAGCATTTCGGCGGCCATGGGCATGGTTGCGGCACGTGATCTGGATGGCGGCAGCAAGAATGTGATTGCTGTGATCGGCGATGGCTCGATGACGGCAGGCATGGCGTATGAGGCCATGAACAATGCCTCTGACAAACGGCTGATCGTGATCCTGAATGACAATGATATGTCGATTGCGCCGCCGGTTGGCGCGCTTTCAGCCCATCTGGCTAAACTGGTTTCCGGGCAGGGTTATCGCACGGTACGCAAGTTGGCAAAAGACATCGCCAGCCATATGCCGTACCCGCTAAAGGAAGCGGCCCGTAAAACCGAAGAATACGCCCGAGGCATGGCCGCAGGCGGCACGTTATTCGAGGAATTAGGCTTTTACTATGTCGGGCCGATTGATGGTCACAATCTGGATCATCTGGTGGGGGTTTTACAAAATGTGCGCGACTTAAAAGACGGTCCATTTCTGATCCATGTGGTCACCAAAAAGGGCAAAGGCTACAAACCGGCCGAGGCGGCTTCTGATAAATATCACGGTGTCTCGCGCTTTAATGTGGTGACCGGCGAACAACAAAAATCCAAACCCGGCCCGCCAAGCTATACCAAAGTCTATGCTCAAGCGCTGATTGCCGAAGCCAAAAAAGACGACAAAATTGTCGCCATTACTGCCGCCATGCCGGGCGGTACTGGGCTGGACCTGTTTGGGGATGAATTTCCGGACCGCACTTTCGATGTAGGGATTGCCGAACAACACGGCGTTACCTTTGCTGCCGGGATGGCTGCCGATGGCATGAAGCCATTTTGCACGATTTATTCGACCTTCTTACAGCGCGGCTATGACCAAGTGGTACATGACGTGGCCTTGCAAAACCTGCCAGTGCGCTTTGCAATGGATCGGGCTGGCTTGGTCGGGGCCGATGGGCCAACCCATGCCGGTGCTTTTGACATCGGCTTTATGGGTGCCTTGCCGGGCATGGTGGTGATGGCGGCTGGTGACGAGGCAGAGCTAACCCGGATGGTCGCAACGTCTGCTGCCTATGATCAAGGACCCATTGCCTTTCGTTATCCGCGCGGCGCTGGAATCGGCATTGACATCCCGAAACAACCTAAATTGCTAGAAATCGGCAAAGGCCGGGTGGTTCGCGAAGGCACCACGGTGGCACTGCTCAGCTTCGGGGCGCGCTTGTCCGAAGCCCAAAAAGCAGCTGATTTACTGGATGCACAAGGTCTGTCTACCACCGTGGCCGATGCCAGATTTGCCAAGCCGCTCGATACTGATCTGATCAGCCGCTTGGCCCGTGAGCACGAAGTACTCATCACCATTGAAGACGGTTCCATGGGCGGCTTTGGCGCATTCACTCTCGAATATCTGGCCAAATCCGGCCAATTTGACAATGGCCTAAAAATCCGCAATCTGACTCTGCCCGACACGTTCATTGATCAAGACACGCCATACGAGATGTACGAGGCCGCCGGACTAAACGCCGCCCACATCGCCAAAGCGGCTATTGCTGCACTGGGCCGGGGCAATGTGGTGGAGCTGGGCGGAAAACTAGCATGAACCTTTCCACCCTCGCCGCCAATGCGCCCAAGGCCGAGTTGCATTTGCATATTGAAGGCTCGTTTGAGCCGGAACTGATGTTTGAAATGGCGCGGCGCAATGGGGTGAAATTGCCGTTTGCGTCAGTCGAGGAAATTCGCGCGGCGTATGATTTTTCAAACTTGCAGGAATTTTTGGACATCTATTACCAAGGCATGTCGGTATTGCTGTGTGAGCAGGATTTTTACGACCTAACGTGGGCCTATTTGACCCATGCCGCCGCCGACCATGTGATCCATACCGAGATATTTTTTGACCCGCAGGGCCATACGGAACGTGGGGTAGAATTCGCTGATGTGATCGGCGGAATTTCGCGAGCCTTGGGCGATGCCAAGGATCAGCTCGGGATCAGTTCGAAACTGATCATGTGTTTTTTGCGACATTTGCCGGAAGAAGACGCTTTGGCAACTTGGAACGCGGCGCAGCCGTTTTTGTCAATGATTGACGGCGTCGGTCTGGATAGCTCTGAAGTCGGGCATCCACCCTCAAAATTCAAGAAGGTATTTGCCAAGGCCAAAGCGGCTGGTTTGCAACTGGTAGCCCATGCGGGCGAGGAAGGGCCGCCCGAATATGTTTGGGAGGCGCTGAATGAGTTGCAAGTGGATCGGATTGATCATGGTAATCGCTCGCTGGAAGACGACAAGCTGGTGGCACATCTGGCTAAGGCAAGCATGTGCTTGACCGTGTGCCCATTGTCGAACCTCAAATTGTGTGTGGTTGATGATATGAGAGAGCACCCAATCCGCAACATGCTAGAATCTGGATTGTTAGCCATGATCAATTCAGATGACCCATCCTATTTTGGCGGATATGTGAATGCTAATTATGCGGCGGTGATCGAGGCTTTGGACCTGAACCGGTCCGAAGTGGAAACCTTGTTACGAAATAGCTTCATTGGCGCATTCATGGATGATGCGGCCAAGGCGCAAGCCTTGTCGAAACTGGATGCCTATTTATCCGGGGTTTGACCTGACGTTTCATGCAAACAGAAAATCAAGTCCGGGGACACAAAACCTACAATTGCTCCTGAAAGCGGATCGGTTTCCCTTGCCCTTCAGCAATGACTTCGTCGTCTTGCATGACCAGTTGCCCGCGAATGATGGTGGCCGTGGGCCAGCCAGTGACTTCGCGGCCCGCAAATGGGGTCCATTGGCATTTTGAAGCAATCCAGTCGTCAGTGATGGTGCGTTTGGCCTTTAGGTCAACCAAGGTGAAATCGGCGTCATAGCCAACTGCCATGCGGCCTTTTCCGGCAATGCCGAAAATGCGATTGGCCCCAGCCGAGGTCAGGTCAACAAACCGTTCTAGTGACAAGCGGTTTTTAGCCACATGATCCAGCAGGATCGGCACCAAGGTTTGCACGCCCGGCATGCCCGAGGGTGAGTTTGGGTAGGGCTTGGCTTTCTCAACCGCCAGATGCGGCGCATGGTCAGAGCCGATCACATCGACTAGCCCATTTCGGATACCAGCCCATAATCCCATTTTATGTCGCCGCGAGCGGATTGGCGGGTTCATCTGTGCCTTGCCAGCCAATTGCTCGTAACAATCTGGGGCTTGCAGGGTCAGGTGTTGCGGGGTCACTTCCACTGTCGCCACATCGCGGTGCTGGGCCAGATATTCAATTTCTTCGGCCGTGGAAATATGCAGCACATGAATGCGCTTGCCAGCTTTACGGGCCAAACGCACCAAGCGCTTGGTCGAGATCATGGCGGCTTCCGCATCGCGCACTATTGGATGCGAAGTCCAGTCACCGGGCACGGCCAGATGCTGGCGCGATTGCATGCGCGGTTCATCCTCGGAATGAAATGCGGCGCGCCGGGTGATATTAGCTAGCACCTTGGCCAATCCTTCATCATCGGCGACCAATAGCGAGCCAGTGCTGGCCCCCATAAACACCTTCACACCGCAACAACCGGGTGTGCGCTCCAGATCAGGCAGCTCTTTTGAATTTTCATTGGTCGCGCCAGCATAAAACGCATGATCGCAGTGCATGCGGCCTTTGGCGCGCTTTACTTTGTCTTGAATGGCTTCGACCGTGGAGGTGGTTGGATTGGTGTTGGGCATTTCAAAAACTGCCGTTACTCCGCCCAGAACAGCCGCTCGTGATCCGGTTTGCAGGTCTTCCTTGGCCTCTGATCCCGGCTCGCGAAAATGCACTTGGCTATCGATCACACCCGGCAACACATGCAGGCCAGTGGCATTGATCTTTTGCCCAGCCGAAGCGCGAGCCAGATCCCCAATGCCGACAATGCGCCCGTTGGTGATGCCAACATCTGCTGGCCCGATCCCGTCATGATTGACGATGGTGCCGCCGGTGATCAATATATCATAGGTCATAACAAACGACTCGCCTTGCGAAGTGAACCAAGTAGCACCACTATACTAGGTATGAACCTATACACACCCCCCAACCCGCGTGCTGTGATGCGCGTTACTGGCTCCGAAGCCCATGCCTTCTTACAAGGCATGATCACCAATGATATGGACTTGCTACATAACCAGCCCGCCCTGTTTGCGGCGCTGTTGTCGCCGCAAGGAAAAGTGTTGTGGACGTTTTTTGTGATCAAGCACGAAGACGGGTTTTTGCTCGACTGTCCGGCGGTGGATTTTGATGCATTGGTGAGGCGCTTGACCATGTTTCGCTTGCGGGCAGATGTGACGATCGAGGATGTTTCCGATCAATGGCAAGTGTGTGTCGCCGAAGAAATGTCTGATGAGGGAATTTGTTACGCCGATCCGCGCCATGCCGATCTGGGCTTTCGTTGCCTGATCCCGATGCCCAAGGCCAAACAGCACCTCAAGAAAAACACTTTGACCGCCCGCTTTACCCACATGATCCCGGAACAGGACATGGATTATAGTAGCGGGCAGGTATTTGCCTCCGACATCAATATGGACCTGCATAATGGCATTGCGTGGCGCAAGGGCTGTTATGTCGGCCAAGAAGTGGTCAGCCGGATGAAACGTCGTGGTCATGTGCGAAAACGAATGGTGTTGGCCGAGTTTAAGGGACCGGCTCCTAAAAACGGCATACGGATATTTGCAGGGACGGGGCAACTCGGGCAAATGTGTTCAAGCCAAGGACACCTGGCCTTGGCGCTGGTTCGGACTGACCGTCTGACCAAAGCATTAGAAGCC
>JAJFFR010000224.1 GCA_021776555.1 Robiginitomaculum sp.
AGCTCTCGCCGGACATGATAAATCCGGAGCATTTCGCGGATTGGGGTCCCAATATTTCCAAGGTCGATGCGCCCCTGAAGATCCTGCGCCGCGCGATTCCGATGCCGACGCTCAACACGACGGAAACGGCGTGGGAGGTCAATCTCAAAACCTCGATAGAGTTGTATACGATTTGGGAAATGACCGGCGTACTCAATCAGCTTGAAACCATTGATGAAAACCTGTTCGACGTGATCCTCGATATCATGGATGAAAAACGCGAAGACTGGGAAGATTGGCAGGACGAGCAGGACGACGATTGATCGCCCGCCGCTAAAGACAAGGAGACCAACATATGGCCACCAAAGAAACAGACGGCCCTCGCTTTACCGGACACGGGTCCGAATGGCGCGATAGCAATTTGAGCCAAGAAGAGGCACTAGTTGCCACGGCTTGGATCGAGCAGAAAATCAACAAACGCTCCATGCTGACCAACAAGTCGCGAGTGCATGACATTCGTGATGAAATGTGGCGGTTGGAAAAAGAAGGCGAAATTGTTGTTCATCGGATCCATGATGACAATGATCCGGTCATGGCAAAAACCTTGTATGGCTGGGACAAAAAAATCCCAACCAACCAGCTTTGGCACCATAAATCTTGCGGGCAATGCGGTAATATCCCGGGCTATCCCACGTCTTTGTTGTGGTTAATGAACAAACTCGACGTGCGATACTTAGACGAAACAGACCAGACATCGTGTACCGCGTGGAACTATCACGGTTCGGGCATTGGTAACATTGTCTCATTGGCCGCTGTGTTCTTGCGCAACTTCCATCAGGCTTATGTTTCGGCCAAAGCCGAAGGCAAGCCAGAGGGCTATTACTATCCGCTGGTCCATTGCGGCACCAGCTTTGGCAATTACAAGGAAGTGCGCGAATACCTGCTATTGTCGGCCGATTTGCGCGAGAAAGTCCGTAAAATTCTGGGTAAATTAGACCGTCTGGTTGATGGCAAATTGCTGATCCCCGAAGAAATTGTTCACTATTCCGAGTGGGTGCATGTAATGCGAAAACGCATTGCCGAGCACCAAGTGATTGATGCCAGCGGTGTTCGCGCCACCATTCACCCGGCCTGTCACGTTTACAAGATGGTCCCACAGGATGTGATCTATGATGATGACGTGCTGGACGGCGAACGAGTGGCGGTTTCCACCGGCATCATTCAACAGCTTGGCGCGCAAGTGATCGACTATTCAACTTGGTATGATTGCTGCGGCTTTGGCTTTCGCCACATCATTTCAGAGCGCGAGTTTACCCGTTCCTTTGCCATTGATCGCAAGATCAAAGTGGCCGTCGACGAAGCGCATTCCGATGTGATGATCGGCCATGATACCGGCTGCATCACTACGCTGGACAAAAACCAGTGGATTGGTCAGGCCGATGGCAAAAATTACGATCTGCCAGTAATTGCCGATGTGCAATTTGCGGCACTGGTTTGCGGGGCCGATCCGTACAAAATTATCCAGTCCCATTGGCATGCGTCCAGCACCGAAAAGTTGTTCGACAAACTGGGCATCGATTGGCGCGCCAAAAAAGTTGAGTTCGAGGCGTACTTAAAACAGGTAGAAGCTGGAAACCAAGAAAATCTCTATGACCCACGTCGGATGATCACCGGTGGGCCGGGCTATCAGAAACAAGAGCAAATTTCATGAGCAATAAACCGATTTTAGTTGTAGGTGGCGGACCGGCTGGTCTGGCTGCTGCACATTCGCTGGCCGCTGTCGGCCAAAAAACTGTGTTGGTGGAAAAAGAAAACCGTCTGGGCGGCGCACCGATTTTGTCGGGCTATGCCAAACTGGTCCCCAGTGGCGAATGGGCCAAAGACGCCATTGGCTCGATGGTCACTCGCGTTGAGAAAAATAAATTGATCACCGTGAAAACCGGCGTATCGGTCTCGGAATGCAAGGGCAAAGCCGGAGATTTCAAAGTGAAGTTCTCCGAAGGCCGAGGCGCCAGCTTCTCTTCCATCGTAATGTGTACCGGCTTTACTCATTTCGACAGTATCAACAAACCCGAATGGGGCTTTGGCACTCATGAAGATGTGGTGACCACCACGCAAGTCGAACAGATGATTTCATCGGGCAACGGCGTGCGTCGTCCGTCCAATGGTGATAAGCCAAAACGGGTGGCTATTTTGCTATGCGTTGGCTCTCGTGACCGGCAAATTGGCCGGGAATGGTGTTCCAAAATCTGTTGTACGGTTTCGGCTAATCTAGCCATGGAAATCCGTGAAGAACTACCAGATTGCCACGTCTATATCTATTATATGGACATCCGCACCTTTGGCTTGTTGGAAACCAAATACTATTGGAAAAGCCAAGAAGAGCACAAAGTAAAATACATCAAAGCCCGGATCGCCGAAGTGACTTCAAATGGCGATAAATTGATCGTCAAAGGCGAGGACACCTTGGTCAAACGCCCGATTACCATCCCGTTTGATATGGTGGTACATGCGGTCGGTATGGACCCAAACGTCGACAATATGCTGCTGTCTTCGATCTTTGATGTGGATCTTGAAACCCACGGTTTCATTGATCGCAAAGATAGCTATGGCGAGCTGGGTGCCACCACCCGCCCTGGCATTTATGTGGCCGGTTCCGCCACTGGCCCCGAAACCATTGATGACAGTATTGCCCAAGGCACCGCTGCCGCCATGAGTGCATTGGCCAGCAGCAATTCAAAAATCGCCGCCGAATAGGATCATAGCCCTTTATGCTCTCGTCTTTTTTTCCACCCCGCCAAAAACCGGCTCCAACAACGGCAAACCTGCCGGAATTGGAATTGTCCGGTCCGGTTTTGGCCGAATGCTTCAAGGCCATGGTCCATGGCTGTGAAGCGCTGGGCGGGATTGAACGGTATATCGAAGCATTGAAGCTGAAACACACACTGTTTCATCAAGCGGTCAGTGACAGTGCACTAGACACCATGACCGAAGAGACCTTCGCTGGTTTATGTACCTTCATGGGCACGGTCAGGCGGCGAGTTTCATCGCATTTGTACGGTGAAAATTTCATTGCCATGAAGCAAGCTTTGGCGCCTTTGCTTGCTGACATGAAAACCACAGCTGATGTGGACCAACGTATCGCGGTATTTTGCGCTTGCTTTCCCGAGGACAAAAAGCATCGTTGGGTACGCGATCTGGCCGCAGAAATGCTGCACAATGTTGATCCGCAGCGTTATCCGCTGATGACCCGCTGGATGTGGGATCGCAAGTCCAATACCGGTGTCATCCGCGAGATGTGGCATGGCGACGAAGTGGACAGCAACACACTGGACGTGCCGGACGGGCATACTACTTTTGTGGCTTTGCGGGCTGATCTGGGCGGTTGGCTGTCTGAAAACGGTGTGTTTCAAGATACCATCTATTACGTCGATTTATTGTGCGCCCAAGTGTACGCAAATTACATCTGCGCCCAAGGCGGCACCTATTTGCGGGCCGACTTTGCGTCCCCACAAGACCCCATGCAGTATTCGCGCAGATTGCTGGGTCTGGACGGGATTAAGCAAGGCTCCAGCCGCACCCGCCTAAAAGCCGAAGACGGCGCGTCCTTTGCCTTTGACTCAAAATTACTCGACTGATCGGAAACCCTTATGGCCATTCATGAAAAACACCTGATCCGCCCGGAAAACATCAAAACCCATGACAATCTGGTCATCGACGGGGTGGATGTATCCGGCCATTGGTCGACCTTTATCGAAACCCGGGTGGTCACCGACTATAATGAAGCGTTGGAAGAAGAAATTTCCGCCCTGCCCGGTGGTGAATATATCCACCGCTGCTGGCAATGTGGATCGTGTACCAATGCGTGTACGGTCAACGCGGTCAATCCGGGTTTTAATCCACGCTATTGGATTTATCTAATCCGGATGGGCATGGAATCCGAGTTACTGCGCGACAAGGACATCATCTGGCAATGCGTAAGTTGCAACAAATGCACCTATGCCTGCCCGCGTGATGTGACCCCTGAAGGCGTCATGAAAGCCACCGCGCATTGGCTGGAACTGAAGGGCCACACCGAACCCTCCTATTCAACCATTTTTGATGAGGAATTCACTCGCCAAGTCGTTAAAACCGGCAAGATCGAAGACGGTCGCATTTTGATGAATTTCCTGAAAAATTCCAAGCAATCCTTAGTTCAGGATTGGCTCATTCAAATGGTTATGCAGATGGTCAAACATTTGCCGTTCAAATATCTGTTTGGCATGGGTTGGGCCACTTTGTTTGCACCAAAAACCAAGCGCTGGGCCAAAACACGCGACGCGATTGAACAACATATTGCCGAAGAGAAGGCCGCCGAGCGCGCCGCTCTTGGCCTTGATCCAGCTGAATAAGAGGAAAAGTCAGATGCCCGAACGCAAGGATAAATACAAGGAAGTTGCCTATTATCATGGCTGCGCCTTGGAAGGTACGGCCCAGCCGTACAACACCTCGACCCGCGCCATCGCCAAAGAGCTTGAGCTTAAACTGGTTGATATCAAAAACTGGAATTGCTGCGGCGCAATGGAAGTTAAAAACGTTGACCCAGAGATACAGACCTATCTGTCGTCTCGCGTTATGTCGCTGGCCCATAACGGTATGGGACAAGACGTGGTCATGGCCCCGTGTAATGGCTGTTA
>JAJFFR010000225.1 GCA_021776555.1 Robiginitomaculum sp.
AAAGATGTACACCGGATCGAACATTTGCTCTATCTGGCTGAATATAAACGACGCCAAGCCCCGCCCGGCGTAAAGCTAGGTCCCCGAAATTTTGGCCGAGATCGGCGTTATCCCATCACCAACAAATACCGGGATCGCGGCGAATAGTTCGCCCCAGCCCGGCAGGAAAGAGAACATCGTGTTTACAAGTTTGCTCATTGCCAATCGTGGTGAAATTGCCTGTCGGATCATCGATACGGCGCGCCAGATGGGCATTCGCACCATTGCTGTTTATTCGGAGGCCGATGCAGGGGCGCGTCATGTACGTCTGGCTGATGAAGCGGTTTGTATTGGCCCGGCAGCCGCCAGTCAAAGTTATCTGGATGGCGGCAAGATATTGGATGCCGCTCGTCAGTCCAAGGCCGAGGCGATCCATCCGGGATATGGGTTTTTGTCGGAAAACCCCGACTTTGCGGAAGGCTGTGTCAAGGCTGGAATTGTCTTTGTGGGGCCTACCGCAAAATCCATGCGACAAATGGCCTTAAAAGATCAAGCCAAGCTGTTGATGCAAAACGCAAATGTACCTGTAACCCCGGGTTATCACGGCGAAGCGCAGGACGAGAAAACCCTGCTCACAGAAGCCGCAAAAATTGGCTACCCGGTATTGATCAAAGCGGTGGCCGGTGGCGGTGGCCGAGGCATGCGAAAAGTGGAGCAGCCCGAGAACTTTGTTGCTGAGCTGCAATCGGCCCGACGCGAGGCGCTGGGCGCTTTTGGTGATGACAAAGTTTTGGTTGAAAAATTTATCACCAATCCTCGTCATATCGAGGTGCAAGTTTTTGGCGATAGCCACGGCAATGTGGTTCACTTTTTTGAACGGGATTGTTCGGTGCAACGCCGCCATCAAAAAGTGATCGAAGAAGCACCTGCGCCGGGCATGAGCGATGAAATGCGCGCCGCCATGTGTGATGCAGCCATCCGCGCTGCCAGTGCGGTCTCTTATGAAAATGCTGGAACAGTGGAGTTCATCGTCGATGGTTCGGCGCCATTGGACCCGTCCAAATTCTGGTTCATGGAAATGAACACCCGATTGCAGGTTGAGCATCCGGTGTCCGAAGCGGTGACTGGATTTGATTTGGTCAAGCTACAACTGGAAATTGCCGCTGGTGGCAAGTTGCCGTCGCAAGACAGTATCAAGTTGTCAGGGCATGCCATGGAGGCGCGGCTGTATGCCGAGCAACCGGCCAAGGGCTTTTTGCCCTCGACCGGCGTCTTGCAGCATTTTTCGGTAAAAACAGGCGCAGATTTGCGACTGGATACTGGTTTTGTCGCAGGCGATATGGTCAGCGAGCATTATGACCCGATGCTGGCCAAAATTATTGCCGTTGGCGCGGATCGGGCGCAGGCCGTAAGGCGGCTGTGTGCAGCATTAAAGTCGGTGCAAATTTGGCCGATCCAGACCAATGCCGGGTTTCTGGTGCAGATATTGCGCCAACCGGCTTTTGCCGATGGTTTGCACGACACCGGATTTATTGCGGCCAATTTGGATGATTTGATTGAACCAGATGCAAGTCCTGCTTCACGCGCCGCCCATCTGGCGCTGGCGATGTATCGGCATGGCGCAGTTAAAACGTCCCATGGCCCGTGGGCAAGGGCAGATGGCTGGCGGGTTAATCAAAATTCGCAAATTTTTAGACGGTTACAGATTGATGGGCAAAACTGCGACACTCGTTTGCAGATAATCGGCGGGAAAATCGAAATTGATGTGGATGGCACCCAGTATTCTTTTGATCAGGAGGATCACAGCTTAGTTCTTGATCTGGTGCAGGTTGAGAACCAATTCGTCGGCTTTTTTAACGGGTTATCCCAAGCCTGTTTGGTTCCTGATGCAGAGGCCGATAGTGCGGCCATGGATGCGCTGGATACGATCAGTGCGCCGATGCCCGGCAAAATTTTGGAGGTTCGCACCGAATTGGGCCGCGAGGTTGTCCAAGGCGAGGTATTGGTGGTCATGGAGGCCATGAAAATGGAACATGCGCTGGCCGCCCCGCGTGATGGCGTTATTGGCGAGCTGTCTTGCGCTGCTGGCGATCAGGTCAAGGAAAACACCATATTGGTGGCATTGACCCGGACTGAATAATCGACACCGAATGATTTGATTCATGTTTGACTAACCATCCCCTTTCACCAAAAAACAACTGAAACCCGTTAGTTTTTCAACTGAAATTGGATGGGGTATCTAGGTGTCAGAACAATTTACAATTGATTTTACCGAGGAAACAGGAACAAGTTTCAAACAGAAACCTGTGGTGTGGCAGCACTCATTGGCCACATCTTCGTTGTTTTCCGATGAGGCTCTGATCTGGTTGATTGAAAACCATCCTCGTGATCATGCGGATTTCTGTACCATGGATCGTGGGGCCAGTGATCGGGCTTCGTGGCGCGGCGGCGATCCCGGTTCGCATTCCGGTGCTGAATTGTTAAAAGCCGTTCGGCAGGGGCGATTGTGGATCAATCTGCGTAAAACCTGCAACATTCACCCGCAATACCAAGCGATTTTGCACGATATGACGACGCAATTGCGCGATAAAATGCCAGGTTTCAAACCGACCAGTATGATGGGCGGATTGCTGATCTCGTCACCAACGGCTGCGGTTCCATATCACATTGATCGATCCGATGTGATGTTGTGGCATATTCGGGGCCACAAACGGTTGTGGGTCTATCCGTTGAATGAAGAAACCTTGCCCGAGCGCGAGGTGGAGGAAATCCTGCTGCATGAGCACAACGATGATGTGCCGTATAACCCGGCGGTAGAAAACCAAGCCATGGTGCTTGATTTAGAGCCGGGCATGGCGGTCAGTTGGCCTTTGCATGGCCCACATCGGGTTGAGAATTTGGGTGATCTGAATGTGTCGATCACGGTGGAATGGTCGGGCATGCCCACGGTCATTCAAAATGGGGCGCACATCACCAACGGAATTTTACGACGCAAGTTGGGCATGAACCCGCAAGTAGAAAACCAAGGTGCCATCAGCCGGTTTGTGCGGTTTGCCGCTTCACGGGTGTTGCGCAAGATGAAATTGGTTGATGCGAAAGCCGCTTGCAAACAAGGGTACGAGTTTGAGGTCGATCCAGATCAGAAAAATGCGGTGACTGAGTATGAAGCTCATTCGGAACGTGCTGCATAAATTATTGTGTTACGATAATTTCTTGCCAAATCAATTTTCCTTCAATACAAACCTTCCATCGCAGGGGCGGCGTTTGAATTGAATGGAGTATTTTCATGCTGGAACGCATTCTTGCAATAGGTCTTGGCCTGATTTTGGTAACCGCCATGCCAGCCGGTGCGCAAACCGATCGTGCTGAATTTTTAGAACGAGCCAAATCTGATCTTCAGCAGCGAAATGCGTCTGAGGAAGAACAGCGTTTTGCTTTTGCCATGCAGGTTATCGGAGAAGGCGACGAAACATATGATGTTTCATTGACCTACGATCCGGGCAATTCAACCAATTATGGATGGACGATTGTTTCGCCAACTTTGGCGCAGAATAAGGAAGTGTTTGAAGGAACGCAAAAACAAATAGAATCTGATGCCAAACATAATCCCGAAGAAAAAAGCGATCAAGAATTGGTAGTTGATGAGGTTTTCGACGATGAAGACGCTGATTTTGAGTATTTGCGGGATGACGGAAATGTAGCTGTTTTCGGGTTTGATCCAGAAGGTTCGATGTCGATGGGAGAGGGCGACGAGGATGGACCGGATTTCAATAAATACATGAAGGCTGAACTTGGTGTTGATAAGGAATTGGGTCAATTGGTGTGGATTCACATCTACGCGCCAAAACCTTTCAAGCCAGTTGTGGTTGCCAAAATCAAAAAAATGGATGTCTGGTTGCACTTTGCACCGGCTTGGGCGGACGGACCTTTGGTTCAAGTGCGTGAAGAGGTCCATGTTTCTGGCTCGGCCATGTTCCAGAAATTTTCAGAGCACGTGGTCGAAATCTATTCGGATTTCCAACCGAAATAACCAATTTTGACGCTCAGGATTATTTATCAACCCGTCATTTCCAACTGGTGGGCGAATGCTCTATCCTGTCACTGAATCGTCAAGCAAGCGGATAAAGGGCAAAGCCATCATTCAGCATCTGGTCAAATTGTGTGTCGGGGTCGACAGTGCCGAAGACTTGGCGCAATTGCAGGCGGCCCGGATCAAACAACGCCGGGCCGATGGTGTGCGCGATAACCCGGTTCATGTGACCCGGATGATGCCGCGTCGGGGCGAACAAGTCTTGGCTGGTGGCTCGCTCTATTGGGTGATCAAAGGGGTCGTCACGGTGCGCCAACCCATTTTGGCACTAGAGCGAGTTGTTGGTGAAGATGACATCAAGCGCTGCCGGATTGTTTTGGGACCAGATTTAATTGCCACCCGACCACAGCCCAGACGGCCCTTTCAGGGGTGGCGGTATTTGGATGAGGCCGATGCACCAGTTGATCTGGGTGCGGGGGCGGCTTCTGATGATCGCTTGCCAGCCGAGATTGAAGCTCATTTGCGCCAGATCGGCGCGTGGTAATTAACGTTTTCGCAAGGCAAACCGCTTCATAAATTTTCTATGAAACATTCAATTCGCCGTGCCCTGATTCTAGTTGTTCTTGCGCCATTACCTTTGTTGGCCGGGTGTATCGAGCGGTTTTCCGATCATTCACAAGCTGGCCGAATTGCCAAGCCGGTTGATCACGCGGCGCTGGCTCGGGCCATAGCTGGCCCAACCATGGTTCATCCGGTGGAAAATGTGCAGCGAGATCGCCAATTGCAATTCGCCGTGGAAACAGTAATGACCCGTTTGCGCCAAGCCGAAGCAGACGACAATTGGGCCGGTCTGGAAGCTGCCAGCCCGCAGATTTATCAACTGGCATCGGCGTTACTTCCCGGTGGAGCGGCAGCGCATGCGGCGCCTATTTCGGCACATACCGGGTCAACCAAACCGGCAGGGCATGCTCAACCCCAGCTCGATTCCCAAGCCAAAATCCACAATGTATCGACCAAATCCGCTAGTTCTGATCCTTCGAAATTTGCCGATGCACCGCAATTCGGCAATTCGCGGTCCTTGTTTTTTGCCTTACAGGTCGGCTCGTACCGCAGTGCAGAGCGAGCTTTTGCCGGTTGGGACGAGTTGCAGCGGCAATCATCTGAATTGCAAGGTTTGGCCCCGCGCATTGAACAAGTAGATCTAGGGGATCGTGGCGTTTTCTACCGGTTGAAAGCCGGTCCGTTGCATTCCAACAGTGAAGTAGATGCCAAATGTCAGGCGTTGAAATCCCGCAATATCGGTTGCACTAGGGCTGATTTTACTGGGACGGACCGGAGTTAATCTGCCCGCTTTGTTCGGCCAATAACTGGCCTGAGAACTCTGCATCCCCAATATATTGAACCGTTAAATTACCATTTGTACCGGCTGGCACGGGGACGGAAAAACTGGTGGTTTGATCCTGTCGGTATAAATTTACATTGTTCAACCGAGCGATTTCAGATTGATGATCAAATACAGACAAATGACCGTAGGGGCTAGCGCCGCTCGCATGGATCATACTGACATGAACTTCGCCATTTTGCCCGTTGTGGACACCAGTGATGCTGACCTTGGGCGGCGCGATGCTTAGGCGAATAAACACCGGGATCACGACAGCCCAGCGCGGGCCTTTTTTGATCGTTTGGTCAATATCAAACCGCAAATGTTCCCTGATCTCGATTTCGTCCGGTGTGTTTGGGTCTAGTTGCAAGGTGAAAACGGCTTGTTGTCCGGGGTAAAGCTCGGCTGTGGTTGGGGTTACTCTGATCAATCTGGCTTGCCTGACGCCTCGCTCGACACCGGTGGGGTGCAAGCTGGCATCGGCTGCTTGGACCATTTTGGTCCAGACCAAACCCACCGAAACGGATCGAGAGCCATCATTTCTTACGGTTACGGTTTGGGTGTGTTGTTTTTTGGTTAGTATAATCCGGGTCGGTTCAACGCTGACTTCCGCGAAGGCAGAACTGGAAATTACAGTCAGGCCAAGGAAAATCAGCACAAAGCCTGCGACTCGCGCCATACTTGCGTCCCATGACTCGATTCGATTGATCAGATTTGCCAACATGAAACCTTCTTTGCCAGAACAGGATAATGAAACCGACGGGCATTCTAGCCCGGACTTGGTTACCAGCCCCTATACAATTGTAGTGGGCAATGAGAAGGGCGGTGCTGGCAAGTCCACCATTGCATTTCATGTGGCTATATCGCTGTTGCGGGCCGGGGCGCGGGTTGGGATCATTGATTTGGACGTGCGCCAGCGCACCTTGACGAGATTTTTGGAAAACCGGGCCAAATGGTGTGAAGGTTCGGGCGTTGAATTACCGATGCCGGCGCAAATCGCTTTGGAGCGTTCAGCTCATCGCGATCTGGATATGGCTGAAGCAGAAGAAAGCGCCCGATGGGAGGCGGCTGTTGCGGCGCTGTCTGAGCACTGCGACCATATTCTGGTCGATGCGCCGGGCAGTGATACTTATTACGCCCGCATCGCTCATGCTAGCGCCGATACTTTGATTACGCCGATCAATGACAGCTTTGTCGATTTTGATTTATTGGCGCAAGTTGACCACGCTACATTGGAAGTGGGCCAACCTTCGCTGTATAGCGAACTGGTCTGGTCGGCGCGCAAGCAAAAAGCCATTCGAACCAAACGCTCAATTGATTGGGTGGTGATGCGCAACCGGATGAGCACCATCAATGCCCGCAACAAACAACGGGTTGGTGATGGGCTAAAAGTATTGGCCGATCGGATCGGCTTTCGCATCGCGCCGGGATTCGCCGAACGGGTAATCTACCGCGAGTTATTTCCGGCCGGATTGACCTTGCTTGATCTGACCGAAAAGGGCAGCCCGGTGAACTTCACCATGAGCCATGTCGCGGCTCGTCAGGAATTACGCGATCTGCTGATCGTCCTGAAGCTGCCTTTTCTATCGGGCAAGAATTTACCGTTCTAATTCCTAGTGACCACCACGACCATTTGGATCAACGGTACCGGTTGTTGGATGTCTCGGTTCTGGTAATTTAATCGGCGGCACATCTTCCGGGTTGCTGCCACAAACATTGTTTTTGGCAACGGCTGCCATGATCAGTTTCCACTCATTACCTTTAAGCGCGTGGCATTTGCACTGGGTCTCAATGGCACTGGTTTTCGCGGAGCAATTGGCACCTTTTGCTTTGCAGCTTTTCCAATCTGCGATCAGCGCATCGCATGTTTGCATGTAGGAAGCTGAGGCTGGCGACGACATCGCCAATGCGCCCAAACCCAACAATGCTGAAATAGAAATCGTTTTCGTAGCTTTTCGAAGTTCCATAGGTCTCTCCCAATCTGGTTCCCTCAAACCAAAACGTAAGCGCATCCAAGCTGGTTAGAAACCGGGACGGGTGTAGCAGTCTGACCGGCTAGAGCGTTTTTTCAAATACTTTGTATTTTTTGTATACGTTGCCACCAACTCGTTCGATCAAGCGGCGCACTGGTTTATTATCAGCCAAAATCCAACCCATTTCGACTTGTTCGAGCGCGGATTTCTTCAAATACGGTTCGACAAAATAGATCATGCGAAACGGCAGGAACTGGCCCAGCATGCCGGTCGAGAATTTCTTGCGAACCCCCATCAACATCACACGTGCGGTTTTTGGACCGCGTACTTTCATGCGCCATAAAAGCTTGAGCCAGCCAAAGGGCAGCAATTTGCCATTTATGCCACGGATCATCTCGTTTACATCGGGCACACAGACAAAAAAACCAGCGGACTCGCCGTCAATTTCTGCGAAGCAAGCCAGTTCTGGTTCGATGATTGGTCGCAATTCTTGGCCCATGTGTTTGACCTCAGAATCGGTCATCGGCACAAAACCCCAATTGGTGTGCCAACCCTCGTTGAAGATAGAGACAATGGTCTCAATTTCTTCATCGTATCGCTTCATGTCCAATTTACGTAAGGTGACTTTACCGCCCGCACCACGTTCGGCCAGTTTGCGTAGTTTTTCTGGAAACAGAGTATCGGCATCGCGAATATAGGCCAGCATATCGACGGCGCTCTCATACCCGGCATCGGTCAGCATTTTTTGCAAATAGGGCTTGTCGTGCGGCATCAACATCATGGATGGGGTGTCAAACCCTTCAACCATCAGGCCGACCTCCTGATTGATCGACAAATTCATCGGGCCTTGCACCTTGGTCATGCCCTGTTCGCGCAACCAGTTTTCGGCCGTGGTCAGCAATAGGTTGGCAACTTTGGGGTCGTCGATACAGGCCAGCATCCCAAAATGTCCGACAGGTTCGCCTTGTTCCTTGATGGCCATCTGGTCAATCTGGGCCGAGATGCGCCCCACATATTTTCTGGCTCTTTGCACCAACCAGTATTTGGCAATTGCATGCTCGAAATACGGGTTTTTGGCAGGATCAAGCAGCGCCTGACGTTCCATTTCCAAGGGGGTGATCCAATTTGGATCATCCTTGTGAATATCTGGTTGCAGGCGGATGAAGGCCTTCAGCAGCGCCTTGCCTTCTACGGCAATGAGTTGCAAATCCGGATCGGTCATGGATCAGGCCTGTGCTGCTGCATCGTCCTTTTTGGAAGTAGGTACAGCTTCCGAATCTGATGATTTACGCGGTGCGCCGACGTTCATCATCTCTACCTTAGCACTGGATTGCAATGGGCACGAAATCAGTCCCAGCTCGCGGCCAATGCGGGTGCATAACTCAACTGCCAGCGCGATTTGTTGCGATGTATGGGCCGCACTGATCGAGGAGCGCAGCAAAAACCAGCCAGACGGAGTGGCGGGTGGCAGGGCTAGATTTGTGTAAACACCGGCTTCGAGCAAGCCGTTCCACAATGCAACGGCTTTTTCCGCATCTTGCATGCGAATGGCCACAATGGGGCTGACTTCGGGGCCAAGATCAAATCCAGCCGTTTTCAGACCGGCGTAAAGCTGCGTGGCATTGTCCCATAATTTAGCGCGCAGCACGGTTGCGGCAGGGACGCGGGACAGGGCTTCTCTGGCCGTAGCAACCACCGATGGGGGCAGGGACGCGGTGAACATGTAAGGGCGCGATGCCAAGCGAACAATGTCCAACCCATCAACATTGGAGACCAAAAATCCACCAATGGTACCGATGCTTTTAGAAAATGTACCAGTGACAAAATCAATGTCGTCTTCGACGCCTGCTTGTTCACAAAGTCCGCGCCCAGTGGCGCCCATGACGCCAAGGGAATGTGCTTCATCAATCAGCAGATACGCACCATATTTCTTTTTGACCGCAATCATTTCTTTTAAGGGCGAAGTATCGCCCAACATGGAATAAATACTCTCGATCACCACAATCTTTTCGCCTGGTTTATCGGCTAGCCGTTCCAATTTGCGGGCCAGATTGACCGGGTCATTGTGGCGAAAGCGGATGACTTCGGCATCGGACAGTTTGCATGCATCATGGATCGAGGCGTGGCTGTCCGCATCAATCAGCAAATAATCACCGCGCCCGGCCAAGGTGCCGATGGCTCCAAGATTGGCCATATACCCAGTCGAAAACAACATGGCATTTTGCATGCCATAAAACTCGGCAATTTCATTCTCGAGCGCCTTGTGGCCGTCATAACTGCCATTGGCAATGCGCGATCCGGTGGTGCCAGTGCCTTGTTCCTGTAAAGCGGTAATGCCTTTTTCGATGCTGGCATCATCAAAGGTCATGCCTAGATAATTGTTGGTGCCGAGCAAGATGGTTCGCCGCCCGTTCAGGATGGCTTCGGTCGGGGAAAGAGTTTCATCAAACTGAAGTTCAGACGGGCTTTGCCCTACTGATTTCAAAAAATCGTGGCTGTCGTTCAACGGTTGAAATTTGTCAAAAATGGCCATGGGTTCAGGCCTCCTTTTGTAAAAGTACTATGGCGGCAACCAGGTCACGAATGGTACGAACCTCGGCAATTCGGTGTTCAGGGATACTCAGATCAAGGGCATCTTCGAGATCAAACACAAAATCCATGATGGCTAAAGAATCCATGCCCAAGTCTTGTGTGATAACGGTGTCAGGCCCAAAGACAACATCAGCGCCCGCATGGGGGCGCAATTGTTCCAAGATTTCCTTGTAAATTGGATTTGACTGAATCGTGTCAGTTGGGCTTGGCTGAGCCGACATAAACTTTCTTCCCCCGCTGCTTTTTTCAAAGCGTAGCAATTATTCCCAAGACCGCGAATCCAATGGGATATGCGGTTTATTTTTCTGGGGGCATGCACATAGACGAACCCCTGCCCAAATGGATCAGGGTTTTGTCTTGATTAAGTTGTTCCCAGCTGTCCTGTATCGGGGGCGAACCTAAAACTGTCCAGTCAACAAAAATGTCAGTATTTGACAGGGCTAGCGATTTGAAACAAAGGGACAAAAATATTTATTGGTCGGACCGCAAAATCGTCGTTACATATAAGGGAGTACCACTCGGGTTGGGGGTCGCTGATTTGCATTTTTGTAAGTCGATTGTTCTTCGAAAGGTGTCCTCATGTTTGTGGTTTTATCCCGTATTTTTATCTTGTCTTTTGGTTTGGCATTGGCTGCACCTGTCTTTGCGGCTGATGCGCTGCCTTCACCGGAAAGCATGGTGATCTCTAATGCTCTGCCGGAACGCGTAGAGTCTGCCTTGACCTTATTGGATGCTCAGCGCACCGATGTCCCACGATTTGCCTTTGACCGCCAAACCTACAAGAAAGGTGCCAAAACTGAAATCAAACAATTTGATCCTAGTCGCGCTCAGGCCGAGCGGTGGTCAGTATCCTTTCCTTCCATCGAAGAAGATCCGAAGAAACATGCCAAGCTGATCAAAAAATATGCCGGTTGGGATGGCAATTCCGACACGGCGTTGATGATCCCGGATTTACGCAAACGCATGGCTGGTGGCGCCCGCTTTTTACGCGAGGCAGAAGGCGCAGAGATTTATGAGTTTGATATCGCCGACGATTACTTTCTGGAAGGTGGAGGCCGCAAAGCTGAAATTTCTGAACATGTCAAAGGTGAGATTGCCATCAATATTCATGGCAATACCATTCGCTGGATTCGGTATTACGCGCCCGAACATTTCAAACCGATCTCCATCGTAAAATTAAAATTCTACGAGATCATTCAATACGTTGCGCCAGCTTGGGAAGGCGGACCGCTGGTCCGGGTCTATGAGACTTCAAAAGTGCAAGGAAACGCGCCCTTTACCCGGATCAATGTCGACGAGATCATGATCAACGACAATATCGTCCCGGCGGGCTGACCAAGTCGACCGCTCAAGTAAAAGTGACAATTTGTCCTATGTAAGTCGCTAAGTTGGCAATTGCGTCAATAGCTGATGGCGCGTACTGTACTGCCTGTTACTTCCGAAGCTCGATGGCCTTCGCTTTGCAAAGCATGGTTGCCGAGACAGCAATGACCCTCATTGCCGGGTGATGTTTGCGGAAACGCCATTGCCTCCCTGTTTGGAAAGGAAAGTACGCCATGCAGGACGCATTTGGTCGTTCATTTGCTTATTTGCGGTTGTCGGTTACCGATGTCTGTAATTTTTCATGCCAGTATTGCTTGCCAGATGGTTTTCAGAAAAAGCCGGGGCCAAAATTCCTGTCTCTGGATGAAATCCGGCGGTTGGCTACCGCATTTGCCGCGTTAGGGTTGTGGAAAATTCGCATCACCGGTGGGGAGCCAACCTTGCGCCGGGATTTTACCGACATTGTTCGAACCTTGCGGGCGGTTAAGGGCGTAAAAACGCTAGCTACGACGACCAATGGCTACAAGTTGCGAGACAATGCGCAAAAATGGCGCGCCGCCGGACTGGATGCGATCAATGTATCGGTTGATAGTTTTGACCCGCAAGTTTTTCATCGGGTGACCGGGCATGATCGTTTAATAGAAGTTCTGGAAGGCATTGAGGCCTGTCTGGATGCTGGATATGAAGCGGTTAAAATCAACGCCGTATTGCTCAAAGGGATCAATGATCAGGCGTTGGATTCGTATCTCGAATTCGTGTCGAACCGCGCGGTCAGTATTCGCTTTATCGAATTGATGCGGACTGGTGACAATGAAGCGTATTTCAACAAATACCATGTGCCAGCCGCTACAATTGCCGAGCAATTGCAGCAAAAGGGCTGGGTGCGAAAAACCCGTGAGCCTGGGGCCGGTCCGGCACTGGAATATGTACACCCCGACCATTTGGGACGAATTGGCCTAATCGCTCCCTATTCCAAGGATTTTTGCGCTAGCTGTAACCGATTGCGAATGTCGGCCCGGGGCGATCTGCATTTATGTCTGTTTTCGGAAAAAGGCGTTTCATTGCGCCATCTGCTGCAATCCGATGATCAGCAGCATCAATTGCAGGAATTTATCCAAGGCAGTTTAACGACAAAACGGGTGTCGCATTTTTTGCATGACGGACATTCTGGCGGCACCGCCAAGCTAGCAGATATTGGGGGCTGAAATGGACCAGATGTTTGAACAAGCGGCCTTTCACATGGCCGATGTTGGCGGCAAAACGCCAAGCTATCGCCGGGCTTTGGCTATGGGTCGGATCGAAGTGGGTGCAATGGCATTTGCCCATATCAAGAACGATACCTTGCCCAAGGGTGACGTACTGAAAATTGCCGAGATGGCGGGGATAACTGGTGCCAAAAAAACCGCTGATCTGATCCCGCTGTGCCATCCCTTGCCGTTGGACCACATTGCCATTGTTCTAATGCTAGAGCCGGATGCGGCAGCGGTGGCGGTCTATGCCCTGGTTTCGTGCTTTGCCAAAACCGGGGTTGAGATGGAAGCGTTAAGCGCGGTCAATGCGGCTCTGCTGACCCTGTACGATCTCACCAAACCGGTGGAACCCGCTTTGCGGATTTGTGATGTGTCGTTGATCTTGAAAGAAGGCGGCAAGAAAGGCCGTTGGGTTCGCCCGGAAGGCATACCAGATGCGGTATCTGGATTTGAGCAACAACCGGCGGCCCGCCCGTTGCAAGGGGCCAGATGCGCCGTGCTTACCCTGTCGGACCGAGCTTCGGATGGCACCTATGAAGACCGTTCTGGGCCAGCTTTGGCCGAAGCTCTACTTGGGTTGGGCGGCGATGTATTGGTACAGGAAATCCTTTCCGATGATCGTGAAGGATTGGAGGCGCGGTTGCGTCAGCTTTGTGACAATGGCGAAGTTGATTTGATCATGACCACCGGCGGCACTGGTTTGACCCCGCGCGACATCACCCCCGAAGCCATTGCGGCCGTTCTTGAGAAACCCGCGCCGGGCATTGGCGAAACTCTGCGTAATGCCAGTGCGCGGCACATTTCAACCTCATGGCTTAGTCGCTCTATTGCCGGGGTGCGCGGGCGGACATTTATTGTGTCCTTGCCCGGCTCTCCTAAAGCCATTGGCGAATGTATGGAAACTTTACGGCCGATTTTGGGCCATGCCGTGCGGCTGGCCAGCGGCAAATCTACCAGCGGCGGTGGGACAGGCAAATGATCACCTACCAACAGGCAACAGAGCTTTTGCTGAACGAGGCGGCTTTGGCGACAAAGCCCACGTTAGAAACTTGCAAGTTAGCGGATTTGCCGGGGCGGGTATCAGCCGCACCGATACATGCTACGGCCAATTTGCCAGCGTTTGATAACTCGGCCATGGATGGATTTGCCTTAAAAGCCATTACCACCGAAGGACCGGTGCAATTACCGATACTGCAACAAATTCTGGCCGGACAAAAGGCCAGCGACCAACCGATGAATGGTGCCGTGCAGATCATGACCGGTGCGCCGGTGCCTGCATGGTGTGAAACCGTGGTTCCGATTGAGAACATAGAAACTAAACTGGATGCGGATGGGC
>JAJFFR010000226.1 GCA_021776555.1 Robiginitomaculum sp.
TTGGTTCGAGATCGAAGCCCACGCTTGCGATGCTTTGGCTGAATTGGGGGTAATCCCAAATGAAGCCGCCAAAAACATTCGCGAACGGGGCAATGTAAAATTTGATGTGGAACGCATTGATGAGATCGAACGCGAGGTCAAACACGATGTGATCGCGTTTCTAACCCATTTGGCTGAACATGTGTGCGATGATGCTCGATTTATCCACCAGGGCATGACTTCGTCGGACGTTCTGGACACCTGCTTGTCGGTGCAATTGAGCCGGGCCTCTGATTTGCTGGTCACCGGCGTTGATCGGGTTTTGGCCGCATTGAAAACCCGGGCCTTTGAACACAAGAAAACGGTTTGCATTGGCCGTAGTCACGGTATTCACGCTGAACCAACCACATTTGGCCTGAAAATGGCGCAGGCATTTGCCGAGTTTGATCGAGCGCGGACTCGGTTGCTCAGCGCCCGCGACGAGATCGCGGTTTGCGCCATATCCGGCGCGGTTGGCACATTTGCCAATATCCAGCCCGAGGTCGAGGCCCATGTTGCCAAGGCATTGGGCTTGAAGATTGAGCCAGTTTCGACTCAGGTCATCCCTCGCGATCGTCATGCTGCATTCTTTGCTTGTCTGGGTGTCTTGGCCAGTTCGATTGAACGGCTGGCAACTGAAATTCGCCATCTACAACGCACCGAAGTACTGGAGGTCGAAGAGTATTTTGCCAAGGGGCAAAAGGGTTCTTCTGCCATGCCGCACAAGCGAAATCCGATTTTAACCGAAAATCTGACTGGTCTGGCCCGATTGGTTCGATCCAGTGTGGTTCCGGCACTAGAAAACGTCGCCCTGTGGCACGAACGGGATATCTCGCATTCCAGCGTGGAGCGCGGCATTGGACCGGATGCCACCATTCATCTGGACTTTGCCTTGCATCGTTTGGCCGGGGTCATTGAAAACTTGTTGGTGTACCCTGACAATATGATGCGAAACTTGGACCGGCTTGGTGGGTTGCATAATTCCCAGCGGGTTTTGTTGGCGCTTACCCAAAAAGGCGTCAGCCGCGAACAGGCTTATGCGCTGGTGCAACGCAATGCCATGGCAACGTGGCGCGGGGATGGCGACTTCCAATCCAACTTGCTCCGCGATGAAGAGGTCGCGCCGGTGCTCGGCAAAGCCGAATTGGCCGAGATGTTTGATCTGGAATATCATTTGACCGGGGTCGATCATATTTTTGACCGGGTGTTTGGCCGGTCTTAAGTATCCAACCTGAATTATCGCGGCTTTGTGATTGGTAGTTTATCCGCAGGCTTGATAGAAAAAAAATCTATCATTTTGATGAGGATACATATCTTGCGCCTTCGCTCTGTTCTGTTTGTTTTGATCGCTGCATTTGCCACGGCCAATGCATCAAGTGCGACTGATGTTGTGGTTCAGGCCTCTGCTGGACAACCTGAAGTTCGGGCCGTGCTGTTTCGTGCCGATTGGTGCGCCAATTGTCGTGTACTGGAGCCGGTTTTGGAACGGGCGCAAAGCAAGGCTAAACATATACCAGTTCAACATATCAAGCTGGACTTCACCAATGCACAGACGTGGGATCACGCCATCGAGCTGGCATTGGATCACGATATTGTCTCCACATATAACGGCTATGCAGGCACGACCGGTCTGGTTGTTCTAGTTGCGGCTGATACTGGCGAGCGGATTGATTGTGTGAACCGCTTGTTTACGGCCGATGCCATGGTGGCGGCTTTTGATAAAGCCGTGAAACGAACCCGCACTAGTCCACCCGGTTCCCGCGATGTCGGATCGGCGATTTGTCCACCCAGTCGGATGGCGCCTTAAGATGGGCCGTACTGAAATAAAAGGAATTTTGAATATGCGTTTGTTTGTCGGACTTCTTGTGCTTGGAATTGCGGTCGCTGTAACGATGACTCGGGCGCCGGCTTCGAAAGCGGCTACCGAAGTGGTGGCGGAAACAGTTGCGACACCGCAAGTGGAAAATGTCATTCCGATCGTGGATCAACCAGTGACTGCCGTGATGTTTTATTCAAACTGGTGCGCGGCCTGTCAGATACTGGATCCAAAAATTGAAGCTGCAAAACCACAGTTTTCCGAACGCCCAGTCGATTTTGTAAAATTCAATTTTTCGTATGCACTGGTGCAGGGTGCCAAGTTACAAGCATTGGCTGATGAAAAAAATCTGTCGCATCTTTATGCGGTAAACAAAGGCAAAACCGGGTTCATGCTGCTGGTTGACCCGGCAACCGAGCAAATCATCGACATCATTACTTTGCGTGATGGTGTGGACGATATCGAGCAGAAGCTGGACAG
The DNA here is from genome assembly GCA_021776555.1 of Robiginitomaculum sp. Lineage (GTDB taxonomy): Bacteria > Pseudomonadota > Alphaproteobacteria > Caulobacterales > Maricaulaceae > Robiginitomaculum_B. Next base: position 2,315 of record JAJFFR010000226.1, read on the forward strand.
AAGCCTATTGCGAGTTCAAGTCGGCGCGAGTTAAGCCAGACAGCTTATTGCTTTTGATTCAGGCTTCGTCGCGAATTTGATCGCGGGATAGTTCCAGCAATTCGTCCATTTTTCGACGTATTTGATGGTCGGACTGTTCGACGTCAGCTGCATCAATATCAGCCCGGATTTTGCGAAACACATCGTCGTCACCGGCTTCTTCAAAATCCGCTACGATTACGTCTTTGGCGTATTCTTGTGCCTCTTCTTCTGACTTACCCATCAGTTCAGCCGCCCAAAGCCCCAACAGCTTGTTGCGGCGGGCTGAAGCCTTGAATTCCTGATTTTGATCCAAGGCAAACCGGGATTCAAATCCTGTTTTGCGATCATCAAAGGTATTCATATCAGAGTTTCCTATTTTGTGTCCGGTTTGTATGGGCCTTGATTAGCCCGAAGATCAATCTGAATCAATGCATATGATTGCATTGTGAAGGTCAAAAGGCTGCGGTACGTTGCCGCTTCATTTCAAGTGGTGATTCTGAATCCGATTGCAACTGAAATTGGTTGAATGACTCACTTCAGAAAGAAAGAGGTTTCAACTTGTCACGCCGCAAAAAAGTCTACGAAGGCAAAGCCAAAATTCTATATGAAGGCCCGGAGGCAGGAACCTTGATTGCCCATTTCAAGGACGACGCCACTGCGTTTAACAATCAGAAACAAGGCCAGATCGAGGGCAAAGGTGTCATCAATAACCGGATCAGCGAATATCTGATGACCCGGCTTGATGGTATTGGCGTGCCCAATCACTTCATTCGTCGCTTGAACATGCGCGAACAATTGGTTCGGAAAGTCGAAATCATTCCACTGGAAATGGTTTGTCGCAATGTGGCGGCAGGGACAATTTGCAAGCGATTTGGCTTGTCCGAGGGCGAAAAATTGCCTCGGCCGATTATTGAGTACTACCTCAAAGATGACGATTTAGGTGATCCGCTGGTGTCAGAGGATCATATTTCAGCATTTGGCTGGGCTGCGCCGCCGGAAATGGACGACATGATTGCCATGACCTTTCGGGTCAATGATTTCTTGTCGGGATTGTTTTGTGCCATCGGCATTCAATTGATCGATTTCAAGCTGGAGTTTGGACGGCAATTTGAGGGCGACTTGGTGCGGGTTATTCTAGCCGACGAGATCAGCCCAGACAGCTGCCGGTTATGGGATGTCAAAACCAATCGCAAGCTGGACAAAGACCGGTTTCGTCAGGATTTGGGCGACGTCCCCGAAGCTTATGCGGAGGTAGCTCGCCGTTTGGGCGTATTAAAAGAGCCGCCCAATCTGACCGTTGTCAAAGCGAAGGATGCCTGATGAAAGCGATTGTTCATATTGCATTGAAGCCCGGTGTGCTGGACCCACAAGGCCAAGCTATTACTGGGGCGCTGCACTCACTGGGGTTTGATGAGGTGACCGGCGCGCAACAAGGCAAGGTCATTGAGCTGGACTTGCAAGGTGTGGATCGAGCTTCTGCCGAGGAGCGGGTAGAGGCCATGTGCAGCAAATTGCTGGCCAATACAGTTATTGAGCAGTTTTCAGTTGAAATTATAGATTAAGCCCACGGAATAAAGCGGCTCAAGAAATAAAACAGGAGGTGCCCGGCGTGCGTACGGCGGTTATTGTTTTTCCCGGATCAAATTGCGACCGCGACGCGGCCCATGCACTAACCATGGTGACCGGCAAGCAGCCCGCGATGATCTGGCACCGGGCCACAGAAATGTCGGCGGTTGACCTGGTCGTGCTGCCCGGCGGTTTTGCCTATGGCGATTATTTGCGCCCCGGTGCAATGGCGGCGCGCTCCCCAATCTTGCGAGCGGTGCGCGAACATGCACAAAAAGGTGGCCTGGTTGCCGGTATCTGTAACGGATTTCAAGTTTTGACCGAAAGCAAAATGCTGCCCGGCGTATTGATGCGAAATGCCGGGTTAAAATTTATATGTAAACCGGTTGAGCTAGAAGTGGTCCGTACCGATACGCCATTTACCAACAAATATGATGAAGCGGTTCGTATTCAAATTCCCGTGGCGCATCACGATGGAAATTATTTCGCACAAGCTGACGAGCTGGAGCGGTTGGAAGGGCAGGGACAAGTGGTGTTTCGTTATTGCGATAATCCCAACGGCTCGATCAATGATATTGCTGGCATTATCAATGAGTCCGGTAACATTTTGGGCATGATGCCCCATCCCGAACGCGCCATGGGCCAAAACGGGGATCAGGGGGACGGGCAATTGTTTTTCAAAAGCCTGTTGGATGCAGTCGGATGACCGAGGCACAGATCATTACCCCACAGAAAATTACCGACGAAATGGTGGCCGAACACGGTCTTAGCCCGGATGAATACCGCACCTTGTGCGAGCATTTGGGCCGTACGCCAAATTTGAACGAATTGGGCATTTGCTCGGTGATGTGGTCGGAACATTGTTCCTACAAATCATCGCGTCTTCATTTGTCCAAGTTCCCGACTAGCGGCGAACAAGTTATTTGCGGACCCGGTGAAAATGCCGGGGTGATTGATGTTGGCGATGGTGATGCGGTGATCTTCAAGATGGAGAGCCACAATCACCCGTCCTATATCGAACCTTATCAGGGCGCAGCTACCGGCGTTGGCGGGATCATGCGCGATGTCTTTACCATGGGCGCCCGACCGATCGCTTTGCTGAACGCCTTGCGCTTTGGCGAGCCAGATCACCCCAAAACTCGCTCGCTAGTTACGGGCGTAGTGGCCGGGATTGGTGGGTATGGCAATTGCGTTGGGGTTCCGACCGTGGGCGGCGAGGTCAATTTCGATCCGGGCTATAATGGCAATATCTTGGTCAATGCTATGTGTGTCGGGCTAACTCGCACGGACCACATTTTTTATTCGGCAGCCAAGGGTGTCGGTAATTCAATTTTGTATGTGGGTGCGCGCACCGGACGCGACGGCATTCATGGCGCGACCATGGCTTCGACCGAGTTTGATGATGATTCGGAGGCCAAGCGGCCAACTGTACAGGTCGGCGATCCGTTTACCGAAAAGCGCCTGATTGAGGCTTGTCTGGAGCTGATGCAAACCAGTTGCATTGTCGCCATTCAGGATATGGGGGCGGCGGGGCTGACCTCTTCATCCATCGAAATGGCCGACAAGGGCGGCGTGGGGATTGAC
>JAJFFR010000227.1 GCA_021776555.1 Robiginitomaculum sp.
CCAAATAAACCATGGCGATCCCCCCGGCGATCCCCCCGGCCCGAGGCAGAAATTTACCCATCGGGTCAAACCACTCGCTGGAAAACAATTGCATGCCGCCGACTTTCAACATCGGCAAAACGGCCAAAGCCGTAACAATGATACCGATCCCGCCAATCCATTCCAAAATGGCCCGCCATAACAAAATGCCCTGATCCATATCATCCAGCCCGGACAAGATGGTTGAGCCAGTTGTGGTCAACCCTGACATGGCCTCAAATACTGCATTGGTCAGCGTTAGTGGCATGGCAGAAAGCAAAAATGGCAAGGCGGCAAATAAGCTGAGCACCACCCAGCTAAAGGTCGTCAAAAAGAATGCGCCGCGCACCGAAAGCCGGACCTGCCCGCCGCGTGTGCCCACCAGAAAAATAATGCCGGTGAACAGGGTGATCACTGCTGAAATAGCAAAACTTCGCCAACCATCATTACCGGCAACCAGATCGGCCGCCATCGGGGCCAACATGAAGATGCCCAAAAAGGTAATCATCGCACCAATGATCAAAACAATCGGCCGCAAGTCAGCCATTCACCGACCTCCGGATACTCAATGAATTCGCGCCCGGTCGTGGGGACTGTCTAACGAAAATGCCGGTATCGCCACATCATAGACAATGCCGTTATCATCCCGGACTTGGTAAACCCCGCCCATAATGCCCGAAGGCGTTGGCAACGGCGTACCCGAAGTATAGGAAAACACTTGGCCCGGTTCGATGACCGGTTGTTTTCCAATGACCCCCTTGCCATCAACTTCCAATATCAGGCCGTTGGCATCGGTGATTTTCCAGCTGCGGTGCATAACCTGAACCGCATGTGGCCCCCCATTGGCGATCTCGACCGTATAGGCCCACAAAAACCGTCCGGCATGCGGATCAGAATCTGCTTCCATAAATTCCGGGGTGACCCGGACCGTAATATCACCGGTGATTTGCTGGTACGACATGGGTTACAGTTCAACCCATTTGCCTCTCTGGTGCAAGCACTTGTCGCCGTAGCAACGGTAATTGCTTGGAGTTTCGGCTGGTTTTCCCGTCGGATCAATCGCCGGGCGCTTGCGCCCTGTCATCCATGCCATAATCACGGATCACCGAAGTAACCCGTAAGCGGTAGTTGGAAAAAATATCATTACACCCTTTGTTCTGGGCCGCCCGGTGCGCTTCAAAAGTACGCCAATCCCGCACAGCTTTCTCATCGCGAAACACCGACAATGAGAGAATTTTGTTTTGGTCAGTTAAACTCTGGAAACGTTCAATCGAGATGAATCCATCAACCTGCTGTAAGGACGGTAACAGTTGGGCTGCGATGTCCAGATATTCCAACTTGCGACCGGGTAAAGGTATCAGCTCAAAAATCACCATGATCATGATTGCACCAACGAACTATGCGGTGCCGACGCCAACGTCAAAAAAGTCCGATCTTCGCGCAATAAGAATTTCTCTTCTTGCGCGAACCGGTAGTTTTCCTGACCAAGCGGGTCAGCTGCCAAGCGTTGTTTATATCGCTCATAGGCGGTTAGATTTTCGATGGAGTACACACCATAGGCCAAAGTGGTGGAGCCTTCATGCGGTGCAAAATACCCAATTAAATCAGCCCCACAGCGCGGAATCGCCTCGCCCCAATTTTGTGCATATTGGATAAATTCCGCGCGTTTTGTCGGATCAATTTGGTACCGGATAAAACAAGTGATCATCATTTAACCTTTCATCATAAAAACCAAAGCATGACACATTGATCCGAAAGGATGCTTCGATTAACATCGAACTATGAAAGAAGGACCGAATATCGCTTTGGCCGGATCGTTGATCGGGGATCCGGCGCGCGCCAATATGTTGCTGGCTCTGATGTCAGGCAAGGCGCTGACCGCAAGCGAATTAGCGCGCGAGGCCGGAATTACCGTACAAACTGCCAGTTTTCATCTGGCCAAATTGACCGATGCCGAGTTTATCCAACCTCGCAAGCAGGGACGACATCGGTATTTTAATTTGGCCGAAGATGTTGCAGTTATACTAGAGCAATTGATCGGACTGGCCGCCAGCCGGGGCCATACTCGGACCCGAACCGGACCCAATGACCTAGCCTTGCGTAAAGCTAGGATTTGTTATGATCATCTGGCGGGCGAAAGCGGTGTCCAGTTATTTGATTTTCTAAAAACCCAAGGCCTTATTTGCGGCCCTGACGAAGATCTGCAAATTTCAAATTCCGGAACAGATTTTTTTAACAGCTTTGAGATTGATCTGGATGCCATGTATCGATCCAAACGACCAACTTGCAAGGCATGTTTAGACTGGAGCGCCCGACGTTCTCATCTGGCTGGATGGCTTGGCGCAGCATTGTTGCAAAAATTTTTCCAATTGGGTTGGGCAAGGCGTCTGGATAATTCTCGGATCATCCAGTTTTCCCCTTCCGGTGAGCAAAAATTTCAAGCGTTGCTTGACGTGCCCAAACGTAACTAACGTAACGACTGCTTGTCAGTCGGGTTGGAATCGGCACAGCTTTTTTCCAAACACTTCACGGCGCGGCGGATTGAAACACTCATGAGCAAAAACCCCGGCATTCTGCCCGATACCACAATCAAAAATCTGGTGTCCGATGGGGCTATTTCTAGCCAATCTCAGCTGGATGTTGACCAGATTCAACCGGCAAGCATTGATCTGCGCTTAGGCAGTACCGCCTATCGTTTGCGAGCCAGTTTTCTACCTGGTCCTGATCGTTCCGTATCGGAAACTTTGCAAGCCCCCTTGGTCATGCATGAAATTGATTTATCCCAAGGTGCCGTATTGGAAACCGGTTGTATTTATCTGGTTCCCTTGTTGGAAGGTCTGCACCTGCCGACCAACATTGATGCCCGGGCTAATCCCAAAAGCACAACAGGGCGCATTGATGTTTTTACCCGGGTAATTTGTGATCATTCTGGCAGCTTTGACCTCATCAAAAGGGGCTATCACGGGCCGCTTTATATCGAGATATGCCCCCGCACATTTTCAATTTTGGTACGCGAAGGCGATCGCTTGGCTCAATTGCGGTTGCGATGCTTGGCAGACGCGGAAACACCGACCAGAGACACCCAAACCGTCTCGATCTCCCTGCCCCGCACCGGATTGGCCGGATATCGGGCCAAACGTCATTCCGGCGTATTGGACCTATCGCAGATTGCCGGGCATGATCATCTCGATTTTTGGGAACCGCTGACCACCAAAAATGGTCATTTAATCCTCGACCCAGATGAATTTTACATTCTGGCCTCCAAAGAAGACATCCGTATTCCACCCGACATGGCGGCTGAAATGGCCCCAATTGCCACCGACATTGGCGAGTTTCGCGTTCACTATGCTGGTTTTTTTGACCCAGGCTTTGGAACGGGAGATGCCCCGTCCAAAGCCGTATTGGAAATCCGGGGTCGCGACGTACCATTTTTGCTGGGCGATGGGCAAAGTATTGCCCGCTTGGTGTTTGAACCGATGCAAAGCAAGCCAGCTACCTTGTATGGTTCCAATACCAGTCACTATCAGGGACAAGGATTGAAATTGAGCAAGTTATTTCGATAACTCCGATCGATACAACAAGTTTACTGTTCTTTTTGTAAATGTTCCTTGACATGTTATTGTTGTGATATATGTAAAACACACATGACAATAAGGAATGGTATCATGACAAATTCTAGAATCAAAAAAACAACCACGCATTTGGCAAAAACCTCAAACCGGCAATACGACGTTATTTGACTCGTTTAGGATTAAGCCTGTCGTTTTATGGCGCAATGTTGGCCGTTTCGATTTTGATGATCAACAAGCTGGATCTGACCTTTCAAATCAAGGCGGCGTTGTCAGTTCTAACGGCTGCTCCAATTGTGTTTATAATCTGGGCTATGGGCCAATACTTGGTTGACCCAGAAACCGATGAATTTGATCGGATGATACTGGTTCGCTCTGTATTATACGCAACCGGCTTGGTGATGGCCGTATCGACCATTTGGGGGTTTTTAGAAAACTTCGCCGAGGTCGCTGATTTTCCACTGTATTTGATGTTTCCGGTTTTCTTGACTTTTTTTGGCCTGGCCCAACCGCTGATTCGGAGCCGATACAAATGAAAAACCGACTGCATGTTCTTCGAGCCGAACGGCGCTGGAGCCAGGCTGTTTTGGCCGAAAACCTGAACGTCTCGCGGCAAAGCATCAATGCGATTGAAACTGGCAAATATGATCCGTCTTTACCCTTAGCCTTCAAAATCAGCAGATTGTTTGCCCAGCCAATTGAAGAAATATTTGATGATGGGTTTATTCAAAGTACCCCCCAGCAAATTGAATAAACTGCTTGGGTTAGCCCGCATTCGGCCGTTATAATGACGGCTAGAATGCGGGTGTAGCTCAATGGTAGAGCAGCAGCTTCCCAAGCTGAATACGGGAGTTCGATTCTCCTCACCCGCTCCAATTCTTTGCCAAACCTGACCAGGTATTAAATGTCCTCCAAAAGGGACATGCCCGCACTTATCAATACCAAGCTAGTGGGTTAGCAACCACCACGCCGGTACTACAAATACGGCATAGGTCGTGAACATCGCCAATGCTCGCGGTGCAGGTATGAGCGGAATAAAAGTCATTGATACAGCATGAACGATACGGCCAGCAACAAAGAGGCCACCCAACCATGCTAGCATTGACGCAGGAGCGCCTTGTAACTCCATAAGAGCCAGTAACAAAATAGCGAGAGGCACATATTCTATGAAGTTTCCAAATGCCCTTATGGCATTTCTCAACATGTCATTCCCCGTATCATCAAACACTGCCTTGTGAATAATTCCGGCTTTCAGACCAATTATGGCTCTACGTGCTGATATGTGTATGGAAAGGGGCAATGCCACCAAAGCTAGGCATGCTGCGATTGTTGATGTTACTGGTAAGTCCATAATCTATTTCCTTAAGTGTATTAAAAGATGTGTTTCTAACCGGCGCAGGGATCCGTTCCACCCTGCATCATGACGTTTATTCATGCCGACGCCGTCGAGCTTGGTGTGTGTTAGAGAAAGGCGAGTCCCTTCCGGAACCTCGAAAAATTCGACAAGCACGTGACTATCTATACCGGCGTGTGGATCTGGTTCCTGCCAACACCAAGAAAAACTCAAACGAGTTGGCCGATCAATTTCTAAAAAACGACCCGTAAGTTCTAATTCCCCCTGATTGGGAACTCTAAAAAGGTATTTGTAAGAACCCTCAACCATAAAATCGAACCCTTGCACAGACATGTGGATTTCATCTGATGGCGACAACCACCTAGCGATGGCTTCCGCTGTGCTAAAGGCGTCAAAAACCCGTTCGGGTGGGTGACTAAAGGTTCGGGTTAGGACAATAGTGGACCCATTATTCATTAGGCTGATCCAGATAACCCTCGAGGCGGTCAAGGCTTCCCGTCCAAAGTAGCTGGTGCCGGTGAACCCACTCACTCAAAACATTCAACATCAATGGATTGGCTTGAAAATAATGCTGCCTGCCTTCAACACGACGGGATATCAATTTGGCATTTTCTAGCGCTTTAATATGTTTGGAAATTGTTGGTTGTGCTGAATCAAAAGCATCAAAAAATGTTGTCGCAGTTTCTTCTGTACCATCATGAAGCATAGAAAGAATACTCCGTCTGGTTTTGTCTCCGAGAGCCTTAAAGGCTTTATCCAAATCTCTATCATTACCCATAGCTATATGGCTATATATTAATTTTGTTTTGTCAATACGTTTATTTTTTGCGGCTGTTTGTGCTGGAACGCGGGTCGATGTTTCTCGTCTCGCCCGCTCCCCCATCTGGCTGCATATTGTTTTCTTGGCTGAACCGCTTACAAAGGGAGGCCGTTAGAATTGCCTTTGATCTGGTGAAGATAACTCCCGCCTGTATGAGATAAATATGACAAAACTGGTCCCGCTCAAATTCTTTGATATTTTGATCTTCGGAGTGACCAAAGATATCGCCAAGAAAGAAAGAGAATGGTTCGATGCCCCGTTCGGCCAATAGTCCGCCTGCTTGGCATGCCTACGCCTCCCACCAACAAATGAGCCAACAATTGGCCGTTCAATTGGCTAACGAATTGCAAAATGCCATTGCAAAGCGCGGCTCAGCCTCCATGGCGGTTTCCGGCGGCTCAACCCCGGCGGATTTATACCGGGCCTTGTCTGCCACTGATCTGAACTGGTCAAAGGTCAATATCGTTCTCATTGACGAACGATGGGTTGATCCGGGAGAAGCTGGATCCAATCAAGATTTTATCCAATCCACCCTGCTTAAAGGCCAAGCCGCAGCCGCCAAATTTATCGGCCTAAAAACAAATAGCGCCAACCCGTATTTGGCATTGCATCAAGTCAGACGGCGCTTGCGCAAAATTGCCTTACCTTTTGACGTTTGTGTTTTTGGGTTAGGCAGCGACGGCCATACGGCATCTTGGTTTCCCCATGCAAATGGGTTAAGCGCCGCATTGGACCCAACCGGGCCATTGGTTCATGCCATCAAGGCTCTACCTAGTGAGGTAACCGGTCCGTTCACTGACCGGATTACCTTGGGCCTTGCCGCCTTTGCAAATGCCCGTCATCTTCATTTGATGTTCACGGGTGAGCAAAAACAACAGACTTGGCACCAAGCCTTGCAAGACGGGCCGATTGCCGACATGCCAGTCCGTGCATTGATTGCCAACACCCGCAAAATCCTGCAAGTCCATTGGGCACCCTGACGACCCTGCTATAGAAAAGAAAAGACAAAGAGTTTGAAATTACATAATACCCTTACCGAAGTTACCAACCGGATTATCCGGCGCAGCGAAAAAACCAGAACCCGGTATCTGGACCAAATACGGGCCGCCGCAGAGGAAGGTCCGGGCCGTTCGCGCATGTCTTGTGGCAATCTGGCTCATGGCATTGCCGCAAGTTCTGGCGCTGATAAAGCGGCGTTAAAATCCGCTGTAAAAACCAATATCGGCATTGTAACTTCCTACAATGATATGCTTTCGGCTCACCAACCATTTGCTGAATACCCAGCGCAGATCAAACAGGCCTTACATGAAATCGGTGCAGTCGCTCAGGTTGCGGGCGGTGTACCGGCCATGTGTGACGGTGTTACCCAAGGCCAGCCCGGCATGGAGTTGTCTTTGTTCAGCCGCGATGTAATCGCCATGGCGACCGCTATTGCTCTGTCGCATAACATGTTTGATGGCGTGGTTTTGTTGGGCGTTTGCGACAAAATCATTCCAGGCCTGTTAATCGGCGCGCTCTCCTTCGGTCATTTACCGACGATTTGTATTCCCGCAGGTCCAATGCGTTCTGGCTTACCCAATCCGGAAAAAGCCCGTATTCGGCAATTGTTCAGCCAAGGCAAGATCAGCAAGGACGAATTGCTCAGCGCCGAGATCGAAAGCTATCACTCACCCGGAACCTGCACATTTTATGGTACAGCCAATTCTAACCAAATGCTGATGGAAGTGATGGGCTTGCACCTGCCCGGCGCGGCATTTGCCAATCCGGATACTGAATTGCGCGGCGCTTTGACCAAGGCAGCCGCACAACGCTGTGCCTCCATTGGAATCAGCAACGACGCATACACGCCATTGGGCCAACTCATTGATGAGCGCACCATCGTAAATGCAATTGTTGGCCTGCACGCCACCGGTGGTTCGACCAATCATACCATCCATCTGATCGCCATCGCACGAGCCGCCGGGATCCACATCGACTGGACCGATTTTGACGAGTTGGGCAGCATCAGCCCTCTTTTGTGCCGGATATACCCAAATGGCCCAGCTGATGTGAACCATTTCGCCAAGGCTGGTGGGTTGGGTCTGGTCATCGCAGAACTGCTCGATAATGGATTGCTGCATGAGGATGTGCAAACCGTGGCTGGCCCCGGATTGCGGGCCTATGCCAGCCAGCCAGTCGTGCAAAATGAAACTCTTTCTTGGCAACCAAGCCCAACCAATAGTCTGGACGAAAATATCATTCGTCCCTGCGCCAAACCATTTGCCGAGACCGGAGGATTGAAATTACTGACCGGGCAATTGGGCCGGGCCATGATCAAAATTTCGGCGGTTCAGTCCATTCATCAGGTTGTCCGGGCGCCAGCCAAGGTGTTTCATTCACAAGAAGAATTCCTGGATCAGTACAATACCGGGCAATTGGAACATGACATGATCGCCGTATTGCGGTTTCAGGGACCACGGGCCAATGGTATGCCAGAGCTACACAAGCTGACCCCGTGCCTTGGCACCTTGCAAGACAAAGGGTTTGCCGTGGCATTGGTCACGGACGGGCGAATGTCAGGTGCATCGGGCAAAGTGCCGGCTGCCATCCATGTCAGCCCAGAAGCTGCCTTGGGCGGTGCTTTGGGAAAAGTTATTGATGGCGATATGATCCTGTTGGACGCAGTGGCTGGAAGCCTTGAAATTGAGATTAAACCCGAAGATTGGGCCGCACGAAGCCAAGCGATTATGCCCGAAACAACACAAACTGGTATGGGCCGCGAATTATTCAGTGGTTTGCGGCAGTTAAGCGGACCAGCCGAACAAGGCGCGCTTTCCATCCCGGGACTCGGGGAACAACCCAAGCAGGAAGGTACTTAGAAATGGCCCGATCCATTCAAGAGATCATGCAACAAGCCAGTGTCATTCCGGTGCTCACCGTACACGATCTGGCCCATGCTAAGCCGTTGGCGCACGCCTTGTTTGACAGCGGACTGCGGGTGATCGAATTGACCTTGCGTTCACCAATTGCCGTAGAGGCTCTAGTTGAAATGAAAAGGGCTGTGCCGGATCTAATCATTGGCATGGGAACCGTGTTGACCCCGGGACATGTGAGGCTTTGCGTAGATTCGTCTGTTGATTTTCTAGTCTCACCGGGTCTGACCGAGGAGCTATCTACTGCCATGATGGGCAGTGGATTGCCTTGTTTGCCCGGTTGCGCCACCACTTCTGAGACCATGCAAGCCGCCAGCGTCGGGTTTACCGCCGTCAAATTCTTTCCGGCTGAACAGTCGGGCGGATTGCCTTGGTTGAACTCCATTCGTGGACCATTGCCCGACCTGCGGTTTTGCCCAACCGGCTCGATTAGTGCCGAATTGGCACCAACCTATCTGGCCGCGCCCAATGTGGATTGTGTTGGCGGAAGCTGGATCGCCCCCTCAGCCTTAATCGCCGAGCAAAATTGGGCAGCGATTACCAAGTTGGCGAAAAGCGCTACACAAATGGGCGCAAATTAATCGACAGGCGCCAGCAATAACCGGTTGTTGTGTGGTTGCACCGGGCGGGCATTTTCACCCAACACTTGATGTAGTTGAACAATCTGTTCTGCGCTGGCGCTGATGTGAGATTTCGCCACATGCCAGTTTACCCCTTCTGAACAAGGCGGCGTGGTTAGCGAACCCATATACCGAAACACGGAAAGGTCATGTGGCAACAATCCGTTCGGATCAAGCGTGGTTTTCACCGGCCCATGCCGCGTGCCAAGCGCATCCAAAATAGTTGTCAGTTCGGCATTTGCCTCACCTTCGACAAACAACACGCCCAATACCAACAATTCCCCGGCACCGGTGGCATGCACAAAATGCACTTCAATAGGAAATGGTTTAGCAGACTTTACATGTTCGGATGGCGTATGGAAATGCAGTTGGAGCAATTCAAAATTTCGGTGATCAATCGCCGCCGCGCGACCGGGTTCAAAATTAGCTTGTACCGTATGGCCATTATAAACGATGGAAACATCGCCGGGCGTATAGTCGAGCTTCAAGGACACATCCCCACTGGCATTGACCCCAGCCAGGTCAATTGGTGACTGCATGGCACCCGCTGCACACATGTGATAGTCGGCAGACAATGTTGCCCAATGGGCCGGGCCGTCTTCGTCTTGATAACTCCAATGCGCTGCCCCATGACTGCTCTTGGATGGTGCATGTTGAGTGGTGCGGCTTGGTATCCCAATGGCTGAACAAGCCGATACAGCAAACATACTCGACAACAAAATAGCAGTGATTTCACGTTTCATCAGTAGCTCCAATCGCACAGATATCTCTGCAACTAAATGAGCAGATACTTATTGAAAAAGGGTTTCCAACATAGCCATTCGCCCCCCGGCCCATTCTTCAACATCCTGCAATCGCCCCAAGGCCAAAGCGCGCCGATCCATAATTAGATCGCGCGAGGTCAAGGCACGCGACAACAACAAACCGTCCAATGATCGGCAACGACTAAGCGCCACATAGGCTTGTCCATGGGCAAACAACCCACGGCGCAAGTCGATAAAGACCTTGTCCAAGGTTTGTCCTTGCGATTTGTGTATGGTCAACGCCCAAGCGAGCCGCAACGGATATTGTTTGAAGGTTCCAACCACTTCTTTTTTAAGTTCTGATTTCTTGGAATCAAATTCGTATCGGTACCGTTCCCAGACCACTGGTTCGATCTTGTATTCCTTATCATCAATTTTGATCCGCAACTGCCCCGGCTCGACCTTGACGATTTCGGCCAAGGTTCCGTTGACCCATCTTTTTTCCGCATCATTACGCAGTAAAATCACCCGCGCCCCAGCTTTCAGTGACAAGGGCGATTCAGTTGGAAATAATTTTGCATCAAACTGCCCGGTGACTTTGGCTTCAAATTCAGTTTGTTGTCCGGGCAGTGCAGCCAATTTTCGGTGATTGATTTCAAAGGCGGCGGCATTGGTTCCGGTCAACACCACATGAGTATCTGCCGCCATCACCGGATCAATATCAGACACACAATCGTCCAGAAATTCCGCTTGTTGGCGATCCAGTTCCCCCCGGCGCACGCCGCCCAAGACATCCAAAAACACCGGGTCGGATTGACGAAACACCCGGGTTAATTCGATCAAACGAAATCCGGCTTCTCGAAAGGCTGGTGGCGAGAAAAAATAACAACCATCATGAATGTCTTCAAGATAGGTTTCCAATCCACGTTCAATCACTGGCGGCAATTGATATGGGTCGCCGACCAGCACGACCTGCACGCCACCAAATGGTGCGTCCACGCCGCGATTAAGTCGCAAACTTTGATCAATGGCCGCCATCATGTCAGAGCGAACCATCGATACTTCGTCGATCACCAAGGTATCCATCGCGCCCATGGCCTTGGCATGGCGCAGGCGTTTGATATCGCTGGCCTCAATAAGACGCGGTGGAAACCGGAAAAATGAATGAAGAGTTTGACCACCGGCAGCAATGGCTGCAATTCCAGTTGGAGCCAATACCACCACCGTCTTGGCATTTCGCGCCACGAACTGTCGCAATAATGTGGTTTTTCCGGTTCCGGCTCGCCCGGTCAGATAGACATTCGAGCGCTCTTCTTCCAGCACCCGCATGACCGGTGCATAGACCTCGTGATCTATTTTGTCTGTGACTGGCAAATCCATGGCTGTGCTATAGCAACAAAATACCGATCACCAACAGAGCCATCAAACCAGCCGCCAACACATTAAAATAAACAAAGTCCAGCACCAACGTCCGCAACCCGGCGGTGAACCCATTACTGCCGTATACCTTTCTGTGCAATTGCCACAAATAGAAATTGCTCCAACCAATAAAAACAAGAACGGCTAGAGCCGAGTCGATCAATATCCCGAACGGGATCAAAAAGGCCAAAAACAAAAACAGAAAAGAATGAAAATGCAAGGCCACAATCATATGGTCATACACATATAATTTACGGCGCCAGAAATAGGACAATGCTAACAAAAATCCAAAAAACGGGGCCAGAAAAAAGGCCAAGCGCGGCGCCCACCGCCCTACGGTCGCTGCATAACGTTGCGGATCCCGAATGGCTGTTTCGATGTTGGCCGCCAAAAACTGCCGAGACTGCAAGTCAAGCAAACTGCCCACGCCAAAATCAACCTCTAAATTACCGTCAGTCCCAGATTCTAATTTTGAACCGTCTTCGCCTTTTTCCGCAGCATCACGCGCTTTGGCTTCCTCCTGCATTTTCTTGCATTCTTCGCTTGGTGTTTCTGGAATAATCCCTTTTTGCACCGCACAAATGATTTGCTCTTTGGTTATGCCCTTGGAGGGCGACAATTCATCATTAGCTTCCAGTTGAGAAATCTCACCTTCCAATATCTTACCCAAGTCATCCACTGCTCCGCCGGCTGAACCAGATAAAGATTGTTTAATTTCGCTTCGTGCGTCCTTTAGCGCTGCGATTGCCTCATCTCGTTGTGCTTTACTCGTATTGTCCAATGCACTTCGGGCGCTGTCCGGGACCAATTGGATACTGTCAGCTTGGTCCCGAACGGCCAGCTCGAACACCAGAAAAAACAAGACGGACGCCGCTAGAAACAATTTGAATGGCTGTAAATAGGGTTTGCGGACGCCGCGTAAATACTGGCGCGTGATCTCGCCGGGACGGAACATTAGCGACGGAATGGTACGCCAAATACGTCCATCAAACCCGAACAAGCCATCAAAGATATCAGAAAACAGCGCCCATAAAGGCCGGTGGAAGGTATCGGCCACCTGTCCACACACATGACAATACCGACCTTCCAGCGCCGTATTACAATTGGAACATTCATCCAACGCGGTTGAAGATTGAAACTCTGACTTGGTATCGTCGGCCCGAAGCTCAACTTCATCCGGCGCCATGGCGGCCAATACGCCCGCCTCGATCACTGTGCCTGCTAGTTCTTCTTCCATACCGGTCCCCTGATTGCCAATTGAGGGTATTGGATCAAAGGCCGGTCCACAAGATAAAGCGCTATCAGATTTTAATCGTCAGCGATGCACAAATAGCGCGAGCGATGAATGTTGACGATATTGTCTTCCCAGCCACTGACTTTTGGATTGACCAATGCCTTGTTGACCAAATTCCACATGGGAATAATCGGCATATCATCCAGCATCATTTGCTCGGCTCGCTTCATCATGTTCGAACGCACAGCCATATCCATTTCGCGATTGGCTGCATCCATCAATTGGTCATATTCAGGGTTTGAATACTTGGAATAATTCATCGCCCCGGCTCGGGTTTCCATCAGGTACAAGAAATTACTGGCATCATTAAAATCGGCGATCCATGCGCCATCACTGACCGTAAAATCCCCAGTACGCAAATTGGAATAGAGGATCTGGGTTTCAATCTGAGCTATGGTCACATTGACCCATGGCGCAATGTTGTTCCAGTCGCTTTGCAATCCAGGAGCCGCCACCGGATTATCGCTAGTCGAACGGTGGGTATATTCAAATTGCAACGGATTGTCCGGCCCAAACCCAGCTTCTTCCAGCAATTCTTTCGCTTTGACTTTACGTTCTTCAAACGACAGGGATGCCCAGCCAGCAACTGCGCCTTCTGGGTAATTTCCAATGCCCGGTGGCACCAGCGAATAAGCCGAAATATAGCCGGATTTCATCACATTTTGGGTAATGTGATCTCGATCAATCGCCATGGCCAAGGCCGTCCGAACTCGCTTGTCATCAAACGGTTTTATGGTCGTATTGAACGAGAAATACGTAGTGCCCAAATATGGATGCACCCGAACATAGCCCGGTAATTCCTTGTGCAGAAATTCCATTTTTCGACCGGGAAAATCATTGTTTACGTCCAAACGGCCTTCGCGCACCTGTCGCTCTGCCGTATTGGTATCGGGAATTGCATAGTAATAAACTTCGTCCAGACACACATTCTCATTATCGTAAAAAGAAGGGTTTCGTACCGAATGGACAAAATCATTGGTCCGCCATTGGGTGAGTTTGTATGGGCCATTCACCTGTATATTTTCTGGTTGAATCCATTTATTGCCGAATTCCTCAACCACATGGGTTGGGACCGGAAAGGCCGTATAATGGGTCAACAAACCAGGTAAATACGGAGCAGGGTATTCCAGATCAATTCGTAATCTTTTGGGACCCAACGCAGTAACGCCCAATTCTTCTAATGGCAATTCACCGGCATTTACTCCGGCCGCATTTTTAATTGGATAGATCAGTGAAGCATATTGCGACTGCGTGTCTGGGTTGAGCAACCGGCGAAAAGAAAATACGAAATCATGCGCAGTAACTTCAGTCCCGTCTGACCATTTTGCATCAATCAAATCAAATTCCCAACGAAGCCCTGCTTCACTCACTACCCAAGTGCTGGCCATACCGGGTATCGGTTCCCCAGCCGCATTTTCAGTGAACAGGCCAATGAACATATCACCAATGATGTTGTTTTCCCACGTGCCTTGTCCCAGATGCGGATCTAGCGACAACGGCTCAGCCGAATTACCTCGATGCAGAACTTTTGCATTTGGATCTTCCGGCTCTCCCCCGCCAGAGCAGGCACTTACTCCTAGCAATGCTGCCGTAGCCGCAACCGCTAAAAATCTGGTTTTGTGAGAAGCCATCTTGATCTCCTAGGGTCAAATACAAGAATTACGAACACCGACCGACGAGCCGGAAAACGAATACGTATCACTGCCATAGAGGGAGAAAGATTAAACATTGTAAACGAAGCGGGAATTTATGCCGACGCACCGATTAGCGGTCCTTCGGATCAATGGCATCGCGCAAGCCATCCCCGATAAAGTTAAAACAGAACAAAGTGCCCATCATGGTGATCCCCGGCACCAGCAAGGTCCATGGCAATTGCTCCATGTCCTTGGCCCCATCATTGATCAGCTTACCCAATGAGGTCAGCGGCTCCTGCACACCCAACCCGATAAAACTCAAAAAGCTTTCCGCCAAAATCACCGCTGGAATAGTCAGAGTCACATAGACCACCACTGGCCCCAAAACGTTGGGCACAATATGGCGACGCACAATGGTAAAAGGAGCAACGCCAGCAGCTTCGGCCGCTTCGATAAACTCTCGTGATTTCAAGGTGATAGTCTGACCCCGGACAATCCGGGCCATGGTCAACCATTCCACCGCGCCAATCGCCACGAATATCAACAAGATATTCAGGGCTGGTTTGCCCGCAGTCATATCGCGAAATACCACCATCAATATGATCACAAAGAAGATGAACGGCATGGCGTAAAGCACATCAACGATCCGCATCATCACTTCATCAAGCCGGCCACCAATATAGCCAGCCGTCGCGCCCCACAATACACCAATGATCAGCGAAACCGCCGTGGCAACCAGACCAACAGCCAAAGACACGCGAAGCCCCATCAACAGCCGGACAAATAAGTCACGGCCTTGGGTGTCTGTGCCCAATATGTGCCAGTGATCCCACGTCGGAGCCAGTGCAACGCGGTCCTTATAAACCGTGTCGTAATCATGGATCCACAAAAACGGGCCAAATACGGCCAGCATGGTGATGGTAAACAGCAAAATCATCGAACCGACTGCCGCCTTGTTACGAAACAATCTGGCCCGAACATCTTGCCACAAGGATCGCCCTTGTAACGACACCGCTTTCTCCATTTGCGCTTCTAACGGCGCATTGTCTCCGGTCATGGCACTCATCAGCGATATCTCACTTTAGGATCGAGCACGCCATACAGCAGATCGGCCAGCAAATTGAATATAATGATCAGTGTTGCGTATAAAATAACCACGCCCATCACCACGGTGTAATCCCGCTGCAAAGCCCCCATGGTAAACTGCCGACCAATGCCGGGTAGTGCAAATATCTGCTCAACCACCAAAGTACCGGTCAACAATGCCGCCGTGGCTGGTCCAGCATAACTGACCAATGGCAATACGGCAGCGCGTACTGCATGCCCAAACAAAACCGTATGCTCGGCCAAGCCTTTGGCGTGAGCGGTTCTGATAAAATTGGAGTTCAGCACTTCAATCATGCTGGCCCGGGTCAGCCGGGAAATAATGGCGATTTGCGGCAAGGCCAAGGTAATCACTGGCAGCAATAAGTGCGTGAAGGTCATCCGCCCACGGTCCAGTCCGCCGGTCGGCAGCCAGTGCAAATATATCCCGAAAATTAGCGCCAATACCGGCCCCGTCACAAAGGGCGGAATACTGATCCCGGTGGTTGAAAACCCCATAATGGCATAGTCCGCCCCGCTGTTTTGCCGGAGTGCCGCAAAAGAGCCTAGAATCCCACCTAAAAACATGGCCAACAACATAGCAGAGCCACCAATGGTCGCACTGATCGGAAAGCCTTCGCGGATCAGGTCTGAAACCGTTTTGTCTTTGTATTTCATAGACGGCCCAAGGTCGCCTCTGGCCAAACCTTTCAGGTAATAGCCATATTGAACATAAATCGGCTTATCGAGGTGGTATGCCGCTTCGATCCGTTCTTTGATTTGCGGTGGCATGGGCCGCTCTAAATCAAATGGACTACCCGGGGCCGAACGCATCATGAAAAATGCCAGAGTTATGATTACAAACAGGGTCGGAATTGCCACCAACAGCCTGCGGACCAGATACCCCAACATTAATATGACCGTCCATATTCTTCAAAACGAGCGACAAGGTTTCACGCTGGGGCAGGCAAGTCAACGAACATACGCAGACCATTACAAAACGGTCACAGTTGACGCTATCTTGTACAAACTAATGTGAACTCCCTTGCGATTCCCCACCAAAATCGCGACAGTTATGGTTGTTTTCATTCAAACTTCTCGTTGGACTCGATTTTATGTTTTTGAAACCTGTATCCCTGTTAGCCCGCACGGCCACCTTTGCGGTAGTTTTGCTAGTTTCTGCCAGTTGTAGCCAAGCAGAACAGCCACCTACATATGACCAACAAGCCGCCATTGCCGCCGGATTTCGTCCACTTAACGACGAATTTGCTGTGGCACCCCAAATTCAGGTTTCTGGTCTCCAAGCCATAAAAGATGCCGGGTTTACGCGCATTATCAACCATCGCCCCGATGGGGAAGGACGCAACCAACCGCAAAGCGCGCAAATCGCCGCCGAGGCTAAACAGCTTGGCCTAACATTTATTGATTTACCGTTTGCATCGGGATATGTCACCCAGCAGGCATTTGATGGTTTGCAAATCGCCTTGGCCGGTTCTGATGAACCTACATTATCATATTGTCGCTCGGGCAATCGCGCCGTACACATTTGGGCCATGGCCGAGGTCCAAGCCAAGAACATGACGCCGGACGAAGCCATTGCGGCGGCAGGTTCGGCCGGATACCGATTGCAAAGCCAACGCCAGAGTTTGCAACAATTAGCTGCGTCTGAATGAAATGCTAGTGGATGATCACCAGCCGAGGGGCTTCACACCGCCGGGTTTGCGCCATCGGTACCGCAATCACTCCAGTCGTATCGGTTTGGGTGATTTGCGTAAAGCAATTACCGGCTGCGCCCTCAACACTGAGCTGCATTTGGCGAGACGGCGTACTAAACACATAAGCCATGCCCGGATCAGCCATCAACACGACCGGGTTCATATCCGGGCCTTGCCGCGCAATAGAAGCTGGTTGATAGGCCGCTTCGACAATCAACACCGCCTGCCCTGCCATGTCAGAACCAGCACTGCTGATCTGTGCAGGCACTTCTTCTTGCGCCAAAGCAGCACCCATATTGATCGCCATAACACAAACCAGACAAGCAAAGGCTGTTTGCAAATATCGACTGATATGGGACAATACATGGGTCATTTCGGGACGCTTTTCTGTAGTTTCCCCCTACCTGTCGCAAATACCGCGCCGATTGGATTTGGCCCGTGTTTAAGGAAAACAGCATGAAACCTGCGCTTTTCAACCCAGGCTGGCTGGGCGAATTACGTCTGGAAAAGAAGGGTATCCGCGTCAAAAAAACTGGCGCTCTGGTCGGTTGGGAATGGGGAAATCTGATTGCAGTCGGCCGCAGTATCATCACTCAAACCATGATCCGGACCTTGAATTTGGTTGTGCAATTGGCACCGGGGCGTTCCTATCGGATCAAGTTTTTACCGATGAAACCGGCTCCATGGTATTTGATCTGGGCGGTGGTACAAGCTTCCAAGGGCGGCGTTACCGAAGACACGCACCGCGCCGACGTCTTATTTTTCTTTGATGATCTGACCCGGTCCAAACATGAATTGGGCGCCACACTTTCCGAAGCACTGGCGCCAAAGCTAATCATCAACCAACAATGTACGGATATTTCCAAATCTCAGGTGGAACAGGTGTTCGCCCGTGTTTTTGGATATTCCTTGGCGATTGACCCAACAATTTGGCAAGGCAAAGCCGTAGAAAAATCTGATGAAAACGGGGCGCATGATGGCCGGATTGTCGATTGCCCGCGCCAACCCATTGCTGGCAAAGTCTATGAGCGCCTCTTGGTCAACTCTGACAATGGTCACACCGTTCTGGACTATCGTTCGCCAACTATTGGCGGCGAAATTCCGTTGGTGTTTATCAAGGAACGACCGATCAATCAGCGTTTTGCCAATTTCAATACAAAAGTGCGGCTGGTCAAACCGGCGCAGTTATTTTCGCCGGAGGAATTGCTTTTGCTCTCGCGCTTTTGCCGGGAAATGGGGTTGGATTTCGGTGGGTTGGACGTGTTGCGAAACCGCGAAGATGGCCGAATTTACGTAGTTGATGTCAACAAGACCGACATGGGGCCACCTACTTCGCTTGGATTTGTGGATCAGTTTCGAGCATTACGTATTTTGGCCGCCGCTTTTCGTAAATTTGTATTGCTGCGGCTGACCTGAAACTAGTCATGGTTCAGCCTATTCCATACATCCGAGATTTTGAGTTTTCCTATGGCGAAGCAACCCAAATTTCGCCAAATGTCCAGCGACTAGTCACCAATAATCCGGGTCCATTTACCGGCTGGGGAACCAACGTATATCTGATCGGCGACGACCACTTGGTGGTGATCGATCCCGGCCCGGACACTGACGAGCATTTTGAAGTATTATGCACAGCCATTGGCCCGGCCAAATTGCTCGGCGTATTTGTCACCCATCACCACCGGGACCATTCGCCCATGGCCCGGCGGTTAGCGGCGCAGTATACTTGCAAAACTTATGGGTTTGGCCCGCCTATCTGCCCACAAAACCCAACCGATGTTCCCTTGGAAGCGGGCGAGGATATGCAGTTTGAGCCAGACATTCGGTTGCAGGACGGCGAGGTGTTTGACGGTGAAAATTGGCAAATCGAATGTGTGTACACACCGGGCCATACGTCCAACCATATGTGTTATCGGGTAATGCCCGACAATGGTCTGGTATGTGGTGATCACGTGCTGGCTTGGTCCACATCTATCGTTATTCCACCGGATGGTCGGATGAGCGATTACCTGCAATCCTTGCAAAAGGTTCAGTCCCTGCAATTGGCCCATTTATGGCCCGGTCATGGCCCGGCAATTGACGACACGGAACCGTTTTTAAGCGCCTATCTCGATCATCGGGCTTTGCGGGACAAAGAAATACTGGCTCAATTGAAAAACGGCCATGGACAGATCAAACAAATGGTCCCGATGATATATGCCGACATCGATCCGCGCCTCTATCCGGCAGCCAGCGTTTCGGTGTTTTCCCACCTGATCCGCCTGATCGAAACCGGGCAGGTTATTTGCGAAGCTGAACCAACCATCGACGCGTTGTACCGACTGGCCTAAAGGGAACACAAAAAAACGGCCCCCGAAGGAGCCGCTTTTCCAAGCTTGAACAAGTTGAAGGGGTGGATCAATATCCGTTCCAAGCTCTGTACTGACCGTCATAACAACGACATTCTTGGCTCTGCATCTGGCTGTAATAGCCGTTTGAGTTGCGAACCCGGCGGGTTACGGTCCGGCAATTGTTAGGTCGGGTCTGTCCTGACAGATACACAAAATTGGTCGGGGCATAGCTCACCGTATTGGTATAGCCACGACGTTGGTTGTTATAGCTATTGTTCCGGTATTGGTTGCGCTGCGCCCGACGCTCATTGTTGCGATAGTGGCGATCAGCCTGTCGGCGATCCTGGCGGTAGTCTCGCTCAACTTGGCGGCGGTCCTGACGGTAATTTCGTTCGGCGCGGCGGCGGTCCTTACGATACTGACGATCGGCCCGGCGCTGACCACGATTGTTATAAGACCGGTCATTTTGATAGCCGTAGGAATTTACGTTGCGGTTATAACCGTTCGAATTTCCATAATACTGGGTATTATAGCTATTGCCGTTGCGCGGCCTGCAATCGTCGCCGTTGGCGATACTCGCCCCGGCAAAACCACCGATCGCAGCGCCGATCACGGCACCTTCGGTTTTATCATGTCGTCCGGCGACTTCCGATCCGATAACTCCGCCCAGCAGGCCACCGATCAAAGCGCCAACAACTTGGTCGCCAGTATCGGAACGGCAATTGGTACGGTTGTGATCCGCCATTGCGGCGGCTGGAATGGTCAAGCCGGCAAGTAAGGCTGTGGCGGCAATCAAAGTGGTACGCATGGGGGTCTCTCCTTCAAAAGTTACTGCCAAACGATTAGGCCAAAATGAGTGGGCCTGTGCAGCGATGATTGAAGACTAGGACTTGCCACCTGAATGGCAGATGAAGTGTTTGTTGTGGTGAATTATAACTATAAAACAATTGTTTATGGTTACTTTAGTTTGCGGTTGGATCCCAAGCTGAATCGAATCGTCCCGTCTGGGCCAAGTGCGCCAGCTTGGCATTGATCAGGGTCAGCGCCATCATAGCCTCAACAATCGGTACCGCGCGGATACCAACGCATGGATCATGGCGGCCCTTGGTTCTAACATCCACTTCACGGCCATCACGGGTGATGCTGCGCCGTGGGGTCAGGATCGAAGATGTGGGTTTTACCGCCATGCGCGCCACAATATCCTGACCAGAACTAATCCCCCCCAAAATACCGCCATTATTATTGGACAGAAATACTGGCGCGCCATCTTGAATGGCCATTTCGTCGGCATGTTCGGATCCAAGCATCGCAGCTGCCCCAAATCCAGCACCGATCTCGACACCCTTGGCTGCCGGGATCGACATCAACGCCCCGGCAATCGCCGCATCAAGCTTGGCATAAACCGGGCCTCCCCAACCGGCGGGCAAGCCAGAAGCCACCACTTCAACAATGGCTCCGATTGAGTTGCCGTCCTTGCGGGTTTGGCTCAGCAATGTATCCCAAACCTTGGCGGTTTTGGCGCAAGGGCAA
>JAJFFR010000228.1 GCA_021776555.1 Robiginitomaculum sp.
CCATATTCTGCCGCCCGAAATGTTTCAGCAATCCCGACTTGCCAACACCGGCATCGCCCTGAATTTCGACATAGCCTGATTTTTCGTACGCACTCCGAATCTGCTCGACCCGAGCAGTGCGGGCAAGCTCCGCACCACCTACTGTGTTGTTGATGGATTGCAGCGCAAAATTAGCGTCTTCATCCAACGTCGTCATGGCACTGGTATTTCTGCGGGCACCAGTGAGCAAGAAGCCCGCTTCGCAAAGATATTTGATGAGACTATCGCGCGAACAATCGCCTCCAGCCTTCGCCATCTCGAGCGCTCGATTAGTTAGCGCTAACCATAAATCTTGATTACGCTCACCATGCCCGTCCGCTAAACAGCGGGCGGCACGCTCAAGCGCAAGGTCTAGGGAAGCAGAACCCTGTGCGGAGTAATCAAAGGGCAGAATCTGCAGGCGCTTTAGAATCGCCCAGATAATCTCGTCTTTATTTTCAATTCGTGAGGTCAAGAGATTAGCGCGAAACGTATTTACAAACCTGCGCTTGTTTTCATCTCCCACATTGGGTTGATTCAAGCGATCAAAGAAAGCCTTTGGGGAGGATAGTTCGCGAGCCCAGGTCAGCACATCCTGATAAGGGCCCTCGATCTTGGCAGATGTTCGGGCAATAGCGATAGCCATTTCATGATGGCTATCGAAGAACCCATCCGTTTTGACGGTTTCCGCGATCTGTTCGCAGACCTCCTTGAATACCGAGTCCCCAGGTGAAAACTGTACCTTGTGTTTGACCTGAATGTCGAGCTGAGCCTGCGCGCCAGAAAAGTCCTGTCCTACAATTGTAACGTCGTCTAGGGGAATGCCTTCGGGTGCCTTTTGAGCACCGACTTTGGTGATGAGCACACCCGGCAATCCACGACCAGGGACACCTGCCAGCAAAGACAACAAGTATTGCGCAGCAATCTTCGCCTCAAAATGGCCGCCGGCAACGCTAGTTGAAGTAGGGTTTGCAGCCTGTTTAGGCATGTAAGCATCCGACTCGTTTTAGATTTAGCAGTATAAGCCCAGCATATTACAATATTAGATTATAGCGCACACCCTTTTTATAGGATGGCAACTTTACCCTCAAAACTGATGAAAAGCACCGCACCGACGCCAGCCAAAGCACCAATTTCAAATTTCCTGCAGTCAGCCCGGCCCCTACTGGCTGATCTCACCAAACCAGAACAAAGTGTTCACGTAAATCACGCCAAGCTCCTTGCCTACGATCCTCCCACCGCCTCCCCAAATTCACCTCAAATTTCTACCCGCTTTCTTCACTAGACGGATGAGGTGCAGATAACCCAGGCTTGGCTTCCAACGAAACAGGAAAGCCTCAAGCATGTCACCGCAGTCTATTCTCACCAGCCAGATTATTGTTGTCTTTGCAACGATTATATGCGGCGTCTGGTTGGCGACCCAGTGGGTGGCAATGGAGCTGGACCACAGTGCTTATCTTGGGCAACCGTGGTTCATCCTTGGCGAAACCCGCATTTATTATCCTTGGCGATTATTTGAGTGGTGGTACGCATTTGATGCCTATGCCCCGGTGATTTTCGCCAAGGGTGGCTTGATCGCTGCGGGTAGCGGTTTTCTGGGAGCCTTCTTTGCAGTGATTGGTTCGGTGTGGCGCGGACGGCAGGCCAGCAAGCTGACCACCTTTGGTTCATCCAAATGGGCCGGGCGCAAAGAACTGGTTCAGGCTGGCATGTTCAAACCTGCCGGAGTGTTTCTGGGAAAATTCAATAATCGGTATTTACGACACGATGGTCCGGAGCATGTGATGGTTTTCGCACCAACCCGTTCGGGAAAGGGTGTGGGACTGGTTGTGCCCACCCTTCTTTCCTGGACCGATTCCGCGATCATTCACGACATTAAGGGCGAAAACTGGCAGATCACCTCTGGCTGGCGCTCCAGTTTTTCTCATTGTCTGTTATTTAACCCCACCGATCTGGCCAGTGCCAAGTACAATCCATTGCTGGAAGTACGCAAAGGCCAGTTTGAGGTGCGCGATGTCCAGAACATTGCCGACATACTGGTCGACCCGGAAGGGGCATTGGAGCGGCGCAATCATTGGGAAAAAACGGCACATTCGCTTCTTGTCGGTACCATTTTGCATATTCTCTACGCGGAAGAAACAAAGACACTCTCCCACGTAGCCAGTTTTTTATCTGATCCGGCAAGGTCTTTCGAGAAAACCTTGTGGGTCATGATGCACACCAATCACCTTGGCAATAGTAAGTCCCCCCAAGTCCATCCCGTCGTCGCACAAGCAGCGCGCGAACTCCTCAATAAATCTGAAAATGAGCGCTCAGGTGTTTTATCGACGGCGATGAGCTTTTTAGGGCTGTATCGCGACCCCACTATTGCCGAGGTGACTTCAAAATGTGACTGGTGCATTGACGATCTGGTCAGTGCCGACAAGCCGGTCTCGCTGTATCTGGTGGTGCCGCCTTCTGACATATCCAGGACCAAGCCACTCATCCGATTGATCCTGAACCAAATCGGCAAGCGACTAACCGAAAGCCTGACCTCGGAACAAACTGCGTCTAGCCGCCGTAAAGTGTTGTTCATGTTAGATGAGTTTCCGGCACTGGGGCGGCTTGATTTCTTTGAAAGCGCACTTGCCTTCATGGCTGGATATGGATTGCGGGCCTTTTTGATCACCCAATCCTTGAACCAGATTGAAAAAGCCTACGGGCCCAACAACTCAATCCTGGACAATTGTCATGTGCGGGTGGCGTTTGCCACCAATGATGAGCGTACTGCCAAGCGCATATCGGATGCATTGGGCACCACCACTGAAATGCGGGCGATGAAAAACTATGCCGGGCACCGGCTGGCCCCATGGCTGGCCCATGTGATGGTCTCACGTCAGGAAACTGCCCGACAACTTCTCACTCCCGGTGAAGTGATGCAATTGCCCGAAGCTTCCGAGATTATTCAGCTTTCCGGGCGCTCTCCTATCCGGGCGCAAAAACTACGCTTTTACGAAGATAAGAATTTCACGGACCGTGTGGGTTCCCCCGCCCCGCTTGCCGCTCCCGGTATTCCGTACCCAGATTGTCCATCCCTCAAGGACGATGACTGGGATGCGGTGAGCCGGTCCGTGGATGACCGCCTGATCCAAACCAGCGAAGGCAATGTCGCCGCAAGCGGATTAGATGAGGGTGGCAAAGACCTGAAACAGGAAATCCTTGCCCCTGCCAATACCACAGACCAAACGCCAGAGATCGTACCGGACTTGAACGATGAAAACGATAATGCCGAGGTCAATGCCAAAAAGCTGGAAGAAACCTTGCGACCCCTAACCACCCCAGAACGTAGCTTTGGCGTTGAGAGTGGCTCCGAACATAATTTGTTGGACTTTTGAACATGATCAGCAAACCCCGTATTCACCCGTATATCTCACCAGACAATTTTGTCCGGCTGCAAGCCTTGACCAAATGTCCGGGACGACGCGAATCTGAAATTGTCGATAAGGCGTTGGCCGCATTTTTCAGTTTTGAACGCGAAGATGGCCGCGATGGTGCGTTGATCCGAAGGCTTGATCGAATGACAAGACAGATGGAAGGCCTAAAACGAGACCAAATCATCAGCGCCGAGGCCTTTGCCCTGTTTGTTCGGTACTTCCTGACCGTCATCCCGCAAGTGCCGAACCAGGACAAGGCAGCAGCCCAAGCCCAGGGCGCAGCTCGGTTTGAGACCTATCTGGATAGTTTGAAAACCCTGCTTGAAGACGGAAGCCGTGTTTTGTTCACCGCTCTGGATGATGTGCTGGTCGATGAAAGCGCCTTTTTTACCCAAGAGGAATTGATGCGCCTGCACAAGCCCGTTCCAGCAAAGGAACCGGCTGATGTCTGATCGCGCTACAGAACCAGAACGCCGGACAGCAGTAATGCTGCGCACGGCCATGGGACCAGTGATCAATGCAGCCATGGATGATCCGCTCGTAATTGAGATCATGGCCAACCCGGACGGGCATCTTTGGGTGGAACGCCACGGCACGGGCCGGGCCGACACCGGACAAGTTCTTGATGCAAAAGATGTGGAGCGTGTGATCCGTCTGGTGGCCAGTCATATCCGCCAAGAGGTAACTCGCGACAACCCGGTGGTTAGTGCTGAATTACCCGGCGGCGGCGAACGCTTTGAAGGTGTATTGCCGCCAGTGGCGATCAATCCCTGCTTTTCCATCCGTAAAAGCGCGATCCGTATCTTCTCTTTGGATGATTATGCCCAATCCGGGATTATGACAAGAAAGCAGGCTTTAAGCCTTGCTGAAGCGGTCACATCCAAAAAGAACATACTGATCGTAGGGGGCACCAGTTCCGGCAAGACCACACTGGCCAATGCCTTATTACAAGAGATTTCCGACACTGGCGACCGAGTGGTGATCCTGGAGGACACGCGCGAACTACAATGTGAAGCGCCCGATCAGGTTTGTCTTCGCACCCAGGCAGGTTCCGTGAGCTTGGCTGATCTGGTTCGCTCCACGCTTCGATTGCGGCCCGACCGGATCATTGTTGGTGAAGTGCGCGGCCCCGAAGCCCTGGACTTGCTAAAAGCGTGGAATACCGGCCATCCCGGCGGTATCGCCACTATTCATGCCAATTCGGCCAGAGCCGGTTTGGGACGGGTCGAACAATTGATCCTGGAAGCTACCACCAATGTGCCACGCGCCCTGATCGCCGAAGGTGTGGATATTCTCATTTTTATTTCTGGTCGCAACAAAGCCCGAAAAGTCGAAGAAGTGCTCGAAGTCTGCGGGCTTGAACATGGCGAATACCAGCTTCAACCGTACGCGCCTTCGACAATGCGACTGATACCAACATCCAATTCACTCTCAACAGGAGATTCCCGATGAAACTTAATTTTGCCACAAAAACGGCTCTTGCCCTTGGATTATTGGTTCTGGTTGCGGAGCCTGCCTTTGCTGCGGGTTCTGGCATGCCCTGGGAAGGACCGCTCACTCAAATTCTGCAATCCATTGAAGGGCCGGTGGCCAAGATTATGGGCACCATAGTTATCATTATTACCGGCCTTACCCTGGCCTTTGGCGATGCCGGTGGCGGGTTTCGCAAACTGATCCAGATCGTCTTTGGCCTTTCCATTGCCTTTACCGCCACTTCGTTTTTCTTGTCCTTCTTCTCATTTGGTGGCGGGGCATTGATCTGATGGCCAGTGGTTTTTCCGTTCCCCTGCACCGTTCCTTGACCGAACCCATCTTGATGGGCGGCGCACCACGCACCGCAACCATATTGAACGGCACCATTGCCGCAGCCATTGGTCTTGGCCTGCAGGTTTGGGTGGTGGGGATTATCTATTGGGTCATTGCCCACGGGATTTGCGTTTATGCAGCCAAAAGTGATCCCAAATTTATCGACGTACTGGTCCGTCATATCCGGCACAAGGCTTATCTGGCATGATGAATTTACGCGAATACCAGAATATGCCAAACCAGTTGGCAGACTATCTGCCTTGGGGCTGTTTGATCGCACCCGGCGTAGTGTTGAACAAAGACGGTAGTTTTCAACGAACAGCCCTCTTTCGTGGTCCTGATCTGGATAGCTCCACGGAAGAAGAACTGATTGGCGTTTGCGCCCGGATCAACAATGCCTTGAAACGCTTTGGATCGAACTGGGCGCTTTATTTTGAAGCGGCACGAGTGCCAGCACTTGAATACCCAGCTGGCCATTGGAACGATCCTGTGGCTTGGTTGATAGACGAAGAACGCCGTGGCCTGTTCGAGGCAAAAGGCAATCATTATGAGAGCCTCTATTATCTGACTTTCTCAATGTTACCGCCAGCCGATCAAGTCGGAAAGATCAGTGATCTGCTTATTGAAAACGCAAAAGGAGCAACACCATCCAGTGCCAAGGATCATTTAGAACGCTTTTTACTGGAGACAGACCGCAGCCTTGATCTATTCGCCACCATTCTGCCCCAAGCCCGGTTCCTCACCGATGAGGAGACACTGACTTATTTACAATCTTGTCTTTCTATAAAACGTCATCCGGTAAAACCTCCGCAAACACCGGCTTATCTGGACGCTGTGTTGGGCGGCGTTGATCTGATTGGCGGCCTGGAGCCAGTATTGGATGGGACACATATCCGGGTGATCTCGGTACATGGTTTTCCCAACACCACGGAACCCGGAATGCTGGATGATCTGAACGCCCTTGGCTTTTCATATCGGTGGATGAGCCGTTTTCTGCCGATGGATAAACTGCAAGCTACCAAGGTACTGGGACGAGTGCGTCGCCAATGGTTTTCCAAGCGAAAATCCATCACCGCCCTGATCAAAGAAGTGATAACCAACGAGGCTTCCGCACTGGTTGATAATGATGCCGATAACAAAGCTGCCGATGCTGATGAAGCCTTGCAAGAGCTTGGCAATGACCATGTGAATTTTGGTTATCTCACCACGACGATTGTGGTGCGTCATACTGATCTGCTTATTGCCGAAGAACGGATCAGGGAAATAGAGCGCATCATCAATGGTCGTGGGTTTGTGACCATTCGCGAGAACGTAAATGCGGTGGATGCCTGGCTGGGCAGCCTGCCCGGTCACGCTTATGCCAATGTGCGTCAGCCGATTGTTCATAGCCTGAACCTGGCTCACCTCATGCCGCTGGCTGCAATTTGGGCAGGCCCGGAACGTAATGAGCATTTAGACGATGCAGCATTGCTCTATGCCACCACTGGTGCTCACACCCCGTTTCGTCTGGTCCTGCATCAAGGTGATGTGGGACACACACTGGTGGTCGGACCAACCGGGGCTGGCAAATCCGTATTGCTCTCGGTCATCACCGCCCAGTTTATGCGTTATGAAAACGCACAAGTGATGTTTTTCGATAAGGGAAGCTCGGCCAAAACCATTTGCGCCGGTCTTGGCGGTCAGTTTTACGATCTGGGTGTTCAAGGCGAATTATCTTTTCAGCCATTACAAAACATTGATCAGGAGGCCAGCCGAAGCTGGGCTTTAGGGTGGGTGTTGGGACTGCTTGTCAATGAAGGCATTGAAACCAATCCCGAAACCAAGGACGCCTTGTGGTCTGCGTTGAACAGTCTGGCCTCTGCCCCAAAACCACAACGAACCCTGACCGGCCTCTCTGCGCTCCTGCAATCCAATGTCCTCCGCCAGGCTCTACAGCCCTATACGCTGGAAGGCGCTTACGGTCACATGCTTGATGGTAATGCGGAAGAATTACGTTCCAGCCGCTTCTCTGTATTCGAGATGGAAGAGCTGATGCACAACAAATCTCTGGTTCTACCGGTGCTTACCTATCTGTTTCACCGGCTGGAAAGCCAGTTCGATGGGCGGCCCAGCCTTCTTATCCTGGACGAAGCCTGGGTGTTTCTGGATGATCCGGTATTTGCCGCACGTATTCGCGAATGGTTGAAAGTCTTGCGCAAAAAGAATGTCTCGGTAGTTTTTGCCACCCAGTCCTTAAGCGACATTGCCAATAGCAGTATTGCCCCGGCCATTTTAGAATCCTGTCCATCACGGATTTTCCTGCCCAACCCACGAGCTTTAGAGCCACAGCTTCGTAAAACCTATGACAGCTTTGGGCTGAACAATCGACAGATTGAGATACTGGCAACTGCCACCCCAAAGCGAGACTATTATTTTCAGTCCCGCGCCGGAAACCGCTTGTTTGATCTGCAACTTGGTCCCGTAGCTTTGGCATTTTGCGCCGCCTCTTCGAAGGATGATTTACGTGATTTGGCCAAAATCACTTCCAAGCATGGCCCAGAAGCATTTGCCGCGAATTGGCTCTGCCACAAGCAACTCGG
>JAJFFR010000229.1 GCA_021776555.1 Robiginitomaculum sp.
AAGGGATCTGGATAATACCGTCATACACTTCCGGCACTTCTTGCGAGAACAAAGCGGACATCAGGTCAGGATGAGCTCGCGACAAAAAGATTTGTGGGCCACGGGCTTCTTCACGCACTTCATAAATATAGGCCCGCGTCCGGTCATTGGTTTGCAGGTTTTCGCGAGGAATTCCGTCATTGCGCCGGATAATGCCCTCAGCCCGGCCCAGATCAACAATTACATTGCCATACTCAACCCGGCGGATAATGCCATTGACCACTTCGCCAACCCGGTCTTTGTATTCTTCGTATTGGCGAGCGCGTTCGGCTTCGCGCACCTTTTGGGTGATCACCTGTTTGGCGGTTTGCGAGGCAACCCGGCCAAACTCCATCGGCGGAAGTTCTTCGACAAAGACATAACCCAATTCAGTTTTTGGTTCGATCTGCTGCGCTTCGGCTAGCGACATCTCGGTCGAATCATTTTCGACTTCTTCGACCACGGTCACATTGCGGGTTAGCGCCAGCTCTCCGGTAACCGGATTGATTTTGGCGCGAATGTCCAACTCCGACCCATAACGGGTCCGGGCGGCTTTTTGCATGGCCTCTTCAATGGCCTCCAAAACAATGCTTTCCTCGATTGATTTTTCCGAGGCCACGGCCTTGGCAATTTGCAATAATTCAAGGCGGTTCGCACTTACACCACTAATGCTCATGGTCGTTCTCTCCTGTTGAGCTGGCCTGCCGTTTGGCGCGGGACATGCTCTTTTTCAATAGTTCATCGGTTAACACCAATCTGGCGTCAGCGATCCAGTCAAACGGGATCTGGGCGGTTTCGGTTTCGCCATCCAGATCAATCAAAATGTTTTCGTCTTCGACGCCGGCCAATTTGCCTTTGAACCGGCGTTGGCCCTCGACCAAACGGTCCAGTTCAATTTTGGCGTCAAACCCGGACCAATTGGAAAAATGCTCCAATAAAGTCAGCGGTCGATCAATGCCCGGCGAAGACACTTCCAGATTGTATTTGCCAGCAACTGGGTCTTCCACATCAATCAGCGCCGAAATAGCGCGGCTTAATCGCGCGCAGGCACCAACTTCCAATTGTCCATCACTGGCCCGTTCGGCCATGATCTGCAAAGTATTATTTTTTTCGCGGCCCAAAAGGCGCACGCGCACCACAACTAGATTCTGTTCCGCGCACACCGGCTCAATCAGCCGCATTACTCGTCGTTCGATTTCTGTCTTTGCACGCACGTCCGGCAAATTCCTGTTCTGTCCTTTTGGCCTTACCAAATAAATGACTTCGGCCCAAATAAATGGCTTCGGCAAAGAAAAAGGCGGTCCCCGGTTTCGGAGCCGCCTGAGTGCCAATGCACATCAGCCAAGTTGTTAACCGGGTTATACTGCTCTTTTTTCAAAATGCAAATAGGCAGGTGTGCGTTTTTCCCGAAATGCTTTTTGCTCGTATTTGGTGGTGGTATGGTCATTAGGGGCCGTCTGCCAATCAGCACAGGATTCTGCTGTCCAGACAAAATCCGGGTTTTGCAAAAATTGCCATAATGCCGCTTGCTGATAATGGGCAATATCAGAGACAAAACGCACCTCAGCCCCGACCCGGCACAACCGCGATACTTCTTGAACAAAACCCGGCTGGATCAATCGCCGTTTCCAATGCCTACGTTTCGGCCAAGGATCAGGATACAAAATAAATATCCGGTCAACCGAACCAGCCACAAACCGCGACAAGGTCAATCTGGCATCGCCCATGGTCAGGCTGACATTGCGGACCCCACGTCGCTCCACCGTATTCAAGGTTTTGGCCATGCCGTTTTGAAACGGCTCGAACCCGATCAGTTGTTGGTCTGGATTGGCTGCCGCTTGCGCTACAAAGTGCTCGCCGCCGCCCATACCGATCTCGACCCATATCTGATCCGCGTCGGACCATATCGCCCGAGGGTCAATCTCACCCTCAGGCAGCCCAAGTGTTGGCAGAAAATCCTGGATCAGGCTTTTCTGCTTTGGGCTTAGGGTTTTGCCTTTGGAGCGGCCATACAGGCCCGGACGGGCGCGCTGCCCGCTTTGGGGACCGGGCTTATCCGGCAAACTGGCGGATGCTTTCGACAAGATCGGTACGCTCCCACGAAAACCCGCCTTGGTTATCTGGCTGGCGACCAAAATGACCATAGGCCGCAGTACGCGCATAAATAGGCCGGTTCAGGCCCAATGTTTCACGAATGCCGCGCGGGCTTAAATCCATGATTTCCGGCAAAGCCAGTTCTAACTTGGCTGCATCGCATTTTTCAGTGCCATGCAAGTCAAGATAAACGCTTAAAGGTTTCGCCACGCCGATGGCATAGGAAAGCTGTATGGTACAACGATCAGCCAGACCGGCAGCCACTACGTTTTTAGCCAGATAGCGACTGGCATAGGCTGCCGAGCGATCGACCTTGGTTGGATCTTTGCCCGAAAATGCGCCGCCGCCATGTGGGGCTGCCCCGCCATAGGTATCCACAATGATTTTACGGCCCGTAAGGCCGCTATCGCCGACCGGTCCACCGATCACAAAGTTGCCGGTTGGGTTTACGTAAAAATCTTGTTCATCGCACATCCAGCCTTCAGGCAGCACGTCCAGCACAATCGGCCGGACAATTTCACGAATATCCGCCGGGCTTAGGCCTTCATGGTGTTGGGTCGAGATTACCACAGAGCCAGCGCGAACCGGCAAACCATTTTCATAAACCAAAGTCACCTGACTTTTGGCATCTGGTTCCAGACCCAAACTGCGATCATCTTTGCGTAATTTTGCCATCCGCGATAAAATTTCATGGGAGTACTGGATCGGGGCTGGCATCAGGTCCGGGGTTTCATTGGTGGCATAGCCAAACATGATCCCCTGATCGCCTGCACCTTCTTCGGTGTAAGAACCGGTACCTGCGTCAACGCCCGCAGCAATGTCGGTAGATTGATCGTGCAAATAATTTGAGACACTTGCGGTTTCCCAATGGAAACCTTCTTGCTCATAGCCAATGTCACGAACGGCAGCCCGAACCCGGGCTTCAATTTCGTCGTCTTCTACTTTACCGGCGCAACGCACTTCGCCAGCCAAAACGATGCGGTCCGTTGTGACCAAGGTTTCACAGGCAACACGAGCCTGTGCATCTTTGGACAGAAACAGATCAACAACTTCGTCTGAAATTCGATCACAAACTTTGTCCGGATGACCTTCAGACACACTTTCACTGGTAAATATATAATTTTGGCGGCTCACAAAACAGCTCCCTGATTTTGGCGAATCGAAGACATAAAGAAAGCTTTATGTCTCGTTGGCGCGCACCAAAGGCCAAAACCCGGCAAAATGCAATGGGTAATTTTGTAACGATCTGGTTTTAGTGATCAATCTTCTTTTGCATCAGTGCCTAAAGAGCGAACCAGCTGCAAGATTTGGCGTCGAATTTTAGGGTCAGAAATGCGGGAATAAGCCGAGGCCAACTGTACGCCATCTGTTGAATTGATAAAGTCATAGACCATGGGTGTTTCGTCATCCTCAGCGAAACCATAGGCCTCATCTTTTTCTTTCAACCCTTCGAAAAAGTATTGAATTGGCACTTCCAAAATTTCGGCCATGCCCCACAACCGCGAAGCACTGACCCGGTTGGCACCACGTTCGTATTTTTGAACTTGCTGAAACGTAACGCCTAATTTATCGCCCAGCCGATCCTGACTCATCTGCATCATCAATCGGCGCAATCGAACTCGAACGCCGACATGCACATCCACTGGATTAGGTGCTTTTTCTACCACAGTCTTTTCCCCGTTTTTGACGCACTTTCACTTGGTTTGTTAAAAGTACGCCTAAATTTGTTTAGCAAGTGAGTTTGTCTAGGTCGATCCCTAAAGTGAAATTCAATTCAATTCAAATTTCTTTCTTTTGAGACAACCATACCGTGTTTGTTAACACCAACAAAACCCACAACACAAGCCCGAGCTTGGAGAACTGACTGAAAACAGTCGGCGGCAAGGCAACCGGTAAATCTGCGTCAATATGTGTATTGGCATGGAGGCTTGCGCCAGCCAGCATCCGACCATAAGGGTCAATAACCCCTGAAATACCTGAACTTGCAGAACGCACAATGGGCAAGCCCTCCTCGATGGCTCGAATTCTGGCTTGTTGTGAATGTTGGGCCGGCCCGGTGGTGGGACCGAACCATGAATCATTTGTAACATTTACAATCCAGGCTGGGCGCTGGTCTTTTCGAGGTGTGAACCCTGAAAAAATGGCTTCATAACAAATTTGTGGGCTGAACTTGGGCGCACCGGGCAGTTCAACGCTGATTGGCGCTGGTCCAGGGGTAAACCCACCACCCAATGGGGTCAGCGCCTTGATGCCCGATTTTGCCAGAAAATTCCCAAATGGCAGGTATTCCCCAAATGGCGTCAGATGGTGTTTGTCATAGACCATCTCCAAGGCCGGTGTACCGTTGCGAAACGACAGTGCTGCCAATGAATTACGAAACAATATCTGCTCATTACTGTCTACTTCACGGCGGGTAACTCCGGTCAACAAGAGCGGCCCATCAGCCAGCCGGGCCGCCATTTGCTCGAGCACGTCCGGGCTTTCCAGCAATAGAATCGGTAATGCGCCTTCCGGCCAAATCAGATGCGTAATACTGCCCAAGCCGGGTGCTGCGGTTAAACCAAGATAATGGTCGATCATCATCTGGCGGTTCGCAGGGTCCCATTTTTCAGATTGATCAATGCGGGCCTGAATGACCCGCAGCCGGACCCCCTGAACCAGTTGGTTTTCTGCCGCATCCAGACGAGCCAGCCCTGTGCCAAACAAAATGGCAAAACACAAAAAAGAACCAATGGCCGGGATGGAACGAGCCAATGATCCATCTCGCGACCAAGGCAAAGCGGCCGGTGCGGCAAAGGCCAACAAGGTGAGCAAGCTCAACCCCCAAACCCCCAACCAAGATACGCTTTGCGAAATCATGCCCCCGGCGGGCCAGACCAAACCCGGTATATTCCACGGCAAGCCGGTAAAAATATGCCCGCGCAACCATTCCGCCGCAAACACACAACAGACAAACAGCAAAACTCGATTGGCCCCACGCGACCAAAACCGCATGGCGATTGCCCCGGCCGCCATCCAGAATAGGGCCAGCCCACCGGCCAACAAAAATACTGCGAGTGGCATGATCGGCACAAAAGCCGGGCCGCGCTCGATAAAAGCAAATCCAATCCAGTACATGCCAGCCAGAAACTGCCCGAGACCAAAATACCACGCAACAAACGCGCCATTTCGGATCGGCCGTGCAGTTTTTGCCGCACCATCCAGCAGCCAAGTCAAGGCAGTAATTGCTACCATAGATGCGGGCCACAAAAAATAGGGGGCGTGGCCGCCTACATAAAGGACACCCAACCCAAAAGCCCAAAGCCGCGCTGGCCATTTGGAACGGCCCCGCAGCCAATAGGCGGGCTTTCGTAAAATAGATTCGTCCGGTGAACCAATCACCATATTCATGATTTTTGCGCCAAATCCTGCGCGTCAGCACGGCGCACGATCAATGATAAAATCCGCCTCGGGTCAGCCCGGGCGATCTCAAATTCAAACCCGGCACCATGGCGCAACACTTCACCCGCCGCTGGCACTCGCCCGGACATGGTGAAAATTAGGCCACCCAAAGTTTCCACATCATCATCTTGATCAATACGAAGGCGAGCGCCAATGGCCGCTTCCAATTCATCAATTGGGATGCGGGCGCTGGCTTCCCAACACTCTGCTCCAGTTTTTTTCAACATCAACACATCGGTGTCATGTTCATCTTCAATATCGCCGACAATTTGTTCGATCAGGTCTTCCAGTGTGACCAGACCGTCCGTCCCGCCATACTCGTCAACCACCAGTGCCATATGAACCCGGGTTTTTTGCATCCGAACCAACAAATCATCTGCATTCATCGAAGGCGGGACAAACAATACGTCCCGAGTGATGGACTTCAAAGCAACTGGCTTTGGCTTGTTGCCGGGCAAAAGCAACGGCAGCAAGTCCTTGATATGCACCATGCCCAATGGATCATCTAAATTCCCGCGATAAACCGGCAAGCGCGAATGTCCCGCAGCAATAAACTCTTTAACCAGATCTTTTACATCCGTTTCAATATCCGTGGCCTTGATGTCGGCCCGAGGCACCATAATGTCCTCAATCCGCAAGTGATCAAAGGCCAAAGCATTATCGACCAATTCCTGTGCCGCCTCGTCCAGCTCTGGTGAGGAACTAGCAACCCAACCAAGCCGGTGGGCAATCGCTTGCCAAAAACCAAGCGACCTACTTTGCGATTCACCGTTCATTGCCGTCTTCATCCTTCCACGGATCGTTTTGCCCAAGGGCGGTCAATATGGCGCTTTCCATCTGTTCCATCTGCGTCGCTGCGCTGGCTTCACTGTGCTCAAACCCAAGCAGATGCAATACACCATGTACAAACAAATGGCACAAATGATCGGTTAAGGAAATGTCGCGATCTTGCGCCTGCTGCGAACAGGTTTCAAACCCGAGCGCAATATCACCCAATGGTGCGCCAGGAAATTCAGGGGACGGAAACGACAACACATTGGTCGGCCGGTCAATTTGTCGAAAATTACGATTGAGGCCGCGCATACGCTCATCATGGGTCAACAAAACTGATACGGTGCCAGTGGATGGCTTACCCACAATCCGCAGGGTCTGCACCAAACACCCTTCCAGCAAATTGGCCAACCCATCTATTTCATCTGACCAGCTTACCACTTCGATGGTCAGCTCTATCAGGTCAATATGTTTGTCTGTTGTCATGGTGCCGGTTGATCGTCTCGATCTGCTGCATAGGCACGCACAATTCGGGCAACCAGAGGGTGGCGGACCACATCGGATGCAAAAAACCGGTGTTGGGCAATTCCCTCAACCCCGGCCAGAATGCGAACCGCATGGGACAAACCTGATT
The DNA here is from genome assembly GCA_021776555.1 of Robiginitomaculum sp. Classification (GTDB taxonomy): domain Bacteria; phylum Pseudomonadota; class Alphaproteobacteria; order Caulobacterales; family Maricaulaceae; genus Robiginitomaculum_B. The sequence goes on from JAJFFR010000229.1 coordinate 6,959, forward strand.
CCAAGCCCCGTGGCAGATCAGACTGATCCGGATCGCCTGTGACAATCATCCGCCCACCTTCGCCCAACCGGGTCAGCACCATCTGCATTTGGCCGATGGTGGCATTTTGTGCTTCGTCCAGCACCACATAGGCATCAGCCAGTGTCCGCCCGCGCATGAAGGCCAACGGGGCAATCTGAATTTTGCCCTGCTCTTTGAGCCGACTCATTTTTTCAGGCCCGATGGTCTGGTTCAAGGCATCCCAAATTGGGATCATATATGGGTCTACTTTTTCTTCGAGATCACCGGGCAAAAAGCCCAAACGCTCACCGGCTTCCAATGCTGGGCGCGCCACGATCAATCGGTCAACTTGTTTAGCCAGTAATAGGCTGGCCCCATAGGCGATCGCCAAGAAGGTCTTGCCGGTACCGGCTGGACCAATTCCGAAAACCAGGTCGGCCGATTGGTCTTTTAAGGCTTGCAAATAAAGTTGCTGTGATGGGTTTCGCGGAATGATTTTTCGCCGACCCGATCCAAATTGAATTTGATCCAGCTTCGGCTTGGCAGCACCCGACCCAGAAAATGACAATTCGGCGCGCACTTGTGGCTCGCCTATTGTTTCGCCTTGTTCAGCCAATGCATACAGACGTTCGGTTACATTGCCAGCTAATGCGACATCAGCCGCCGCGCCCTCAATGGTGATTTTGCCACCCGGCGCTTGCATTTGGACCGAAAACGCGCGCTCGATCATGGCTAAATTATTGTGGTTTATCCCACACAAGGTACGAAGGGCGGCATTGTCCCCAAAGGTCAAAACAAGTGCGTTTGGTTTGGTTTTTGTGGTCATTCGGCGCTCACCAATTGCCCAGATAGGGCGTTATTAGAGGCAGAGACAATCTGCACATCCACAATTTGTCCGATACGTTCGGCGGGCGCTTGCACGTGTACACTTTGCAAATAGGCGGACCGACCGCCAAGTTGCCCCTTATGTCGTCCAGCTCGTTCCAGCAAGACCGGTAAAACCTTTCCAACCTGAGCCTGATTAAAAGCCAATTGTTGCTCCCAGACCAAGGCTTGCAAGCGTTGCAAGCGTTCGGATTGTATGGGTTCCGGCACTTGACCTTCCAGTCCGGCCCCCGGCGTACCGGGGCGCGGCGAGTATTTGAACGAATAAGCCGATGCATAGCCAACTTCACGGATGCAGTGCAGCGTATCTTCAAAATCCTGATCGGTTTCGCCGGGAAAGCCAACAATGAAGTCTCCAGACAAGGCAATGTCTGGCCGAGCTTTGCGGATATCAGCAATTTTGGAAAAGTATTCTTCAATGGTATGCTGGCGGTTCATCGCCTGCAATATCCGGTTGGAACCTGATTGCACCGGTAGATGCAAATACGGCATCAATTTTGGCAACGCACCATGCGCCGCAATCAATTCGGCATCCATATCGCGTGGATGCGACGTGGTGTAGCGCAGCCGGTCCAACCCGTCGATTTTAGAAAGATGGGCCAACAGCTCAGCCAAGCCCCAAGTTTCATCCACTCCGGTTGGTGCAACCGCCGCCCAAGCATTCACGTTTTGGCCCAACAGGGTAATTTCGCGCACACCATTTGCCACCAAAGCCCGCGCTTCTGCACTAATTTCATCGGTTGTTCGTGAATGCTCAGCCCCCCGAGTATACGGCACCACACAAAAGGTACAAAATTTATCGCAACCCTCTTGAACCGTCAAAAAAGCGGTGGGGCCAGCGGCCACCCGTTTTTTGGGCAATTGCTCGAACTTCTCGTTCACATCAAAATCCGTGGCTAACACAGTTCGTGCGCTGTCTGGCCCACTGGTTTCCAGACCGGACAACATTTCAGGCAGTTTGTGGTAGCTTTGCGGACCCAATACCAGATCAACCACCGGCGCGCGTGCCAAAATTTCAGATCCTTCGGCTTGGGCAACGCAACCGACCACGGCAATTTTGGTTTGCAAACCACCCGCTTTGCGTTCGGCTTTGATTTTACGCAAGCGACCCAGTTCCGAGTAAATTTTCTCGGCGGCTTTTTCGCGAATATGGCAGGTGTTCAGCACCACCAGATCTGCGTCTTCTGCATTGTCTGTGTCTTCAAATCCCATGGGATGCAAAATGTCACTCATCCGTTCGGAATCATACACATTCATCTGACAGCCCCAGGTTTTCACCAGAACGCGTTTGGGGGGAGTGTTTGATTTTTTCATTTCTCAGTCAGTTTTTTTCCATAAAGCTCAAGCCGGTGATCAACCAGACGATAGCCTAATTTCTTGGCAATTTTTTCTTGCAATTGCTCAATTTCATCATCAACAAATTCAATGACCTCGCCGGTATTCACATCAATCAAATGATCATGATGATCATCAGGAACCGGTTCAAATCGCGAGCGGCCATCACCAAAGTCATGCTTTTCAATGACCCCGGCTTCTTCTAGCAAGCGCACGGTCCGATAAATGGTCGCTAATGAGATATTGGGGTCTAGTCGGCTGGCCCGTCGGTACAACACTTCCGCATCGGGGTGATCGACTGCTTCTGAAAGCACGCGGGCAATGACCCGCCTTTGCTCGGTCATCCGCATGCCGCGTTGTTCACATAATTTTTCCAACGATGATGTCAATTCGGACTCCGAAACCTTGCTCAACAGCAAACTGTCTTGGCTAGGGGCCAATGCTGCAATTGATATTTAGTCTCATTACTAGGTCAGTGTCTATATTGTCTGGCCCGTTAAGATCAGTCCAACAGGCTCAAACGACAGATAATTGCATCACTGCCGTCTGCATAATAATCTTGGCGCACGCCAACCTGTTCAAATCCGAACCCGGCATATAGATGCGTGGCAGCTTGATTGTTCTTGGAAACTTCCAGAAAAATCGAACGAGAGGACCCAGCCCGGGCTAGATCACAAATTGCCTGCAATAGTCGATAGCCCATGCCATTGCCCCGCCGCGCCCGAATAATTCCAAAGGTCAGAATTTCGGTTTCCCCCGCCAAATTTTGCAGCAGGGCCAAGCCGGTATCTCGGTCGTCTTCAACTAAAACAATTGCTTGCACCGCAGGGTTTTCCAGCAATTTGGCAAACTCTTTGATCGACCATGATGCTTCAAAACAACGGGCATGAATTTTGGCGAGCCGCTCCGCCTGTTCAGGCCCGACAATTTTGGCTCTTACGCCCATGGATCAATCCCACCCGGTAATTTGGCATCTGGCGCCCGGCCATACCATGGTACTGCCGGGTTAGCGTCCAAGTCCGCCGCTTGTGCCATTTCAGCCAAGCTGGTCATGGACACTTGCGGGCGGCCTTTGACCGGCTCGAACCCGCAATTTGAATCCCCAAACGCGGCCCAAGATCGACCTGCCGCCAAGGTCCGTACCTCGCGTTGCAATTGCCCCGGTTCACAAACAATTGGCGGCTGCTCCATGCCTTTTGGGCTAATCGCGCACCAACCGAGCTGTCTCCGCCCAATATCGCGCAGACCCACACCAAGTTCAGCCCCACTGGTCAGCGCTTGCGTGGCCAAAACCTCTAGCAACTGAACCCCGACAATTTCAGCCGAGCAACTCAAGGCCAAGGCCCGGGCAAAGGCCACGCCGATCCGAACGCCGGTAAAACTACCCGGCCCGACACTGACCGCAATTCGCTCAATACTTTGTGGTGAAACATCAGCCGCTTGCAGGGTTTGCTGGGTTAGTTCGGCCAACGCCCGGTCATGGCCGGTTCGCATCTCTATGGTACATAAAGTATCCCCGGCTTGGGTTCGGACCAAAACAGCACAATTGTTTTCGCAGGTGTTGATCGCCAGCAGCGTCATTGGGTTTTACAGAATATCCGACGCTTCTTCAAACGACAGTCGCGGCGAGCGCCCGAATATGGCGCTATCATCGCCATGACCCAGCGCACAGATAAAATTGGCTTTCCAATGTTTGCGTTTTGGATCATTGGCAAAAAAAGCGGCCTCCACACCAGCTTTGTCAAAGCCAGACATCGGTCCGCAATCAATCCCCAACGCCCGGGCCGCCATCATCAAATAGGCACCTTGCAAAGTGCCATTGCGAAAGGCCGCGTCAAAATGAGCATCCGGGTCAGAAAACCAGTTTTTGGCTTCAGGATTGTGCGGAAACAATTTCGGAACTTGTTGTTCGAACTGTTCGTCCCAAGCAATGATCACGGTCCACGGAGCGCTCATCATGCTTGCCACATTGCCTTCCATGACCAAAGGTTTCAGCTTCTCTTTGGCCTCTTTTGAGCGGATCCACAAAAAGCGGGCCGGACAGATATTAGCGCTCGTTGCGCCCATTTTGGTCAGATCATACATCGCCCGGATTAAAACCTCCGGCACATCTTGTTCCAGCCAAGCATTGGCGGTTCGCGCTTCACGGAATATCTGGTCCAACGCGGCATCGGATATCGGATGATCCATTTTGCCCTCTCCTCTTTATTCTGTCTTCTTTGAACGGGCCTGTTTGAACGGTCTAACTTGCCTGTTCGACGGAGCTTACTTCTGGCACATAATGTTTTAACAGATTTTCAATGCCGTGCTTCAAGGTCATAGATGAACTTGGGCACCCGGCACACGCGCCGCGCATATGCAAAAACACTCGTCCACTGTCTGCATCAAAATGCTGGAACACAATATCACCGCCATCTCGGGCCACCGCAGGGCGCACCCGGGTATCAAGCAATTCACGAATTTGTTTCACGATTTCGGCAGTTTCGCCTTCATATTCCTGACCGTTTTCATCAACATTTGCCCCATCAACCACCGGCGCACCGGATTGAAAATGATCCATGATCACCCCAAGCAAAGCAGGTTTTACCTGTTGCCAATCAACTTCCTGCGCTTTGGTAATCGAGACAAAGTCCGGACCCAGAAAAACGCCAGCCACATCGCCTTGGGCAAACAGCGCCAGCGCCAATGGTGAGTTTTCAGCCGCAGCTTCATCTCGATAATCCAACGCAGCATCCGGAGAAACCTCACGCCCCGGCATAAATTTCAAGACGGAGGGGTTCGGTGTGGCTTCGGTTTCAATAAACATGGGTCTCTCTCATAGCAGGCCTGTCTGAGGCAGGATACTTCTGGCAAATAGCGATCCTGGACCCGGCTCGCAAGGTTATTTGCGTAAAACGTCAGTGATCTCGCGCATTTTGGTTCTGGCTCGCAACAGATGAAACCCCTGATTGGCCAAATGATTGGGAAAGGCCTGCCCGGAAACCGTGCCATTATTGACCACCAACGGCTGCATAATGGCAGCACGGTGCAGCTCCGCCAACATTTCAGCATATAACCCGGCAGTTTGGCGATCCTCAATCACCTTTGAAAAGTCCTCGCGCAAGGCCTGCAACACCATAAAATAGGCGTAAGAGCTGCCCTTGACCCGATAGAAAATTTTATCAGCCTTAAAATCGAGCAGGCCTAGGGTCTTATGCCGGTTATCAATCCGGTCATCCAACTCGGCTGACATTGCGCCAATATCAAGTGCGATCCGGTCCAGCACTGCCATCAGATTATCTGGTCGCGCATCAAACGTGGCGTTTCCGGCTGCAAGCCGTACATTATAACGTTTCAACGCGGCCACTGCATCACGGTATTGATCCTCAGCTGGAGC
>JAJFFR010000230.1 GCA_021776555.1 Robiginitomaculum sp.
TTGAGGTTCCGCGAGCGAGCATGATCTTCTTGCCACACGTCGGCCACAGCGTTTAGCGACAGATCGCCCGAAAAGGGAGCAAACTTGCGCTTGCCGCTGCCCGCACTTTCCAGCCATGCATCACCCAACGCGCCACGAAGATCGCTGACGCCGACCAGCACTTGAGCTTTGTCCAGTACCAATCTGCGGCGAGAATCAGAGATTGATTTCAAAGCAGCCAAGTCAAAATGGGCGGCAATATCCAGATCGGCTCCATATACTTGCACCGCATAAAGTGATTTTTTACGAGTGCTCACATCCAATGTGGCACTAATGCTGCCGTGCTCGGCAAACAACAATAGGGTATCCGCCACCCGCCAATCTCCATCCTTGTTTTGCACCTCGACCGGTACAGCCAAGACCGGGCCGATAACATTTTGTGGCCCCCCGGCGGCCGAGGCGATTTCGGATCGGGTGGTTTCGGCCCGACTGGAACGATCAAACACGATGCCAAATACAAATAAAGCGGGAATGGTCATGATCAGGGCCAACCCGCAAACCAGCAGTAATTTGATACCGGGTGAACGCATCATGGAGATATTTTGTTTTAGATCGGACATGGTTTTTCCTTAGGCAAATTTGAATTGCACCGCTTTTGCCTATGCCTCATGGCCGCAAAAGGCAATTTGTATGACCCTTTTGCGGCAATTTGACTGCTACGATCCTGCTTGTCAAAACCAGCTTCGCATGGTCATGATACGGCATGCATATCGTTGATGAAATAATTTTGGAGCGAGCCACCAAACTACAAGCCATTCCGTTTCTGTGGCCGCTGATCCAACCGGTTCTATACAAAATGCTGGGCTATGACGCAGCACGAACCATGGCGGACCGGGTGGCGGATCAATCCGGGTTTGATGCATTTGGTCATGTCTCCAACTTGTTGGACCTGCAAGTAAATAGCCAAGGTCTCGATCATGTTCCGGCCGAAGGCCGCGCTGTCATCATCGGCAATCACCCAACCGGTCTGGCCGATGGTATTGCCATGTTTGATGCTTTGCGCGAACGTCGGCCTGACCTTACCTTTATGGCCAACGCCGATGCCTTGCGGGTGGTGCCCAAGGCCGACGACATTATTATTCCCGTCGAGTGGGTGCTAGACAAACGTAGCCGCGAAAAAACCCGGCTAACCATGACCTCGTTCCGACAAGCCATGACCGACGAACGCTGTGTGGTTCTGTTTCCGTCCGGCACATTGGCCAAATGGACTTTGAGCGGCTTGGTTGAAAAACCATGGGCCAGCACCGCAACCTCACTGGCCCGCAAATATGATGCACCGATTGTTCCGGTACATATGACTGGCGTGAATTCGGTTTTGTATTATTTATTTTGTGTTTTGAATACTGAATTGCGTGATGTTACGTTATTTCACGAATTATTGAATAAACGGAAAAGCCTATTTGAATTAAACTTTGGGCGACCGGTTTTACCTGAGTTCTTACCCAAAAGCGCGGCAGAAGCCACTGCCATGATCCGGCAAATCGTTACCGGACAACTGGCCGTTACTGAATAAGTTCAACAACTCGCTTACAGCACCCGTTCCAGCATCATTTTTTTGATCTCACCAATGGCCTTGGCCGGGTTTAGACCTTTGGGGCAAACTTGGGTGCAATTCATGATGGTGTGGCAACGATACAGACGAAACGGGTCTTCCAACGCATCAAGACGCTCGCCAGTGGCTTCGTCCCGACTGTCGATCAGCCAGCGATAGGCTTGCAACAAGGCAGCTGGACCCAGATATTTGTCGCCATTCCACCAATAACTGGGGCAAGACGTCGAGCACGAAGCACACATAATGCACTCATACAAGCCATCCAGCTTGTCCCGGTCTTCGGGGGCTTGGCGCCATTCTGTTTGTGGCTCCGGCGTGGTGGTCCGAAGATATGGCTCCATTGCGGCGTGTTGGGCATAAAAATCGGTCAGGTCAGGCACCAAATCCTTAACCACGGCCAGATGCGGCAAGGGCGAGATCGAGATCACACCGCCTTTGCCTTTTAGATCGCCATGACCCTTGGTACAGGCAATGGTATTACGCCCATCAATGTTCATGGCGCACGAACCGCAAATCCCTTCGCGGCACGAGCGGCGAAAACTTAAGGTTGGGTCAATTTCATCCTTGATATAGATCAGCACATGCAAGGTCATCGGACCGCATTTGCTGACATCTACATCAAACAAATCCCAACGCGGGTTGTCGCCCGTGTCCGGGTCATAGCGATAGACCCGAAAAGTTTTTACTTGGGCCGAGTCAGACCCGTCCGGGGCTGGCCAATGCTTGCCTTTGGTGATCTTCGAGTTCTTGGGCAGAGTTAACTGTGCCATTTTACGGGCCTTGTTTTGTGGCTTATTAGTTTGTCGTTATTCCTTACGAACCGCACCGGTCCCCGGCCTTGAGCCGGGGTCCAGTTTTCACTGGCAAGGGTTCTGGACCCCAGCTCAAGGCCGGGGACAGAAATACTGGAAATGTCCCGTGCATCAAACATAGCCAAATACCCGCCGTAAAATTTCTGAGGTTCGTTTGGCTGGATCGGCCCGAATGGCTGCCTCTTCGGCGGCGATATAATGAAATACGCCAGACAGCCCATATTTGACCCCATGACCGATCAAATCAGAGCGGGCATTGTTAGCTAATTTGGGAGCAAACGGTACGGCTTTTAACTGGCCCGCCACATCGTCGAGCAAACGAAGCGCGCCGGTATCGGCCAATGCGTCCTGCATCATCGGCGTAAACAGCCGAGTTAGCGAAGATGTAGTGTGGTCCTGCAAATAGCGGGTCGCCGCATCATTCGGCCCCTGCACGATGGCAACCGCGTCCGACACGCTTAAGCCCGTTATGGCATCTATAAAGATGTTTTTGGCTACCGGAGCGGCCATCTCAGCCCCCCGGTTTAATTTGACTTCCAAATTGTCCAATAAACCAGCCGCACCCACTTTGGCCAAGGTGGATTGCACATCGCGCAGTTTTCCGGGCAATGGAATATGGATCAACCGATTGTTCAAAAATCCGCCAGATCGCCCGACAATGCCTAAGGCATGCAATACGCCCTTGGACAATGCGGCTCGAATGCCTTGCGCTGCCTCACTTTGGCTCAACCCCGAGGCCGAACCCAGCACCGCGCCCAATATGGCCGGATCAATGCTCTCGCAAGCCGCGACCGGCACACCCAGTAAAGCCGCCAATGCAGCCCGGCGTGAGAGAAAAGACGGATCATTCGAATTGGGCGCTTCCATATTCAATACACCCGCGCTTTGGGTTTGATGTAATCGACCTCGTCGGTCATGGTGAAGGTGTGTACCGGGCGATCGCCCAATTTGACCTTTTTGTCATCAAACCAAGCCAAAGTGTGTTGCATCCATTTGTCATCATCACGATCTGGAAAATCCTCGCGGGCGTGGGCGCCCCGGCTTTCCTCGCGATTGGCTGCGCCATAGATGGTGGTCATGGCATTGCCCATCAAATTGTCCAACTCCAGCGTTTCCATCAGATCGGTGTTCCAGATCATCGAGCGATCAGAAACTTTCAGATCATCGCGAGCGGCGCTGGCCGATGCCATGGCGCTGCAGCCTTCTTTCAAGACATCACCAGTGCGAAACACCGCGCAATGGTCCTGCATGATGCGCTGCATGTTCAATCGCAGCTCGGAAGTTGGGGTGCCGCCATCGGCATTGCGTAGCCGATCCAGCCTAGCCAGATGCGGCTCAGTAGAGGGCAGATCACGGCTAGTCGCACCGGGGGTAATGGTTTCACCGCAGCGCAAACCGGCGGCTCGGCCAAATACCACCAGATCAGTCAATGAATTGGACCCCAACCGGTTAGCCCCGTGTACGGATACGCAAGCCGCCTCGCCCACCGCCATCAAGCCGGGTACGACTGCATCAGGATTTTTGCCCTTTTTGGTGACAACCTCGCCGTGGAAATTGGTCGGAATACCGCCCATATTGTAATGACAGGTTGGCAGTACCGGGATCGGCTGTTTGGTTACATCAACCCCGGCAAAAATCTCGGCGCTTTCGGCAATACCCGGCAGACGTTTCAAGACCATTTCCGGATCGAGATGATCCAGATGCAAATAAATATGATCCTTGCGCTCACCAACGCCGCGCCCTTCGCGGATTTCCAACGTCATAGCCCGTGAGACCACATCACGTGAAGCCAGATCCTTGGCCGACGGCGCATAGCGCTCCATAAACCGTTCGCCTTCGGAATTGACCAGATAGCCACCTTCGCCGCGCACCCCTTCGGTGATCAACATGCCAGCCCCATAAATGCCGGTCGGGTGGAATTGCACGAACTCCATGTCTTGCATGGGCAGACCAGCCCGCAAAACCATGCCGCCGCCATCGCCGGTACAAGTATGAGCCGATGTGCAAGAGAAATACGCGCGGCCATAGCCGCCAGTCGCCAAAATCACCGTCTGCGCGGTGAACCGGTGCAGATCGCCATTGTCCAATTGCCAAGAGGTCACGCCGCGACAGGCACCCTCATCATCCATCATCAGATCAAGTGCAAAATGCTCGATAAAGAAATCCACATCATGACGCAAGGATTGGCCATACAGGGTATGCAACATGGCATGCCCGGTCCGGTCGGCAGCTGCACAGGTGCGTTGCGCCGCTGCGCCTTCGCCAAAATTGGTGGTCATTCCACCAAAGGCGCGCTGATAGATTTGTCCCTTTTCGGTGCGCGAAAACGGCATGCCCCAGTGTTCCAGCTCATAAATGGCATCGGGGGCATGACGGCACAGATATTCGATACTGTCCTGATCACCCAGCCAGTCAGAACCCTTGACCGTGTCATACATATGCCAGCGCCAGCTATCTTCACCCATATTGCCCAGCGAGGCCGCCGCGCCGCCTTGCGCCGCCACCGTATGGCTGCGGGTTGGAAACACTTTGGTGACACAGGCAGTTTTTAAGCCAGCTTGCGCCGCGCCCAATGCGGCCCGCAATCCAGCACCGCCAGCGCCCACAACAACCACGTCATATTTGTGATCGATCCAATTATACGCGCTCATCCAAACTACCCTTCAAAAAAGACCCGGAGGATCGACAAAACGGCGATCAGCCACAAAACAAAACAACCAAATGTATTTACCAGCAACAGCAACATCCGAACTGTGCCGCCAAAATAATCTTCTAGTGCCACCTGCACCCCAAGGCGCAAATGCCAGAACATGGCACTCATCAAGGCCAGCAAGCTGGTGGCGCCAAACAAGCTGCCAACCCAAATACGTACCGCTTCATAGCCACTGGAAAACGCCGCCAGAAACGACAGCAGCACCAGCGGAATGAGCACGAGTAGAACAATTGCGGTTACCCGTTGCACCAGATAATGGTGCGCGCCGTGCCCGGCAGCACCCAGACCGGTAATTTTCGCGCGTGGGGTTTGATATCGAGCCATATCAGTCGTCTCCTAATGGGATTTCTGGCCGGGAAAAACCTCGAACATCCAATATCCGGCGGTCCACAATCCCAAGGTCAGTACAACAGCCAAAACCAGCACCAACCAAGACGTGCGGTTAGCGGTTTGTTTGTCAAAGCCATGACCGCTATCCCAGACCAGATAACGCACACCGTTCAGCAGATGAAAAAACAGGGACAGCGAAAAGGCAAACAGCACAGCACGCCCCGGCCAGCTGGCCAAGATTTCCATCACGTGAACATATTGTTTTTCACCCGCCGCCAAGGCAGCCAGCCAAACAACAATCAACAAAGAACCCGCACCCAGTATCACGCCAGTGGCGCGGTGCAAAATGGATAAAACCATGGTGATATGCCAGCGCCAGATGGTGGTAAATGGCGACATTGGCCTTAGATCATTCCAACCTGAACTCATACCCTGCCCTTTTCCAATTTTCACTTCATATGAAAAGCGAAGCAGTGCTGAATCTACGCTTCTGTCTGGCCAAGTCAACGCGACGTTTTGAACTAAACCCGGATTACCATCTCCAGCCCGCGCGCGTCTTTTTCTGGTTTTTTTGGATATGATTTTTCGGCGCCCAGCAAAGCTCGTTGTGCCACCCATGCGCAAGCGCAGGCATCGAGCAAATCATCGCGGGCCGCTTTGACATTGGTCGGCAAGGCCTGATCTAAAAAATCATCAGCAAACCCAATGCTGCATAATTCGCCTTTGCGTTCCTCCAGTCCCTCGCTGGTTCTTTTAGAATGTTGGCACGGCTGGCCAGAGCGGATCGTTGTAAAGATCAGCTCCGGGTGGGTTTCAAAAACCCGAGTTTGCAGGTCTGGGGAGATGCGCGTGTCGATCTCGCGCATTTTTGGAAATAGGCCAAAGCTCTGTTTGGTGATCTTGGGCGCGCCGTCACCGCTAGCTACATTGGCCCGGCTGGCTTCTTCGTATTTTGATTTAATCAGAGCGGCGCGACACGGTGCAGAAAAAACTGACGAGCTGCGTCCTCCCAGTTTTTTGCGGGCTGATCGTTCACACTTTCGCCCACCGGGTTTTGCCACAGTCGGAAAACCGATCGGCATGTCCACTGCAATTTTTTGGGGTTGCTCGGGCAGGCTCAACACATCCCAGAATGATAAAAGTGGCCGAACCACCGGCGTTTTTTGCCCGGTTACATCAAGCAGCACCGCCAACCAGCCACCGGGACAACCATCCACCCCGGCCACCCAGCGCGATTGCCGGGTGCGAATATCTGGTGGGCGGGCAGTAATTCGCGAACGCGGCGCGACCATTCGGTCCTGCGCTGCGACCAGCGGCAATTCATCGGTCCGTAATCGTCTGGCTTCGGCCAGCACGCCCTGCACCCCGTCAATGGCCGATTCAAATGCATTGCGCGGCGATTGACCGAGCAATTGCCGACCGAGCAGTAATGCAGCCAGCAAATCGCCGGTGCCTTTGGGCACTTCGGCCAATTTCTGAACTTCAACCTTCCAGTTTTCTGTCGGGCCAACTGCCAGATGGACCAGATTGTCCGGGGCCGATGCAGAACTGCAAGATGAAGTTAAAAACACCCAGTCCGGGACCAGTGATTGCGCCGCTTCTATTGCCGTGGTGTCATCATATAAGGTCCGGTCGGTCAGATGCTCCAATTCCCAGCAGTTGGGGGTGATTAGATCGGCTTTGGGAACCAGATCCCGAGCCAGCCCCTGCGCCACGGCGTCTGGAACATATAACCCGTCCGGCTCGTCACCCATCACCGGATCCACCGCCACTAACACGCTTGGATTGGCTTCGCGCACCTGATCAATCATCGCGCAAGCCGCCGTGATCTGACGCACCGAGCGAAAATACCCGGTCAAAATACCATCAATCTTTGGCAATAGTCCTTGATCGCGCACGGCAAGAAACAAGGTGGAAAGATCGTCTGCGCTGATGTCGACCCGCCCCGGATCGCCCCAGCCGGGGTGCCGCCCCACCAACAGGGTGGGCAGAAAGATCACATTGATGCCAAGCCTTTTGAGGGCAAAATCGCCCGCCGAGCCGCCGATCTGGCTGCTGGCCGCTTGTGAATTGATCATCAGCACCGTTTTCATGAATTATGTCTGCCAGAAAACCAACCCAATGACCATGGCATCCTACACGCAAAATCCGGCGGAGCGCCGGAAGCATCCCTAGTTTGCGTTTCATCAGCATCGGCTTACAATCAGCCACCTGACGACAAGGAAAATCCAATGGCTCATTTTGCACCCGCCCGAATTTGTTTCTGTCTGTGCCTGATCATGACGGCCAGCTTGTTCGCGGCTCCCGGCGCGCGAGCCGACACCCTGACCATGGACAATGGCGAGGTACGAACTTGGCAAAGCTATGTCCCCTCCGGGATCAGAGGAAAGAAAGTTCCCTTATTGTTTGTGCTGCACGGCGGTGGTGGTTCCAGCAAAGCGACCAGACGTAGTTTTTCGTTTGACCAATTGGCTCGTCGGGGCGGCTTTGCCGTGATCTATCCGGACGGTCTGGAACGTCACTGGAACGATGGACGCGACGCGGGACGGGTCGAATTGTTCAAAGGTCCAAAACCCGATGACGTCGGGTTTCTTACCAACTTGGCGGCAAAATTTGTGCGCGAGGGCCAAGCCGATCCAAATCGAATTTATCTAATTGGTGTTTCCAATGGCGGGATGATGACCCAGCGCCTGTTGTGCGAAGCCAGCCAGACCTTTGCCGGTGGCGTGGCAATCATTGCCGGACTGCCCACCAGTATGAACCATTGCCAACCGACCCGACCCGGCCCGGTTCTGTTGATCAATGGCGATGCCGACCCGCTCATGCCGTGGGCCGGTGGCGGGGTTGGTTTTCGTCACAACCGAGGTGATGTGCTCTCTGCCATGGATAGCTTTGCCCATTGGCAAAGCGTCAACCAATGTCAGGGACCGGTGACCCGGTTTCCCATGTTCAATCGGGATCGTAATGATGGGACAAACCCACTGCGTCACCGGGCCAGTGGGTGTCAAACCGGGCATGGCGTCGAGCTGATCCAGATCAAAGGCGGCGGTCATGGTGTGCCCGGCAAAAAAGCCAGAGACAATTCCAAAGCCAAGCAAAAGCGTAAAAAACTATTGGGTCCAACCAGTAATGATTTTGACACCCGGGCCGTCGCGTGGGAATTTCTAAAATCTACTTCACCGCCAACCCCCTAGACTCAAGGCGCATCATCCCATGCAACGTTCTTTTCTTTTTGTTCCAGCCGCCAATCAAAAAGCCATGGTCAAAGCGGGCCAGCTTGGCGCTGATGCCCTGATCCTTGATCTTGAGGACGGCCTGGCCCCGCCAGAAAAAGACATGGGACGCGCCGCCGTCATCCGATTCTTGCGCAAACGCAAGGATGTGCCTTGTCCGGTACTGGTTCGCATCAATGCCAATGGCAGCCCCTTAGGGCAAGCCGACATTCGGGCCATTTGCACCGAGCAACCGGGCGCGCTGGTGGTCCCCAAAGTGGAAACGGCGCAGCACCTACAAGCCGTCCACGATCAAATGCGCGCGGCGCTGGCTGGCACCCAAAAACCCATTCCCGCTTTGTGGGCGATGATTGAAACGCCGGCTGGATTACTTAATCTTGCCGCCATCTGCCGCCAAGGCAAAGCCTTGGGTTTGGTAGGTTTGATCGCGGGCACCAATGATCTGGTTCATGAATTACGTTGCGCTAACTCGCCAACCCGGACGCCCATTTTGGCCCACCTTGGCCAGATCATTCTGCACGCCAGAGCCTTTGGCCTGTCGGCGCTGGATGGGGTTTTTAATGATTTTTCCAACGCAGACGGGTTTGCAAAGCAAGCCAGACAAGGCCGCGCAATGGGCTTTGACGGAAAAACCCTGATCCATCCGAGCCAAATCGCACCGGCCAATTTGGCCTTCGGGCCATCAGCAAATGCCATAAAACAAGCCAAAGCGATTGTTCGGGCCTTTAGTTACAAGAAGAATGCAGGTAAAGGTGCCATCAATATCAGCGGACAGATGTTTGAACGAATGCATTTGGAGGCGGCCCATCGACTTTTGGCCCAATTGGCCACGGAGAATCCAACAACATGAAACTGGCACTTTTTAGCGGCTTGGCAGTCATAACCACCGCAATTTTCACTCCAGCCCTGAGCCAAGAGGCAGGCATCACAGCACCCTATGAGACGGATTGCCAGACCTTGGGCGCGACCATGAACCAGCAAACCGCCAATTGGAGCTATGCCGATTTCGAGGACGGCGGGTGGCGCACCTTAGCCAGCAAGAAATGTTTCTTTGAAGCCGGTGGCTCCATCGTCAGTTGGCTGTCAGCTCATATCGATACAGCCAGCCCGGCTGAAGTTCGAACCCTGCGTTATCACGCAGCGCGGGTGTTCGCTATGACCGGGCGGCATCAGGTTGCGATGATACATCTCAGCCATGCCCGCGACTCAGATCAGGCCGAAAATGCAGCCCAAGACTGGAATTCCTATATTGATGCATTTTCAGCGTGGTTACGCCGCGATGTAGATGATTTGGGCAATGCCGTACACGAGCTGGAAAAACAAGCCGTTGATGAAGATGGCTATAAACCAAATTTGAGTGCCGCTTTGCGCTTCGTCGTTTGTTATGACCAACCTTATGCTTCGATTGAAACCAACCCGGCCTGTATTCCCGACATAGAAACAGCACCGAGCAACCCGGACGAAACTGATATACCCGCTCCTCCCACCTCTATTTTAACTGTTGAAGATCTACGGGGGGAAGCCCAATGAGCCTAATTTTATACCACAATCCCAGATGTTCCAAGTCCCGGGCTGCTTTGGCCTTGCTCGAAGAAAAACAAGCCAAATTTGAGCTATTTCTCTATCTGGAAACGCCGCCAAATACCGATGAATTGGCGAAACTTATCAAGCTGTTGGACCTGTCCAGCGCTCGCGACATGATGAGAAAAGGCGAAGCCGCTTACAAAGAATTGGGACTGGCTGATATTGATTGCGAAGCCTCATTGATCGCAGCCATGTGCGAACATCCAAAACTGATCGAACGCCCGATCCTGATCGCGCAAAATGCCGCCGCCATCGGACGGCCAACCGACAACCTCCTTACTCTCCTCTAATTCGAGAAAATTGGTTTGACCCAAACTGTTCTGACCCGGTCCCAAGTCTGGTCCAAAAGCTGGCCGCTGGTGTTTGCCAATGGGTTGATCCCTTTTGCCGGCGTGGTGGATACAGCAGTGATTGGCCTGTCGGGCAATGCGGCGGACCTAGCCGGGGTCGCTTTGGGTGCGGCAGTGTTTGGCATCTTTTATTGGGGCACCTACGCATTGCGCCAAAGCACGACCGGATTGGTTGCCCAAGCCTTGGGGGCAGGTAATATACGCGAAAGCCAACTGGTGTTGTTGCGCTCTGCTTTGTTGGGCTTGGGATTAGGGGCCATTGTGGTCCTGTTAAACCAACCCTTACGCGAAATGGCCTTTAGCGTGCTGCAAGGATCGGACGCCGCCGAAACGGTCGGTAAATCCTATGTCCGATGGCGGTTTTTTGGCACGCCAGCCGCCATTGCCTTGTTTGCCGTTACCGGTTGGTTGATCGGAGCCGGACTACCCCGTTTGGTTATGGTAATTTATATTTTTTTGGCCGTTACCAATGCGGTGTTGGATGTGTGGTTTGTACTGGGCCTAGGCTGGGGACCGGACGGCGTGGCGATTGGCACCTCGATTGCTGAATGGCTTTCGCTGATCTTAGGTTTGGGTTTGCTGATCCGCCATATTTCGAAAAATTATCATTTCAGCCGGGCTTTGTTGCGCCCCAGTCTGATTTTTCATTGGGTCCCCTTTTGGAATTTGGTCGCGGTCAATCGCGATTTATTCATTCGGTCTATGTGCATGATTGTCGGCTTTACGTGGTTTATCAATTCCGGGGCGCGGCAGGGCGATGCCATACTGGCAGGCAACCAGATATTGTTACAGTTCATTACCGTATGGGCCTTTGTGCTTGATGCCTTCGCCTATACGGCTGAAGCCGAAACCGGACGGGCGGTGGGCCGTAAATCCGTTGCTGATCTGAACCGGGCGGTGCGATTAACTTCCGAATTTGCCCTCGGATGTGCGCTTGTTTGTTCAGTGCTGACCCTATTGGCCGGGCCGATGGTTTTGCAAGCCATGATCAAGGACCAAGAAGCCTTGCACGCCGCCTTGACCTTTTTGCCGTGGGGCGCCGCCGTACCGTTGCTGGGCGTGGCCACTTGGCAGTTGGATGGGATATTTGTCGGCGCAACCCGCTCTGCGGCCATGCGAAACTCGGCCCTCGCCTCGGTCTTTATCTATCTGGCCTTTGATTTCTGGTTGGCTCCGGCCTATGGCAATGCAGGGGTATGGGCTGCGTTTCTGACCTATTACATCGCCAGAAGCGGCACTTTGGCGCTGGCTTGGCCCAATTTGAAACGCGCAATTGCAGCCGGAAAGCCGATCAAGCCGTCCCGACTAGATCATTGATTGAGGCATATTCTTCGGCCTGTAATCGCGCCGCCAATTGCCTGTTTATTGTCTGGACCAGACCCGGCCCGTGATAAATCAGTGCCGAGTACAATTGCACAGCACTGGCCCCGGCTGCAATCTTTTGCCAGACCTGATCCGCATTGCTGATCCCGCCCACTCCGATGAGCGGCAGCCGACCTGCGCTGGCCTGGTGAAACAGTCGCAAAATCTGTGTGGACGGTGCAAACAGGGGCGCGCCGGACAACCCGCCGCTTTCATTACGATAACGCGAGCGCAAACCTTCGGGGCGAGCCAATGTGGTATTGGAAACGATTAGGGCAGAAATGCCATGGCGCAAGGCGGCACTGGTAATATCCTCAATCTCCACCTCATCCAGATCAGGTGCAACTTTCAGAAAAAACGGCGGCGAGGGCTGATCGGCGCTTAGGCGCTGGCGGGTTTCGGAAATTCGCGCCAGCAATTCATCCAGCGCATCAGCGCTTTGCAGGTCGCGCAAGCCCGGCGTGTTGGGCGATGAAATGTTGATGGTGAACCAACTGGGTAGGCCCCATAATTTTTCTAGCCCCAGACAATAATCAGCCACCCGGTCAGTAGATTGTTTATTGGCTCCGATATTGGCCCCGATGCGAGCCAATGGGGCGCGTTCTCGGGCTTCGGCAAAATTCCGTTGGAATACTCCCAATCCCTGATTGTTAAAGCCAAGCCGGTTGATCACTGCCTTATCAGCCGGCAGACGAAACAGACGCGGACGTGGATTGCCACTTTGGGCCAAGGGGGTCACTGTTCCACACTCGATCCAGCCAAATCCAAACCCGGCCATCGCCAAAGGTACTTCGGCATTTTTATCAAATCCGGCGGCCAAACCTATCGGGCTGTCTAGTTGTAGACCCGCCACTGAACTAGCTAAAATAGGATCAGGTGCATCGGCCCGAGCCGGACCCAAACCGGTTTTTAACCCCAACAAGGTCAGTTTGTGAGCGCGCTCCGCCTCAAACAATCGCAAAGCCTTGGGGGCCAATTGATGCAACAGGCTCATTCGAATAAACCTTGGGGGAACTGATATTGCCCCTGATGCCGGGGTACCGGTTTGGCAAATAAGATGGCCGAAACGGGTACGTCACCATAAGCATGGGGATAGACCGCCCCGCCGCCGCTCGAGCCTTCCCAGCGCAAAATCGGTTCAATCGCCGTTACAGAAATGCCCAACAGGAATAAATCCGGCACCTGTGCGTAATATTTTTGCGCGGTAACCGCTACTTGTTCGGCCGTAGACAGATGCAAGAAACCATCGCGCTGATCGTCCGCATTGGGCAGCAAATGACCTTGGGCTTCGGCAGCCTGCCATTCGTCCAACTGACATAATCTATATATTTTATCCACGGAATTTCTGGCTCCTTACCCCACCCATAACCGGGTTTGGACCGGCTTGCCAGCTTCAGAAAATCTCCGCCGACAGGAAACGCAGTTGAAACCTACAAATAGGTTTACATTCCTATTCATGTGTGTTTATTCTCAGGTATCGGGGAATTTCAGAGGACAGCAGACCATGCTGACTCACAAACAAATCTGGCGCGGCTTGGACAATCTGGCCGCCAAAACCGGCATGAGCGTTTCGGCATTAGCCAAAGCGGCGGGTCTGGATGCCACCACGTTTAATCGCTCCAAACGCTTTACAGCTAACGATAGTCGGCCCCGTTGGCCCTCAACCGAGAGCATTGCCAAAGTGCTGGACGTGGCGCAGGTCGGGTTCGAAGAATTTGCCGTGCTTTCCGGCTCAACATACGGGCGGGCCGAAAGCGGCCGTCCAGTGCCCCTGCTTGGAATGGCCCAAGCTGGCTCTGGTGGGTTTTTTGATGATAGCGGCTTTCCGGCTGGAACCGGTTGGGACGAAGTGCGCTTTCCGGGACTGGCTAATGAGCGGTGTTACGCGCTGGAAATCACCGGGGACAGTATGTTGCCGGTGTTTCGCGATGGCGACCGGATTGTCGTCTCGCCCGAAGAAAGTGTACGGCGCGGCGACCGGGTCGTGACCCGCACACTGGAGGGTGAAGTAATGGCCAAGGAATTGCGGCGCATGACGGCCAAACATATCGAGCTGTCCAGCCTTAACCCGGAATATCCGGACCGGGTTCTGGAGCGATCTCAAGTGGATTGGATTGCTCGCATTGTCTGGGCCAGTCAGTAGCTGGTTTTGCCTTGTCTCGCTTTGCACCCTCCCGGCCCAACAAAATCGCAACAGCCAACCGCCGCGCCGGTTTGACGCCCTTTTGCCCATGAACCAATAATACCCGAGCCGCCTGATCCTGCCGCAGGCAAGCAAAAATATCGCCGCCAGCCGGAGCAATCGCCGCCAGTTGCAGTGCGTGGATCGCCGGGGCTTCCAGTTCTTTTGGCCGGGCGGCCAGTAAGGCCAGACCACATTGCCCGGTAATGGCAGCATCGGTTGGGGCTAGCGCCAGTGCCTTGGCACAATCAGCCAATCCTTGCGCTGAACTGGCTCCGACAAATCGGGCGCGGCGCGTCGAAGTGCGTCGCAAAATTTCCAGATGCCAATTGGCCGAGATGGCGTAAGACCAAGGGTCTTCGGGGGCCAGCACCAAAATCTTATCAATTAGTTTTCGACCCTGCCCGGCCCAGCCCTTTCGCAGGCCGGTAAACAAACTGCGATTGCGCGCCCGATAGCCGATCACCGCGACCAATGCCAATCGGGGTTTGGTCGCCTGATCCCGCAAAGCCAGTGCCTGATGGGCCAAGGTTTCGATCTGATCCAGTTCTGGCATTGGATTCGGACTGCGCCCTAAACTGTATCGAGCCAAGCGGGCTTCAGCCTGCAAAACCAGGCATTCGAACTCGGCACAGGCTGCGACCAGCTCGATGGAGTGTTCATATTGCCCACTTAAGTATGCGCTTTGGGCAAGCTCTATTGCAGTTGCATCGGCCATTGCCCGGCCGCTTCCCATCGATAAGTAGAGAATGAGCAACCAAAACCCGCGCAAAAACACCTCCTAAATAGATGGATCAATATCGACAAGACTAGTAAAACCACTAATAGTGCCAAAGATGAACTATATCCAGACAGAAGAACTGGTCTCACCTGAATTGGTGGCTGACGCGCAGGATTTGAGTAGTAAACTGCTCAATTGGTTTCAGGAACAGGTCTTGAACACCGAGACCGGTGTGCAATTGGCTGCGGTTGTACTGGCGATTTTCTTGGCGTTGCTGTTAATCCGGCCAGTCAAAGACCTAGCTTCACACCTAGCCGAACGGCTAGAAGCGATCGAGCCGATCAAAAGCTGGCCCGCACCC
>JAJFFR010000024.1 GCA_021776555.1 Robiginitomaculum sp.
GCCCGCGACATTGCCTTGGCCGAAATGACCGGCGGGCAATTACTGATTGATCAAGTCTCATCGGCGGATGGAATTGCCATGATCCGTGGGGCCAAAGCCAAAGGGTTGGAAGTATTCTGCTCGGTTTGCGTACACCATTTGACCCTAAACGAAATGGATGTAGGCGAATACCGAACCTTTGCGAATTTGTGCCCCCCTTTGCGCTCCGAAACGGATCGACGGGCTTTGGTGGCGGCACTGGCCGACGGCACCGTGGACGCCATTGTCTCGGCTCATGATCCAAGGCCAGCCGAAGAAAAGCGCCTGCCGTTTGCTGAAAGCACACCTGGCGCTTGTGGGTTGGAAACCTTGCTTTGCGGGGCATTATCCTTGGTCCACAATGAGGAAATATCGCTGATCGAACTGCTGCGCGGCCTGACCAGTAGCCCGGCTGATCTGCTGGGATTGCCCGGCGGGCGGATCGAGCGTGGCGCGCCAGCCGACCTGATCTTGTTCGATCTGGATACCCCGTGGGTTTGCGATGCGGGCCAGCTTCTGTCAAAGTCCAAGAACACACCGTTTGACGGACGTCGCATGCAAGGTAAAACCAGCGCGACTCTGGTCGGCGGTGAAGTGGTTTATGACAGTCACGGCCTGTTTGCCGGTTAGGAGAAAGCATGTTGCCGATTTGGGGTTTGGCCGCGATTGGCGGATACTTGTTGGGTTCGTTGCCGTTTGGTATCTTGCTGACCCGTTGGTTTGGCGCGGGCGATATTCGCCAGATCGGCTCGGGCAATATCGGCGCGACCAATGTCCTTCGCACCGGGCGCAAAGATCTGGCGCTGGCCACCGTGTTACTGGATGCGGGTAAAGCAGCAGCAGCCTATGGGTTGGCTTTGCACTTTCTGCCGGAGGCCACCTTGGTCACCGCCATGTTTGCTGCACTGTGCGCGCTGATCGGTCATTGCTATCCGGTTTGGCTCAAATTCAAGGGCGGCAAAGGCGTGGCCACGTTCTTTGGCGGTGTATTCATCGCAGATTGGCAACTCGGCCTGATCGTTGGCGTGATCTGGCTGATCGTAGCGTTTTCCATGCGGATTTCGTCTCTGGCCGCCTTGATCGCAGTCAATGGCGCACCAGCCTTGGCACTGGCCATGGGGCGGCCTGATCTGGCCGTGTTTGTTGGCTTGATGGCGTTGGTGATCTCGTTTCGCCACCTTGAAAACATCAGGCGGCTGATGAGCGGAACAGAACCAAAATTCGGCTCCAAAGACAAAAAATGAACCGCCCAACCGCTCTGTCCCATTCTGAATTACGAGACTGGCTACGTCTTAGCCGCACCATTGGGGTCGGTCCAGTTACCTTTCGCGATCTGCTACGCCGATATGGCTCTGCCAGCAATGCCTTGGCCGAATTGCCGCGACTGGCCCGGCGCGGTGGCCGGATCAAACCCCTGTCGATGCCTAGCCGCGAAATGGCAGAGGCAGAAATGGACGCCTTGGACCAAATGGGCGGAACCATGCTGGCCGCTTGTGATCCCAGTTACCCGCGATTACTGGCCGCAATTGATCCACCCCCACCGATCTTGTCGGTGTTGGGCGATCCCACCCTGTTTGCACAAAAAACCTGCGCCATTGTCGGCTCACGCAATGCTTCGGCCATTGGCATGCGCTTCGCTCGTCAAATTGCCGGCGAGTTGGGACAAGCCGGTATTCTGGTAATCTCCGGTCTGGCTCGCGGCATAGATGGAGCGGCCCATAGTGGCTCGCTAGAGAGCGGTACGGTCGCGGTGGTGGCTGGCGGCGTGGATCATGTCTATCCGGCCCAACACGCCGAACTGCGCCAAGCGATTTTGGAGCGCGGAGCCATCGTCTCGGAACGAGCCTTGGGACATCGCGCCACCGCCCGGGATTTTCCCCGACGCAACCGGATCATTTCGGGTCTGAGCCTAGGTGTCGTGGTGATCGAGGCAGCCAAGCGCTCCGGATCATTGATCACAGCGCGCTATGCGTTGGAACAAAATCGCGAAGTATTTGCTGCGCCCGGCTCCCCGCTTGATCCCCGAGCCAGCGGGGCCAATGGCCTAATCCGTCAAGGCGCGATGTTGATTGAGACCAGTGCTGATATCCTGGATGCATTAAACGGCCTTTCGGGTTCGCAATTGCAGGAACAAGAACCAGACTATCGCGATCACCCGGTAGAGCCATGCGACGAAAATGACGTGGATCAAGCCCGCGATTTGATCCTTGGCCTACTATCGCCCAGCCCGGTGCATCGGGACGAATTGGTGCGGGCCTGTGGCTTGCCGATTGCGGTTTGCAGCTCTGCTTTAATCGAGCTGGAATTGGCTGAACTAGCGATTTGCCTGCCCGGCGGGCTGGTCACCAGCGCGACCTAGTGCTTGCCTTGGGTTTTGGCATTGATCGCAAAACTAGACGCCAACACCATCAATTCACCCAATTCCGCCAAGCCGGAATTTCGAGCGATCTGCGCCAATTGCGGTAATATCTCGGATAAATAATCCGCCGCATCCTGTGCGCTAATCAAAGGCATTTCCACAGGGTCAGTTCCGCCATTTTGCTGAATATCATGCTCTGCCATTTGAAATTCTCTTTTGGTTGAATATTACATTTAATACAACCTATGAGAGTTTTTCTGTAAACACAAGTACCTTTCCATTGACAAATTGCTCTCGGGAATTGCAGTTTCGCGCGCCGTTGCGAACCGTACCGGGGCGTTACTTGGGCAGTAAACAGGAAAATTTCATGAAAGTGGTTGTCGTTGAGTCCCCTGCAAAGGCGAAAACAATCAACAAATATCTGGGTTCTGATTATCACGTGCTGGCTAGTTTTGGTCATGTACGGGATCTACCGCCCAAAGATGGCTCGGTACGCCCGGATGAAGACTTTGCGATGAGTTGGCAGGTCAGCACCCGTTCATCCAAACATCTCAAAGCCATTGCCGATGCCACCAAAACCGCATCTGCCCTGATTCTCGCAACTGACCCGGACCGCGAAGGTGAAGCCATTTCTTGGCATTTAATTGAGGCCCTGAAAAACAAACGCGTCCTGAAGAAAGATGTACCGGTTAGTCGGGTGGTCTTTAATGCGATCACAAAGTCTGCCGTCATCGAAGCCATGGCCAACCCGCGCGATGTGGACATGGAGTTGGTCGAGGCCTATTTGGCTCGCCGCGCGTTGGACTATCTGGTTGGGTTTACACTATCGCCAATTTTATGGCGCAAATTGCCCGGCTCGCGTTCGGCCGGACGGGTGCAATCCGTTGCGCTTCGATTGATTTGCAGTCGCGAACTGGAGATCGAGAAATTCAAAACCGATGAGTATTGGAGCGTTGCTGCCAAGGCCAAAGTTGGAGCAACTGATCCGTTTGAAACCAAACTGGTCACCTTGGCAGGCAAAAAACTGAGCAAACTTGACCTGAATTCAGAAAAAACCGCCATGGACGCCAAAGCCATCGTGGAAAACGGAACTTTCAAAGTTAGCAGCGTCGAAGCCAAGCCAACCAAACGGCACCCTTCCCCGCCGTTTATTACCTCGACCTTACAACAAGAAGCCTCTCGTAAAATAGGCTTTTCGGCCTCACAAACCATGCGGGCCGCACAACGTCTATATGAGGGGATCAATATCGGCGGCGAAACCGTTGGCCTGATCACCTATATGCGGACTGACTCAATCCAGATGGTCTCTGAAGGCATTTCTCAGGCCCGATCTGCCATCGCAAAACGCTTTGGTGACGATTACGTGCCGGAAAAGCCACGGATGTACAAATCAAAAGCCAAAAACGCACAGGAAGCCCACGAAGCCATCCGCCCGACTTCGTTTTTCCGCCACCCAGATTCTCTAAATCTGGATGCTGATGAGAAAAAATTATACCGGCTGATCTGGAACCGCGCTGTGGCAAGCCAGATGCAAAGCGCCCGCCAAGAACGAACCACCATCGAGCTTGCCCATGACGATACGGTGCTGCGCGCCACCGGAACTGTAACTCTGTTCCCCGGCTTTTTGGCGCTGTACCAAGAAGGTCGCGACGACGCGGAAAACGAAACCGACAACCAATTACCCAAAGTCGAGACCGGCCAAGCATCAACCATCAGCGATATATTGGCAGAACAACATTTCACCCAGCCACCACCGCGCTTTACCGAAGCATCTTTGGTCAAACAGATGGAAAATCTGGGTATTGGTCGCCCGTCAACCTATGCCTCGATTTTGCAGGTTTTGCGGGATCGCGGCTATGTCACGTTGGAGAAAAAGCGGTTCATCCCGGACGACAAAGGCCGAGTCGTTGTTGCATTCCTCGAAAATTTCTTTGCCCGCTATGTCGAATATGATTTCACGGCTGGATTGGAAGAACAACTCGATGCCGTTGCTAATGGCGATCTGAATTGGAAAAAACTCCTGTCAGATTTCTGGAATGATTTTTCGGCAGCCATTGCCGATATTGCCGACCTTCGGGTCACTCATGTGCTCGATGCACTCGACGAAGCGTTGGGACCACACTTATTCCCACAAGCTGAAGGCGAGCCTGATCCGCGCAAGTGTCCTTCTTGCGACGATGGCCGTCTGGGTTTGAAGTTGAGCCGCTATGGCGCATTTATCGGGTGCAGCAATTACCCGGATTGTAAATTCACCAAACCATTGTCCAACAATGGTGAAAATGGCGAAAACGGCGTGGTCAAGGATGAAACCCTTGGTACCGATCCGGATTCTGGCCTCGAAGTGTTCTTGAAAAACGGTCGCTTTGGTCCTTATGTGCAATTGGGCACTGAAGACAAACCAAAACGCGGTAGCTTGCCAAAAACATGGCCACCGGATCAGGTCGATCTGGAGCAGGCTCTGAAATTGCTTAATTTGCCACGCGAAGTTGGTGCCCACCCGGAAGATGGCAAGATGATCACCGCCGCCATTGGTCGATATGGCCCTTATGTGCATCACGAGAAAACTTACGCCAATTTACCAACCATCGAAGAAGTCTTCGAAGTGGGTCTCAACCGCGCGGTTGATCTGATTGCTGAAAAACGATCCAAAAAAGGCGGCCGGGCTGGCGCAACCGTTTTGAAGGATTTGGGCGAACACCCTGAAACCAAAAAACCGATGCAGGTGCTGGACGGTCGTTATGGTCCTTATGTCAAGCATGAGCGCACTAACGCAACTTTGCCACGAGGTACGGACCCACAAAGCGTAACCCCAGAGCAAGCCGTGGAATGGATTGCTGCAAAAGCTGCCAAAGGCAGTAAAAAGAAACCGGCTAAGAAACCAGCCAAAAAACCTGCGAAAAAGAAGCCAGCTAAAAAAGCAACCAAAAAGCCGGTAAATAAGAAAGCATAATGCCGATTGCCTAATCCAAAATTCACTTTGAACCAAAGCATACTCGGCGCGCTGGAAACGGCCAGCAATGGCTTGGACCGGCGCCAATTATCGCGGGTTCTAAAAATTCGCCCGACGCAGAAATCTGAATTCAAAGCAGCTTTGGTTGCTTTGCTTTCGGCTGGGAAAATTGAGAAAAACCACCGTCGAAGATATCAAGTGGCGGGAAAACTGCCGCCGGTCACTGTCGTTGAGTTTCACCAGCTAGATGAAGATGGCGAATTGTTGGCTCGCCCGCGTGACAAGGGTGACACGGCCCCCAATATCCGTCTGGCTCCCGGCAATGCTGCCTCTGGTCCTAACAGCGTCGGCATTGGTGATGTAGCGTTAGTGCGACTTGAACCCGTTGATGAGGGTTATGTCGCCCGCATTATCCGCAAGTTGGACAGCTCGGAACAAGGCCCGATGTTGGGCTTGATCGCCAAAGGGCAAGGTGGCTGGCGCATTGAAAGCATCAGCCGCAAAAACAAAAGCGCATTTGTCTTGCGGCGCGAAGACGGCAATTTGGTCTCGGCAGGCGATCTGATCCGGTTTCAGCCAAACCCCGGACGGCGAGACGGCGTGCGCCAAGCCAAATTGGTTGAGCAAATTGGTTCAATCCACCAACCCAAAGCTGCCAGCTTGTTGGCGTTGGCTGAAAACGGCATCAAAGAAGGCTTTACGCCCGAAGAAGAGGCCCAAGCCAGTTCGGCCACAGAACCCGGTCTATCCGCTCGCGAAGACTTGCGAAAATTACCTCTGATCACCATCGACCCCGATGATGCCCGTGATTTCGATGACGCGGTCCATGCCCATGCGGATACCGACCCGACCAATCCGGGCGGTTGGGTAGTTTGGGTGGCGATCGCCGATGTTGCGGCCTTTGTGCCCCCCGGCTCGCCGTTGGATGTTGGCGCGCAGCGGCGTGGCAACTCCATCTATTTACCAGACCGTGTGGTCCCAATGTTACCCGAAGCCCTGTCGGCCGATCTGTGCAGCTTGCGCCCCGATGAAGATCGAGCCTGTCTGGCCGTGCGGATGGTATTGGATGCGTCCGGTCACATGCGAAGCCACAAATTCACCCGAGGCCTGATGCGCTCCCATGCCCGTCTGACCTATGAACAAGCGCAAAGCGCCATCGACGGCAAACCTGATGATCAAACGCGGGCGTTGCTCGAGCCGTACCTACAACCATTATGGGCCGCTTGGGCGGCTTTGCAAACTGCGCGGGACAAACGCGAACCCTTGGAGATCGAAACCACAGAACGTCGCATCCGGATTGGCGATCAAGGCGAAATACTTTCGATCACAGCCAAGCAACGGCTGGATGCGCATCGATTGATCGAGGCCTATATGGTGCAGGCCAATGTTTGTGCAGCAGAAACCTTGGAGCAAAAACAACAGCCTTTGATCTACCGTGTTCACGAAGTGCCCGAGCAAGCCAAAATCCATGGACTGGCCGAATTCCTGCGCTCAATTGGTTTGAAATGGGCCAAAGGTGAGCGCCCAACCCCGAGCAGATTTAATCAGTTGTTACGCAAAGTGGCCGGAACGGACATGATGCAAATGGTCAACCAAATTGTGCTGCGCTCGCAGATGCGGGCGATTTATGACACGCGCAATATCGGCCATTTTGGACTGGCGCTGGACCGCTATGCCCATTTCACCTCACCGATCCGGCGCTATGCTGACCTGACCGTTCACCGCGCCCTGATCAAGGCTTGTGGACTAGGCAAGGACGGCGCAACCGATCAGGAACAAGTCGCCCTAAAGGGCATTGCCGAACAAATCACTGCGACCGAACGAGCTGCTATGGCCGCCGAACGCGATGCCATGAGCCGCTATGTGGCAGCGCACTTATCCGAACAAGTGCAGGCAAGTTTCACAGCGCGGATTTCGGGCGTAACCCGGTTCGGCCTGTTTCTAACTCTAGATGAAACCGGCGCGGATGGGCTTGTGCCGGTTCGCAGCCTTGGCGATGAGTATTTTCACCATGACGAACATGCTCATGCGCTGATCGGTCGCGATAGTGGCGCTCGCTTTCGATTGGGCATGGCGGTAAAAGTACGACTGCTCGAAGCCAATCCGGCAACTGGCGGATTGATCTTTGAAATGTTGAGCCGACCCGAACCCGGCTCAAAACCTAAACGATCTGGCGGTGGCCATAAGCAACATGGCCCAAGCCATCGGGGGAAAGGCCGATCCAAATCATTCAAGCGACGTAAAAGATGAACCAAAAATCGCTCTCAAAAAAAGCTGACCGCGCCACTCGCCCTAAACTGGCATC
>JAJFFR010000231.1 GCA_021776555.1 Robiginitomaculum sp.
ATTAGAACTCCCCCTCCGAGCGCTTCGCGCCCACCACCCCCGCAAGCGGGGGAGGACCAAGCTTTATGGGCAGGAGGTTTTCTTTCCTCCCCGGCTTGCCGGGGAGGCGCCCCAAAGGGGCGGAGGGGGGAATGAGGCCGCGTATCTTAAAGCCTATTCTTTTCCTGTGCCTGTCAGCGCCTTTGATCTGGCTATTATGGCAATGGGGTTTGCTGTTCACTGGGCAGCCCAGTTCATTAGGGGCCAACCCAATTGAAGCCACCAACCGGTTTTTGGGCGATACCGCCTTGCGGGTGCTGCTCATCACGTTAGCGGTGACACCGCTTCGCGACCTGACCGGCTGGATCAAGCTGACCCGGTTGCGTCGGATGATCGGCCTGTTTGCATTCTTTTATGTCAGCCTGCACCTGACCTCATATTTTGGCATGGATTTGCTGTTCTCGATCAAAGCCCTGCTGAAAGATATTGCCAAGCGTACTTATATTACTTTGGGTATGACCGCTTTTGTGTTGTTGATCCCGTTGGCGTTGACTTCAAACAATGCGCTGATCCGCCGCCTTGGTCCCAAACGTTGGAGCCAATTACACAAACTTATTTATCCAGTTGCTGCACTTGGCGTGTTGCACCATTTTTTCATGGTCAAAGGCAACCAGCCGGAACCATGGATACACCTTGGTATTCTGGTCATCTTACTAGGCTGGCGTTTGATCAAATGGATCAAATCCCGTTTTGCCAAGCATCTCAAGTAAAATTTGACGTCATTCCGATGAAAATCGGAATCCAGTTCTCAAGACCAGTAAAGCGCTCCAATAGCTGGACCCCGATTTTCATCGGGGTGACGCTCTTTTTAGGGTTTCAGCACATTATTGCCAATTGTAATGAATTCAGACCTTAAAATGGAAAGATGATATCGTATAATTGCTGCCCATAGCGCGGATTTTGGGCATCTGAAATGATCCCGCGACCGCCATAGGAAATCCGCGCTTCGGCAATTTGGGTGTGTGCTATGATATTACTGGACGAAATATCCTGCGGGCGAACAATGCCCGAGATCAACAAATCGCGCACTTCGTGATTGATCCGCACTTCTTGACGACCGGCAATGACCATATTGTCATTCGGCATGACCTGGGTCACCACGGCCGCCACCGTCAAATTGATAGTTTCTGAACGGGCTACAGAACCCTCACCCTTATTGCTACTGGTTGAACCCAACGAGGTAAGCGCACCGGGGGTGATATCGCCCAGATGTTTTTCAAGCCCAAAAAAATTACTCAGGTCCGAATCTTCGGCACTGGTTTTGGAGCGTTCGGTGGTGTTTCTGACATTGGCCGAATCCGATATATTGATCGAGACGGTCAAAATGTCGCCGACATTATTGGCTCGTTGATCATTAAAAAAGGTTCTCGCATTGGTACGCCACAGGGAATTGGCCTGGTTATTTCTCGCTTCAGGGATTGGCATCGGCATCGCCACTGGACGTTGACCATAAATTTTGGATGGGTTTTCCATTGGCGTAAGCTCTGGCGCTTTACCAATGTTTTTAATACGATCAAATGTGCCGCAACCGGCCAGTGGCACGCTCAATACGGCCAGCAAAATCAATTTTTTCATAGGTCATCCACCCAGCATTTGTGTTGGTACCGCCACCGCTTTTCCGGGGCCGGTAATTAGAATTTCAATGGTGCGACTTGATTGCAGATTGACCGCCCGCACGGTGTCACCCAGCGCTGCATTTGACAAAACTTTGCCGCGCGCCGTTAATTTCAAACCGGGCAATTCATACGCGATAGAGATCAACTCGCCCTTTTTGACCACATCCGGGGTCTTCAGGTCGTGTTGGCGTAAGGCTTTGGCCGGGGTCAGAGAGCGCCGCACTTCCTTGCCAACCAGATCATCCTCCAACAAAACAGGATCATTACCCAGCCGGTCGTTACGAACAAACTGCCAACTGATATCATCGCGCTCGATTATTTCTCCAGACACAAACCCTCGGTTCAAGGTCGGTATTTCGCTCATAGCCCAAGCCCGCCCACGTAAGGAAACGACTTCCGCACCCTCATAGGGCACCAAACTGGCGGTAAAGGATCCTCGGGCAATGTTCATCTCAAAATGTTCAATAAACGGTTGGGTTTCAGCCATCTGTGGTACAAAAATACCGACGGACCCAGCCGTCAAAGCCAACTCATAATGTTGACCATTTCCAGATCGGCTCGATTCTTCGCGCAAAATTTCAAGTAATTCATGGCTGCCTAATCGCCGCCCTGACCGCTTGATCAAGACACGGCGCAAGCCTGCTACATTATTCCATACGGCACCGCGCGCGCTGGCCTGGCGGGATAACGCAATTGGGTGCAAGGCTTTGGTACGCCCCGGCAATGGCGCAGCCGCCACCACCACATCGCCCAGATCACCCGCATTAGTGAACAGATCGGCAAAAGTAACATCCTCGGATTCAACAACAATCATCGAACGCAATTGCAGATTTTCAGTCTCGTTGCCTGATGCACCAGCGGCCAAAACCAACGAAGCCGAAACCACCAGCAGCAAGACCGCCAGCGCGAAAATTCCGAAACGCCGCCGAAAATCCAGTGAAGCAAAATAATTATGCATCGGTATCCCCTATCGACGTAAGTTAGCGCTGGTTGAAAGCATTTCATCGGCGGCGGTGATCACCTTTGAGTTCATTTCATAGGCTCTTTGTGCCTGAATCAATGCGGTGATTTCCTGCACAGCATTGACATTGGAAGCCTCAATGAACCCCTGCGATATCCGGCCAAACCCTGCCGACCCCGGTGTGCCGGTATTGGCCGGACCCGATGCAGCCGATTCGAGGAAAAGGTTATCACCCTGCGGGTCCAATCCGGCTTGGTTGAAAAACGTGGCCAATTCCAATTGCCCAACCACTTGCGGTGCAGTTTGTCCCGGGCTTAGCGCCTGAACCTGTCCTTGTTGCGAGATCGTGATGTCGATCGCATCCAGCGGCACGGTAATGCCCGGTGAGACGACATACCCGTCTTCAGTTAGTAATTGTCCGTCTGGCCCAATGGCAAAGTTGCCAGCGCGGGTATAGCCGTTTTCGCCGGAAGGCAATTGCACGGTGAAATACCCTTCTCCAGCGACGGCCAGATCATATGGGTTGCCGGTCTGGGTCAGATTACCCTGTTCGGTGACCCGATATACCGAACCCGCTTTTACGCCCAAACCCACTTGCACACCGGTTGGCACTACGGTTCCAGCATCCGATGAGCTGGCTCCTTGGCGCTCAACACTTTGGTAAAGCAAATCCTGAAACTCGGCCCGCTGGCGTTTATATCCAGTGGTGTTCATGTTGGCGATATTATTGGAGATTACCTCCACATTTAGTTGTTGGGCCAACATGCCCGTGGCGGCTGTATTTAGTGCGCGCATGGTTTTGTCTCCGTCATTTTATTCACGTAACCTTACCAAGGCGTTGGATCGCTTGGCGGGAGGTATCTTCTTCTGATTTCAGCATATTGCTCACCGACTGGTAGGATCGGGTGACCTCGACCATTCGGTTAATCTCTAAAATTGGAACCACATTGGATCGCTCTAGATATGCCTGCATAACTTGTGGGTTTTCGATGGTTTCGGGAACCGCCCCTTCGGGTGCGCGGTATCTGCCGCTGCCGTCCTTGGCCAGTTCCCCCAGCGAGGCAAAACCAACTACTTTCAATCGAGCAATTTCGGCCCCGTCAATCGAAATCACCCCTTTTTGATCAATGCTCGGTGTGCCGCCAAACGCATCCATCAAAATAGGTGCGCCGGTATCACCCAGAACCATCATCCCATCGGACGTGCTCAACGATCCAGTTTCATCAACCGTAAACCTGCCATCGCGGGTGTAGCGCTCTCCATCGGGTGTTTCCACGGCAAAGAAGCCTTTGCCAACCAGTGCCACATCCAGTGGTCGCCCGGTGATTTCAATTCGGCCATCGGAAAAATCCCGAGCTACGCCCCAATCTTGCACAAAATTGATTTTGTTGGGGCCATCAGTATGAGAGGCCGTGGCGCCTTCTTTGGGAGCCAGCAATAATTTTTCAACTTTGAATCCAGCCGTGGTCATATTGGCCAGATTGTTCGCAGTTATCGACAATTCGCGGCGCAAAGTCATTTGCCGCGTCAGTGCGACCATCAAAGCATTTTCCATGTCACTAGCCTTTTGCTGGTGTTCAGGCACATTTCGTACCCATAGTGGACATCCCCTTGCAGTCGCTATGCCAGTATCACAATCCTTGTTTTTCAAAGACTTACAACTACCAAATATCTGCTCCCACTAAAAAACTCGGCAATCCAGACCCGGTGCCCGGCAGGAAATGCCTTGCAAGTTGTAGTTTTCAAAATTCTAAGCAAGGCCGCCCCACGGCAACGCCTCCTTAACCATAAATCACCATACTTGGCCGCTAAGACCGATCACAACTGGAGTCCCGCAAATGGCCGAAGAAACCGAAGCCGAAGAAACCGAAGGCGAAGAAGACGCTGAAGGCGAAGGCGCGCCAAAGAAATCCAAGAAAAAGATGTTGTTATTCATTGTGTTACCAGCCGTAATTGTACTGCTGGCTGCGGTGGCTGGCGGCTTGATGTTTATGGGCGGCGACAAGGAACCAGAGGTGGTTCTGGACGAACACGGAGAACCGATTCAAACCGCTGAGCACGGCGCAGCAACCGAACACGCTGATGCTCACGATCCATTATTTTATCAAATGCCCGATATTTTGGTAAATATCTCAGGCGAGGAAGAAGGCGAGCAACTGGTCTTACAGATCAAAATGCAACTGGAAGTGCCGGACGAAGACACCATCCACAAACTGGATACCCTGTTGCCACGAGTGGTTGACCATTATCAGGCCTTCCTACGGGAATTACGGGTTGAAGACATCAAAGGTTCGGCTGGTAATTACCGTCTACGGCTTGAATTGCTGCGCCGGGTAAACTTGGCTGTGCAACCGGCCCACGTAAACGATGTGCTCATTGAAAAACTGTTGGTGAACTAACCAGATGGCTGATGATCTAGATCAGGAAGCAATGATGGCTGAATGGGAGGCCGAAGCCGGCGAGGGTGACGCCACTGGTGGCGATGATGCGGCTGGCGGGGGTGGTGCCACCGGTGATGACGATGCATTTGCCGCCGAATGGGAAGCCATGGTCGGAGATGATGATGATGGTACAACGGTTGCGGTAGCTGGCGAGGGGCCGGGTTCTGAACGTATCCTCAACCAAGACGAAATTGATAACCTTCTAGGCTTTGATGGCTCTGAAGAGGACGGCGATTCTGATTCTGGCATCAGGGCAATTATTGACTCAGGGTTGGTCAGTTACGAGCGCCTGCCCATGTTGGAAATCGTCTTTGACCGACTGGTCCGGATGATGACCACATCCTTGCGGAATTTCACATCTGATAATGTTGAAGTTAGCCTCGACAACATCTCGTCTATCCGGTTTGGCGATTATCTGAACTCCATTCCATTGCCGGCAATTTTGGCAGTATTTCGGGCCGAACAGCTTGATAATTATGGTTTAATGACCGTTGATTCCAACCTAATTTATTCGATTGTCGATGTCTTGCTGGGCGGACACCGAGGTACTGCCGCGATGCGGGTCGAGGGGCGCCCCTACACCACCATCGAGCGACAGCTCGTTCAAAAAATGATCAAGGTGGTGTTGCATGACGCGCAACGAGCTTTTGCACCACTGACCCAAGTTGATTTCACATTGGACCGGATCGAGACCAACCCACGTTTTGCGGCCATTGCTAGGCCGGCCAATGCCGCCATTTTGGTGCGTCTACGCATTGATATGGAAGACCGGGGCGGCCGCATTGAGCTGATGTTGCCCTATTCCACCTTGGAACCCATTCGCAAAATGTTGTTGCAACAATTCATGGGTGAGAAATTCGGTCGGGATAATATCTGGGAAAGCCATCTGGCTTCGCAATTATGGTCAACCGGCATCGACGTGCAAGCAGTACTGGACGAATACCAAACCCCATTATCCAAGGTCATGGGATTGGAAGTTGGCGATACCATTATGCTCAACACCAACCCCGATAGTGAGATTTTAATGCGGTGTGGAACCATTCCCGTAGCCAAGGCCAAAATTGGTCGCATGGGCCACCACGTTGCGGTGCGTGTGTCCAAAACATTGACCACCGCAAATACGGCTAAAAAATTACAGGAGCAGGCTCGATGACCCTTTCCATTGCCTTTGAAATTCTGGTCAGTCTATTGCTGATCATCACCATTGGATATTGTTTTGTATTGGATCAAAGACTGAAAGCCTTGCGGTCAGGCCAAGACGGCGTTCGCCAGTCCATTGTCGAATTGATCAGTGCCACCGGACAGGCCGAACACAGCATTCGCGTGTTAAAAGAAACCGGTACCGCCGTAACGCAAGAACTAGAAGCGCATATTTTAGAAGCCAAAATCCTTGGGCAAAAAATCAATACCAAGTCCGAGCCAACACCGCGCCGCGTACCTTCCAAACCTCTTGGTCAAAGACCAACTATTCCAGCCGAAAACCCCAATGTTTCTGGGTTAATGGATCGGTTGAAAAAAACAGGATAAGCCATGTCAGTTCGCCTTTTTGTTATTTTGGCCATTTTAGGTAGTGGTTTGGCTGCGATGAAAGTGCTGTCGATCACCGATGAAGTGCTGACCGTGCTAGATCCAGTTCAACCGGCTTGGGCAGCAGCGAACAAGCCTAAAAAGGTCAAAAAAGAACAGTCTCATACCCCGCCCCCACCAGATTTCACGGCTGATCCAGAGCCGGAACCGGAAGCAAAAACCTGTGTGGCCTTGAGCTTTGCCGAACAGGCCGGTTTGAGCGAACAGGAATTGCGGGTGGTGATGCGCCTTAGCGAACGACGCGAAGAACTAGAAACCCGCGAGCGAGATTTACGAACCCGCGAAGGGGTTGTGGCGCTGTCGGAAAAGCAACTGGATGACCGGCTGGCCCGCATTGAAGGTGCCATTGCTAAATACGACCAGAGAATTGGCAAACTGGATGAACAAGAGGAAGCGCGTATGGCGCTTGTGGTCAAAACCTATGAGTCGATGAAACCCAAATCAGCAGCCGTTATTTTCAATACGCTGAATGATCGGGTGTTGTTACAGGTCGCCACCCGGATGAAACCGCAATCTATGGCCAAGGTTCTAGCTGCGATGGATACGGGACGCGCCTCAGGCCTGACGGTTCGAATGACTGAGCAATTTGCCCGACCCAAAAGCGCCGAAGCCCTGTTAACTGGCGAAGCGGATAATTCTGAAGGGTAATCCATCAATTTCAACGGTTTTTTCCAACCCAAAAGACCAATTCTCTAACACCCGCTTAACCCTGTTTGGGTAAATTGGGCGGTAATGTTGTGTCGAATGGACAGAACAACGGAATTTTGGACCAAATTGGATGAAATCGCTTGTGAAAAACGGCTTTCAAATGTCGGCGCTCGGCGCGGCTTTTGCGTTGTTCATCAGCATTGGTGCTGCCTTCGCCCAGCAACCCGTCAACTTCACCACGCAATCGGGCAATGGATACGGGCGTATTTTGGCATCCTGGCCCGAAGCAGGAAATGATCCAAACCTCGCAATAGATGCTAAAATCACCAATGGCGTATTGGTCGTTCATTTCAGCCAGACACTGACCGCTGATCCCAAACCCATTTTGGAAGGTTTAGGTACCTACGTCGCCTTGGCTAGAATGGATGCAGACGGTCAGACATTACGCATTGCCCTCAGAAAACCTGCCGAGGTTCGTACCTCGAAATCCTACAACGTGTTTGCCATTGATCTATTGGAACCAGATTCCACAATCAATCCGCCCAAGGTGCAGTCTGCGACTTCAAGGCGCTTGGCCAAGCAGCAACAAGAAGCCAAACAACACGCCGCAGCTGAATTAGAAAAGGCCAAACGTGCCGCCCGCCCTGCCCCGGCTCTACCGTTACAGGTTCGCTATGCACAATCCGCCGACAATACCCGGATTACCTTTGATTGGACGGAAGAGGTAGATTTTCGTGTTTTGGAACGAAAAGATGGACTGGACCTGATCTTTGATCGTCCAGCATCCCCGTCGATGGCCGAATTAAACGCCGCGCAACCAGCTGGCTTCATGTCCGCCAAATCAATCATCCGGCGGGATAAAACCATTATCGGAATCGAAAAGGCACCTGGCTTTTCACACCGCACCTCGTTGGATGGAACCTATGTGGTGCTGGATCTGTATCGACCGGGACAAGAAGAACCAATCGTTCACGCCCAAGTCGACATAGAACCAGAACACGAAACACCAGAGTCAACGTTAAGTCGCTCTCAACGTCCTGATCCCGTTCCAACTTCGGGTATTGTCCCCATCAAAGTGGCAGCCAACGGCTCTTCTTTGCAGGTCAAATTTGATTGGGCCGCTCCGGTCGGCGCTGCGGTTTTTCGTCGGGGCGATGCAATCTGGATCATATTTGATGCCAATGCCCAAATTGGTCTGGCTGAACTGACCAACGGGATCAGTCGGCACGCCATGGCTCGAAAAACCTTCTATGGTCGCGATTATTCAGGCATTCAAATTACTACACCTGCATCAACTCAAGTTGAGGCCCGGCCCAATGGCGATGGGTCAAGCTGGACCATCATTTTAGATGACAAGTTGCAATTTCCAACCAAGGAAATCACTTTGCGGCGTGAAGCGGATGGGTCTGGCCCCGGACGGTTGGCCGCAAAATTAAAAAATGCTGTTGCCTTGTTGCGCGTGCAAGACGAAGAGGTCGGCGATGAGCTAATGGTGGTGACCGGCATTGGTCCAGCACGAGGAATTGCAAACTTACACAAATTTGTTGAAGTAACCGCTTTACCATCGGCACAAGGTTTGGCTTTTGAAGTAAGGGCCGACGCGCTCAATATCGAGCTTGCCGGTGATTTGCTGACCATCAATTCACGCCTTGGCCTCAACCTCACCCCATCCGCCACGCCGTTACATCTTGCCACCAATTCTGGTGAAGCGGCCAGACTGGGCGCAGCACCAGCCATTACCGCATCCCCAGGGTTTATGGATTTTGAGGCTTGGCAGAAACTGGGCGGAGAAGGTCTGTTTCAAACAGCCTATTCGGCATTGTTACGCCAAGTGGCGATTGAGGACACCAATCCGGAAGCCCGGATGAATTTGGCCCGGTTCCTAATTTCGCATGAATTAGGTGCCGAAGCCTTGGGTGCATTAGCCTTGGCCCAAGCATTGGATCCAATGCTTGTACAAGATGCCCGGTTTCGCGCTCTACGCGGTGTGGCCAACTTGCAGATGAACCGGATCAAAATCGCCAAGGCTGATTTTTCAGCACAAACCCTAAACCGCGATCCCTCTGCGGCGCTGTGGCGCGGGTATCTGGGCGTAAAAACCGAAAACTGGACCGAAGCCCGGCAGAATTTCGAAAAAGGAAGAGAGGCTTTTTACCTGTTTACACCTGAATGGCAGGCCAAGTTTCATACTGCTTTTGCATTAGCAGCCATGAATTTGAATGATCTGGGGACCGCCACCGAACAATTACAGGAAATTTTCGGCAATGGGCTGTCCCTACCAACCCAGCTTGAGGCCAGCATGGCCCGGGCCGAGTTTATGAACCGCAGCGGCGAGCCGGATCAGGCGCTGACCGTGCTTGATAATGTAATTGCCACCAATTTTGAGCCATTAGCCGTCCGCGCTATCTTTGAGAAAGTCAGAATACAGCAGGCCAGTGGAAACATATCCCCGCTGGAAGCTTCGGATGTTCTGGAAAACCTGCGGTTCAGATGGCGCGGCGATGAAGTTGAGCTGGAGGCCGTTCGCACCCTTGGTTCGTTTTATTCCCAAGCTGGCGATTATCGCCGAGCCATGGAAGCCATGAGTTTGGCCGTTCGTCGTTTTCCAAACAGCCCGGTGGCCCGAAGACTGCAAACCGATTTGCGCGATACATTTATTGATCTGTTCCTGAACGGCGGGGCTGACAGCATGGACCCGGTACAAGCCGTTGCGCTGTTTTACGAGTTTCAGGAATTTGCTCCGTTGGGAACCGATGGCGATCGCATGTCTAGGCGCATGGCAGATCGGCTCATTGCGTTTGATTTGCTGCCGCAGGCCGCTGAGTTGTTGCAATACCAAATTGACCAAAAACTGTTCGGCATCGGCAAAGCGCAAGTCGCTACCGATCTGGCATTGGTTTACCTGATGGATCACCAACCAGAAAAGTCATTGCGCGCCATTCGTTCCTCACGACAAGCCCGCTTACCCAAAGCCTTGAACAAGGAACGTCGCTTGCTCGAAGCGCGTGCCTTGGTCGAAATGGGACGCGAAGAGCATGCGCTTGATCTGATTGAAATGGATCGAACCAAGGAAGCCGACTTCTTGCGGGCTGATATTGTTTGGGCTGGCAAGCAATGGCCGCAAATCGCTGCACAATTAAACAAAACCATCTCCAAGTATGTGCGCGCTACTTCTGAATTGAGCGATGAAGACGCGGCACTGGTGTTGCGCACTGCGTTGGCATCGGCCTTGTCCGATGATCAAACCGCGTTTCGGGCCTTGGTTGAGAAATGGGAACAACCCATGTCCAAGACCAGTTCAGCCGAAGCATTTGCCATGATCTCGAGCAGAACGTCGCTGTCTGGTGTGGAAGTAAAAGACTTGGCCCGAACCATTGGCGCGACCGATACCATGCGGTCTTATTTGGAGCAGTATCGCAATCGAGTTGCCAAACGCGCACCAACAGATTCGCTCGGGCAAGCGGCAACAACACAATCTGAAAGCTGAAGACAAAGAAGCGTTTACCCGCCGGATAACCGAGCCAGACCTGCCGAATAATTGGCAATCTGTGCAGTCAAATATGCCGGGACCGGACCGTTAGCCGATTTGTTTTTGCCGTTCAGCAATGCCTTCAAGGCGGGATCAAGCGTCAATTCCCGATACGCATCACGTACTTTGGTGAGCGCCCCCTCCAAAATTTCATTGGCCGAAATCGCACCGGCCAGATTAGACAAATCCAATCCTGAGGTCAGCCCCAATCCATAGACCGGCGGTGCAGCGGAAGCGGTTTCACTACCCTCCGCCACCGGTTTCAAACGTACCACGCCCTCTGGGATACCCAGAGCCGAGAGCAGATCACGGCCCTCAGGCCCGGCAAACAACTCGACGGAATGCCCCTCTGCCGCTTTGATCCGCAAGGTGTCGGTCGTCGAGCCGCGCACCACTTCGGCTTTGCCATCCAATACCAAGACAGCATTGATTTTGAAGGTTAGCGCCCGGTACGTATCATCAGAATCAATGCGAATAGTTCGTTTGGCACCGCCATCTAACGATATCTGAAACCGGTCCCCTTCCCGGGCCACGGATCGTTCAGTAAC
>JAJFFR010000232.1 GCA_021776555.1 Robiginitomaculum sp.
AATCCAAAATTTAATCGAAGCTGGCACCAAAGAGGGGGCTGATTTGGCCGCTGGTGGCACCGGTCGTCCGGAAGGCCTCAATCGGGGTTATTTTGTACGGCCCACAGTGTTCGGCAACGTAACCAATGACATGACCATTGCTCGCGAAGAAATCTTCGGCCCGGTTTTGTGTATCCTTGGTTACGAGAACGAAGCCGAGGCCATCGCCATCGCCAATGACACTTTATACGGCCTGTCCGGTTATATTTCGGGTGCCAGTAAGGATCGAGTTCGAGAGATTGCCGGAGAATTACGTACCGGCATGGTGCATTTGAACGGCGCAATGCCTGATTTCAAAATGCCGTTTGGCGGGTATAAGCAATCCGGTAATGGCCGCGAGCGTGGGCCGAATGGCTTTGAGGATTACCTGGAAACCAAATCCGTATTGGGATACGCCGCCGAATAAGAAGCACTTATTCAGACACGCCCTCGGCGACCGCAAATGCCTCTAATTCGGCCAGTTTTTCTGGTTGATCAACCAAAGCTGTTTTGGCCTTGGTGAGCGCTGTTTTGGCTTCATCCGGTTGCCCCAACACCATGCGTGAACGGATCAGTTGTTGCCATCCTGCGGCATCGTCAGGATTATCTGACAAGCGGGCTTCAAGCTGTTCAACCATGGCCGCAATCATGGCTTGGCGTTCAGTTGGGCTTAATTGTGCTGCCGCCTCAATCTGATCCGAATTTGGGCCAGCTTGTAAGCTATCCGGCAATGGAAGATCGTATTTGGCGGCCAGTTCACGGGTTTGGGCCAGCAATCCAGCTCGCCATTGGTCGTCCTGTTGTCCTGCCTGTAACATCGCCACCCAAATGGCTAATGCTTGCTCTGGTTCGCCCGCTTGTTCAGCCGCCAGTCCCATATAAAATCTAGCCCGTGCGTCTTTTGGGTCCAACTGGTAACTGTGTGAAAAGGCAGCCAGTGCCGGTTCGGTAACTACCCGGTCGGCCAGCATGAATAAAGCCTCGCCCATTGCCGACCGTGTGGCCGAGTTTTGTGGCTCCAGCTCTAATGCCGTTTCATAGGCTGCTTTGGATTGTTCATAGCGTCCCAACCGAAAGGTTGACCAGCCCAACATGCGCCAACCTTCGGCATCATCCGGGTTGGCGCTGACATGATCAACCAGCTTCGGGATCGCGTCGTTCAGGGTTTGCGTATCGTTTGATGGAATTGGTGCAGCCGGTTTTGCGGCAAGTACATTTGGTCTCTGCGCGATCATTTGCGGTGTGCCCAGCAAAGCATAGAGGCCAAAAGTGCCCAAAATCACAAACGCTGCCAATGCCATAAATATCTTACGGTCCGTCCCGTTCGGGCCTGCGTCTTGTGTGCCCAGTTCTTGCAAGGTCAAAATACGTTGTGCAATGACTCGGCGTTGGGTATCTGCTTCGCCTTCGGTAATTTTGCTTAGCTCAAGGTCTTGATCAATTTGTTGCATGGCACTGTGCAACACTTGCATTTGCGCGTCTGTGTCCGCCTCCACAGGACGGTAAAACGGTGCAGCCAACAGCAAAATCGCCGCGATCAGAAATAGCGCAAGTACAATCCACAACATGTCAGTTACTTTCGGTACTGTTCAAGGAGTTCATCAATTCGTTGGTCTTCGTCGGGGTTTCCGGCATCCACAGATGCAGCTTTGGTGGTTTTTCGGCGGCGGGAGGTCAGCCAAAAAATTAAGGCGCCAAAGCCGATAAACCCCATTGGTCCAAACCACAGGGCATAGGTGTTGCGCTTGACTGGTGGGCGCAGCAAAACAAAATCGCCATAGCGATCAACCATGTATTGGGTAACTTGATCATTGGTATCGCCTGCAATGATTCGTTGTCGAACCAATACCCGCATATCGGCGGCCAAGGAGGCATTGCTGTCATCAATTGACTGGTTCTGACAGACTACACAGCG
Organism: Robiginitomaculum sp.; assembly: GCA_021776555.1. Lineage (GTDB taxonomy): Bacteria > Pseudomonadota > Alphaproteobacteria > Caulobacterales > Maricaulaceae > Robiginitomaculum_B. The sequence continues at coordinate 1,934 of JAJFFR010000232.1, forward strand.
TAGGTCTTTGCTGATCACCCGAGCGCGGGCTTCCAAGGCTGGATCGCGCAATTGCTCGATTGGGGTCACAGCCAAAGCAGGAGCCGCACTGATCGCCAACCAAATGCCCATTGCGGTCCATATGGCTTTCATAGTTCTGCCTCCAGCAGTATGACCATCGGCTCTATGGTTTCGCGCCAGACTGGTTCGGTAATCGGTCCGACTTGTTTGAACCGGATGCGGCCTTTGGCATCAATCAAGTAAGTTTCTGGTGCGCCAGTAACCCCCAAATCAATCGCCAACTTGCTTTGGCTATCAAGACCGACAGCTGTAAACGGATTACCATTGGTCCGTAACCAATTGGCCCCGGCGCTAGGCGTATCGCGCCAATCCACACCATAAATCGCAAGGCGCTTTTGTCGGGCTAGCCGCATCAAGGTCGGGTGTTCGTGCAAACAAGCCGTACACCATGACCCGAATACATTGAGCAATGAGACTTTGCCCAACAAGTCGGATCGTTGCAGCAGGGGCAGGTCATCGCTGACCGGTTGTAAGGTAAAAGCTGGCATGTCCCGGTCGATCATCGCCGATGGCATGGCGCGTGGGTCATTGCGTAGCCCAATAGCCAAGGCCAAACCAATCAAGCTGAAGACCAGAAACGGGATCAGAGCAGACAGACGAAACTTCATGTAGCTGCCCCGGCAACTGGTCTGGGTGTGGATTGTTTGGCCAAACTAGTGTTTCGTTTCGCGCTGGGTAAGCGCAGGCGCCGGTCAGCCAAGGCCACAAATCCGCCCAGCGACATCAACAAAGCACCCAGCCAAATCCAACTGACAAAGGGATGATAATAAATCCGCACTGCCCAACCCCGATCTGGCGCACCTTCGCCAACCGCAACATATAAATTATGTCCGGGGCGCACATATATGCCGGCTTCGGTGGTTTGCATGCCGCGAACCGGATAAAACCGGCGCTCTGATCGAAGTTGTGCGACTGTTTTATCGTTCTTTAAGAGAGTGAAATTGGCGGTTTCAGCCGAATAGTTTTTACCAGTCTCATTGGTTACCCGGCCCAATTGGACCGCATATCCGCCCAAGCTGGTTTGCTGGCCCGGCTGCATCATCAAAACCTGTTCGCTGGACCACAAACCCATGCCGGTTACGCCGACCACACAAACCG
>JAJFFR010000233.1 GCA_021776555.1 Robiginitomaculum sp.
AGCTTACCGGTCCGGTCCCGGCCGATCGGCACATTCGCCGGGCCGGAGAAGACGTCCAAACCGGCGACGAGCTGATTGTCGCTGGGCGGATATTTACGCCAGAGGACATCATGATGCTGGCCGCCTTGGGGTTGGACGAAGTGCCAGTTTTGGCTCGTCCTAAAATAGCCTTGATCAGCACGGGGGCGGAGTTAGTTGATGACCCGGCCAAGCCATTGCAGCCGGGGCAGATACGCAATTCAAACCAGCCCTATCTGGCTGCGACCCTGAATAATTGGCCGGTTGATATCAACCCGATCTTCGGTCACCCAGATGATGCCAAAAGCTTTTTGGCGTTGATGGATCAGGCCAAATCGCAGCAGGCTCAGATCATCATTTCCACTGGTGCGGTATCGATGGGAGTCCGTGATTTTGTACCGGCTGCATTGGCCGCATTGGGAGCCAAAACCATATTTCATAAATGCCGCATTCGCCCCGGCAAACCGGTGCTGTTTGCCAAGCTGCCCGACGGCACTTTGTTTTTTGGCTTGCCGGGCAATCCGGTTTCAGCGGCAGTTGGTCTGCACTTTTTTGTCATGCCGGTTTTGCGCAAAATCTTGATGCAGGCCGAGCGCCCAATTCGTCAGGCGCAGTTACGCAACGGTTTTTCAAAGCGAGCTGGTCTGACCATGTTCGCCAAAGCCAGAGTGACCAGCCAAGAGGCCGAGTTGCAGGTCGAAGTTTTAAGCGGTCAAGAATCCTTTCGGATCAAACCGCTATTGCAAGCCAATTGCTGGGCTGAATTGCCACAAGAGGCCAGTGATTTGTGTGCAGGTGGTTTGGTGCGCTTTCATCCGTTATCTGAGAGTTTAGCATGAAAATAAAAATACAAATGTTCGGCGCTTTTCGGGTGCTAGGTCAGGAGGTCGAACTGGATTTGCCAGAAACAGCGACAGTTTCGGATATTCGAGTTGCCTTGCAACCAAAGATCAGTGGAATGGACCTGGATGAGCTGCTGACGTTGAGTAAATTTGCCAATGCGAGGGTGGTTTTAGCCGACACCACAAACCTTGATGCAACAGAAGTCCTGGCTATTTTACCACCAGTTTCAGGAGGGTGAGCATGAGTATTCATGTGGAAGTTCGCGATACCAACGCGCAAGTGCTTGATCCATCAGAAGCTTTGGCGTTTGTTGATGCGCCCGGCAATGGCGCGGGTGCCTTGTTCGTGGGTGTCGTACGCGACCTCAATCAAGGGCGCTCTGTCAAAGGTGTTTCCTATGACGTATTTGCGCCGTTAGCCGAACAGAGTTTTGCAGAGATATGTGCCGAAGCCCAAGCCAAATGGGGCGAACAATTACGACTGTTTGTGGTGCATGGCAAAGGGCGTTTGGACGTTGGCGGTTTAAGCATCGTAATTGCGGCCGGTTCGCCGCATCGTGGCGAGGCATTTTCGGCCTGTCGCTATGTCATCGAAGAGATCAAATCGCGCTCGCCAGTCTGGAAGCAGGAACATTATGTCGATGGCGACAGCGAGTGGGTCAAGGGCCATGCCCTGTGCGGTCATGATTAAGCCGATTGGACTAGTCTTGGCCGGAGGGCAATCGCGGCGCATGGGTCGGGACAAGGCGGCGCTGATGATTGGCGGCATATCCTTGCTGGATCGAGCCAAAACAGTATTGACCTCTGCCGGGTGTGAGCAAGTTTTGGTTAGCGGTGCTGGCGGGCTAGCTGATCGGTTTGCCAATGCGGGTCCGTTGGCTGGATTGGACGCGGCCGCACACACATTGTCGGATGGGCAATGGCTGTTGGTTATTCCGGTGGATATGCCCAATTTGAAGCCGGCCTTGCTAGAGCAATTGATCAAGGCGCGTACCAATGGGGCCGGGCTGTATTTTGCCAATCATCCCATGCCGGTTTGTGTGAGGATCGATGCTGAATTGCGCGATTATTTGCAACAAATACTGGAAGCCCCAGACGGAGACCGCTCATTGTTTTGTTTGTTCCGCAATCTGGGATTTACGGCAATTGACGGACCGGACAAGCAATCACCTGATTTTTGGAATTGCAACACGCCGCAAGAATTAGCCAATTTGGAGTTGTCATCATGAAACTGAAATTTGCGCCGGGTCATGTTGCGTTGCGAGTTGATTTGTCTGAAATGCAGCAATTGGTTGATACTGGAACCCTCAGCAGCGAAATTGATCTGTCTGGCGGCATATTTACCGTAATTGTATCGCTGGTCGACGAAGAAATGAGCAATATGGCGTTTGATCCGGGCAATTCGACCATTGGTTTTGTCTATCCGCGCGAAGCCGCCATTGCCGAATTAGCCAAGCCGACACGCGGTGGGATTGGCGGGTATTTCGACCAAGGCGTGTTTTCACTGGCTATCGATATGCATGATATTCGCGAAAAGGCCCGCGATAAGGCTCCCAAAAAATGAACCGTGTTGCACTGGTTATTTGCTTGAGCCTGTTGGTTCAAGGCTGCACACCAGCAGCAACAAAACCGATTTATCTAGCCAGTGCCAGCAATTTTCGGCCGGTGATTACGGCCTTAGCACCTGATCTGGAAGCGGCTTGCGACGTGGGCGTTAAGCTTAGTTCCGGTTCCACCGGCACCTTGATTGCCCAAATTGGTCAAGGGGCACCGTTTGACCTGTTAATCAGTGCTGACCCAAAATTGAGCCGCCAACAATTACAAGGCCATCCAGCAATTGCGTTCGACCCGCCCTTTGCCCGTGCTCTTATGGCCTACTGGCATCCAGCGACGAATGACCCGGCGGCTCCCGTGGCTATCGCCAATCCGGATACAGCTCCGTTTGGTCGAGCGGCTATGGCCGTGATTGGTTCTGATCCGGGCAATCTGGTGCGCGGTGCCAATGCAGCGCAAGCATTTGCTTTTGTTCATTTGGGAGCGGCCAGTGCCGGGTATGTGCCGCTTTCACTGGTGTTGGCCGCCGGAATTGCCGAGGATCAATTTGATGTACTTGATCTGCAGAGATACCCACCGATCTTGTTGCAACTGGTTCGGGTAAGCCCAAGCAAGGAAGCGTCTTGTGTGGCCAATGCGCTCTATGACCGTTTGAACAATGAGTTTTTAATTGCGGAAGGGTATGGCGCGCCATGATGAGCCACACCCTTTGGTCACCGATTTGGATTAGCCTGCAATTGGCTAGCATCACGACGATGGTATTGTTGTTGATCGGGGTGCCGTTGGCGTGGTGGATTGTTCATTTGCGCGGTCTGCCGCGCGCCATGCTGGAAAGTATTGTTGCCGTTCCACTGGTCTTGCCGCCGACGGTACTTGGGTTTTATCTGTTGCTATTGCTGGGTCCGAACGGGCCAGTTGCACCATTGGGTCTGGTTTTTTCATTTCCGGGTTTGGTCATTGGTTCGGTGTTTTTTTCCCTGCCCTTTATGGTGCGCCCGGTGCAATCGGCCTTTGAGGCCATTGCCGACAATATCTTTGAAACCGCAGCCAGTTTGGGTGCCGGGCCATGGCAGCGGTTTTTCCATCTGGCCCTGCCGCTGGCCCGAAATGGGATATTCAGCGGTGCCATTTTAGGGTTTGCTCATACCTTGGGCGAGTTCGGCATGGTGTTGATGGTCGGCGGCAATTTGCCCGACCGAACCCGGGTGTTGTCCATCGCGATTTTTGACGCAGTTGAACGAACCGAATATGGACAAGCGCACGTACTGTCGTTTGGTTTGGTGCTGTTTTCCTTTATCGCGATGGTGCTGGTTGCCGCCTTAAATCGTCGAGCAGAATCATGAAAATCGCACTGGAATACACCGCATCTGGGTTTGCGTTAAAACTGGATTGCGACCTACCCGACACTGGGTTTTCGGTGATTGCCGGGCCATCTGGAGCGGGCAAAACCACATTGCTGCGCTGTCTGGCCGGATTTAACCGGGGGCAGGGCCGGATAACATTTGGGAACACGATCTGGCAAGATCAGCAGGTTTTCGTCAAACCAGAAAACCGCCAAATTGGTTATATGGACCAAGAAAGCGTTCTGTTCCCGCATTTGAACGTAGAGCAAAATCTAGATTTTGCATTGCAGCGAGCCAGAGCCAATGGCCCGCAATTAGAACAAGTCATAAATGGGTTCGGGATCGGACATTTATTGCAACGCCGCGCCGATAGCCTGTCCGGAGGCGAAGCGCAGCGGGTTTGTCTAGCCCGTAGCCTGCTGGCTAATCCACGGCTATTGCTGCTGGATGAACCGTTTGCGGCGCTGGATGAAGAGGCCCGTACCGAATTGGCCGATTGTCTGCATCAAATGATTTCGGCCTTGGGATTGCCGGTTTTGATGGTGGTGCATGAGTTCGCCACTTTGACCCGACTGGCCGATCAGGTGCTGTATCTAGATCACGGCAAATTGGCTGGGCAGGGTGCATTGGCCGATATGCTATTGGATGAACGGTTTCCCTTTGCGGCGCGCGAAGATGCTTGTGCGGTGTTAAGCGGCAAGGTCAAGCAAGCGGATCAGGAATATGGGTTGGTGCAAATCCAGATCGGGCAGCATCATGTGATGGTCCCGGCCATTGCTGGGCAGCCGGGAGATGCGGTTCGGTTGCGGTTTCGCGCGGCGGATGTTTCGATTGCGTTGGCGCAGGATACGGGATCCAGCATCATCAATTCCATCCCGGTACAGATCGCCGAAATTCGTCAGCCGGCCCAGATGACCGGGCAAGTCTTGTTGGTGCTGGATGCGGGCCAGTTTTCGCTATTGGCTAGATTGACCCAAAAATCCGTTTCCGAACTGGGCTTGGTTGTCGGCCAATCGGTGTTTGCCCAAGTCAAAGCCAGCGCCAATCGAGCTGCTTAAATTTCGGCCAATACGTCTTGCAATAATCCGTTCACTTTACCGGCGATTTCGCCAAGTCCAGGATTGTCCACGCCCTGCATCGAGCTTTCTGCGTTCACCGCACTGATCTCCACATTGCCTTCGACGTCGCGTAAAATAACATTGCACGGCAGCATCACGCCTATTCTGGGTTCGCCGGTAATGGCTTGGTGGGCCAGCTTTGGATTGCAAGCGCCCAATATGGTGTATTGGTCCATATCGACGTCGAGCTTTTTCTTCATGGTCGCTTGCACATCAATGGTCGTCAGTACGCCAAAGCCATGATTGGCCAAGGCCGCATTTGTGCGATCCAACGCCTCGTGCCACGAGTATGGAACGGTTTTGGTAAAACAATAGGACATTCAAGTCTCCTGATGCTTTTGCATATTAGATAATTCTTATATAAGGTGATGGTTCCAAAAAACCAGAGGCTCCCATGAAACTTCTTGAAATGTTGCAATCACGCGCCGAAACCGAAGATAGCTATTTCAGCAAAGCCTTGCTGAAAGAAGATATCGCGCGAGTCGAAACTCTGATGACAAAAGCCAAAGCGGCCAATGATCTGGACAGTTTGATGAAGGACGGCCTCTATATCGGCTGGACCAAAGGCGACCTACGAACCGGCGAACTGCGCGAGTTTTTGGCCCCGCTCATGTCCGCCGTTTTCGCCCTGCAACAAGGTGGAAGTGACGAACAAGCAGTGATTGAAAGCTGGATTACGTTCAATCAGGAACGGATGAAAGTGTTGGTGCATTGTTTGTAGATTTATAACGCTGCCGCTGCTTGCCAATCTCTCAGTATGAGTCGAGTGGCGCAGCGGACTCATGAGGGACCATCAAAAAAAGACTGGACCCCGCATCAAGTGCGGGGGCCGAAGCAAAGCAGTTTTTCACATTTTAGCCCGGTCCCCGGATTTAATCCGGGGTCCAGCTATCAGGTAAACAGTATCCCGTTGGAGAACAAAAAAACGCGTTTGGTTTCCCAAACACGCTTCTTCAAACTTAAAAAAAGCTTACTTTACTCACAACCCTCAAAACCGTCTTCGTCCATTTTGGCTTCGTAGGATGCAGAGACATCGGAACCTAATACGTAGGTGCTTTTGGCTTCGGCCCAGCCTTCGGGGGCGATTTCGACCATCCAGGCGGCGTATGGGTCGTCATTGGCCATGCCGGGTGTGGCTTTTAGGTCTTCGTTGACTGCGATCACTTCGCCGCCAGCGGCGGATTTGGCTGGGCCAACCCATTTGCCGCTTTCTACCGTAGCGCAGGAACGTCCGGCACGAACTGAGCGGCCAACCTTTTTCGGGGTAAAGGCAACCAAGGCACCAGCCAAGGCGGTGGCGACCGAAGTCATGCCCAACCGGATGTTTCCGTTATCCTGTTCCTGTACCCAGATATGGTTGCCCACATCGTACAGCAATTCATCGGGTAGGTGACAGCCACGAACATCAGCCATGATTTTATCCTTCTTATCGCGTTGGGTCTTTAGTTTGATTCAAACAGATTCTAACCGGATTGGTTTGGCAGCGCAACAAAACTCGCCAAGTCCGGCCACTTGCAGTTTCCCACCAATGAAAAACACCAGATGCTTGGCGACCAATTGCATCATTTCTAGGCGGTGGTTGGTTTTGGGATGATCCGGATCAAGACAGATCAAATTGTAATGGTAGACCAGTTCGCGCGCCGTTTCACGGCAGGCATTAAAGCTAGGATCGCCTTTGGCGCCTTGGCGGTGCAGGGCCAAAATGCGAAATCCTTCGCGAACCGTATCTGTAGGTTCTAGGTCTTTGGCCTCGATCCAGTTTTCTAATGATTCCTCACCAACGTGCAGCAGAAAAGTAGCTGCATCACGAGGAACATCGGTTGGCACCGGATGCTCTAATGCGGCTTCTAATTGTTCAAAGGTTCTCACGCGATGCCTTTTTGTTTTACGAACTTCATCGAGTCGGAGACGTTTTCGTGCAAGCCGACTTTGCGCGGGCTAAGACCCATGGCCATGCCCAGCAATTGGGTGAAGTAAATGACTTTGACATTGGTTTGTTTGGACAATCGTTTCAAGGCACGGATCTGGTGCATTTCCAAACCGGAATGGCAGGTCGGACATTCGGTGGCGATCACTTCGGCACCGGCTGCTTCGGCAGCTTCTAAGATGTTCAGCACCAGCTTAGTCGACATGTCCGAATCCGACAGGGTATGCGCCCCGCCGCAACAGGCGGTTTTCATCGGAAATTCAACGTTTACCGCGCCGGCAATTTCCAGCAAATCATCCATATAATGTGGTTTTGATGTGCTCTCACTTTCGCCGCCTTGGTCTTTTTCCGGGAAAATATGACGGGGGCGGGTGTACATGCAGCCGTAATAATTGGCGACTTTCAGTCCTTTAAGGCCGCCTTTGATCTTTTCTTTTAGCTCTTCTTCGCCATAGCCAAACTTGATCCAATCCAGTGCGTGGATAGTTTCAACTTGTCCGGCTTCGTATTTTGGGTGGTCAGCTTTGGCTGAGATTTTCTCAACGACTTCGCGCGACTCTTGCTTGTTGGCAATGTCGTACTCGGCTTCGACAATTTGCAGGACTACCTCGAGGGACATCCGTACTTCGGCGCGCTCGTTGGTCGAGTCGCCAATCGCGTCGCCAAAGGAAAGTTTTCTCTCGACGGCAAAGAATACAAGCTCGCCACCAACAATGGTGCCAATTCATTGCACGGCGGAAAGGTCGGCTTTGACAAA
>JAJFFR010000234.1 GCA_021776555.1 Robiginitomaculum sp.
TGGGGACGGCGTAATTTTCAATCTGCCGATGAACTTGAATACGCCCTGATTGATTTTGCGCGCTATGATGGCACGAGGATGGCCAGTGGCTGGATGGCGGCAAATTCCTTGTTTGCGTTGCAAGTACCGGCTTTTGCCACGGGTCTGCAAAATTGGAAAAGAACCTATGGTAGCAAGGCCTTATTGGCCGAATTACACCGTAACCCAGCTTATGTGTTGTTGTTTCCGGGCGCCGGTCAAGCGCGCCAAGCCCTGCTCGATAAAGCCAGTCAGGATGCCAAAAGACTTGATCAAATTGGAAAGCAATTCAAAGCCCAAGCCTATACTTTGCAAAAGCAATCTTGGGCCAATCGCAAACAGCCGGGCAAAGACTCGCGCTTGCAGGCCATCAAAAACGCACCTTACTCGCCAAAAGTTTTGCGAGTTGCGGCGTTGGATGAGTTGATTGCTCCCGTTCTGGCCCAGATGCAACCGCGCCAGACCCATCTGGTCGAAACAACAAACCCGTCAGATGTATCTTCAGGGATTGAACCCGGGTTGATTACCCCCATCCAACCCAATATACCGCCCAAGGTCGCACCGGGTCGGGACCAAACTTTGGTCCACACGTTGAGCCTCGCCGCACTTTTGGTATTGGGCGAAACCGATGACCATCAGGATTTTCGAAGCTGGTCGAAAGATCGGACTCTGAAAGAATGTGTGGATTGGTCGAGATTGCACCTGAACCAATGCGTTGCCGCAGGGCATTTCGCCTTTGAAAGTTCTTTTTGCATCGCTGAACACCAACTAGTCGATGCTGGCGAATGCGTCGGCAGTTTAATTGCCCATTCCAGTATTCAATAAAAGCTGTTTTGCTTTGCTAACCATTGCTTAAACACAACTCCAACCTTGTCTTGCAAATCTGCTTGCTGCGCGCAAAGGTGCAGACGCGAGGGATGAAAAATCATCCAGACGGGGAGAGTATACGTGGGTTTCTTGTTAAAGGCCGGATTTTGGTTTGGCGTTGTTTTACTATTTTTACCGAAGCATCCCGGTGCCTTGCAATCGCAACGGGACGCCGTGCAGGCCTCTGCCCAATCATTGGTAGAAGCAGCAGAGCAAGCCGCACAATTTTGCAAAGACCAACCTTCGGTTTGCGATGCAGCCTCTGAAACCTCTAAACTCGCCACATCATACATGAATGCGGCAGCCGACGAATTAAACAGCAAGGCCTTAGAAACAAACTCAAATTCACGGCGTCATCAATAAACTCTTGTTTTGCCGTCCCAGCCAGCCTATGTGCCAAGCTGGAGTGCCAAACCATGAACGACATTGCACAGGAAATTGAAGACGAATTTGCCTTCCTTGGCGATTGGGAAGAACGCTATCGCCACGTCATCGAATTGGGCAAAGCCATGCCAGTGCTGGCCGAGAACCAAAAAATCGAAGCCAACAAGATCAATGGCTGTGTCTCGCAAGTCTGGTTGACCTACAGCCAAGACGAGGCGGGTCGGTTTTCATTTTTGGGCGATAGCGATGCCCACATTGTACGTGGACTGGTTGCTTTGTTATTGCGGCTGGTCGACGGTAAAACATCGTCTGAGATCTTGGAAATTCAAGCCAAAGAGTTGTTTGCCAATATCGGGTTATCCGACAATTTATCGGCACAACGGGCCAATGGCCTACAAGCCATGATCACCCGCATCCGCCAACTGGCAACCGCAGCGCTTTAACTACGTTACAGCCCGTAATGGTGGGCCAAGCGGGTCAGGGCGATTTTTAACACAATTTTGCCAGAACGTTTGGGCCAGCGATGGCCGCGCTCCAACGCGCTGATCCCCTCTTCTCGAACCAACATGCTAAACACCACCCGATCCAACACCGGACCCAGTGCCGACAATGCCTGCATCACTCTGCGCCGCGCATCTAGCGAACCGGTCATCATTCCACCATCCGCAGCCGCACTACGCTTGGCCGCACTGCCCTGTCGAACCGCGTTCCAGTTCGACGCAGCCATGCGTCCCATAGCGGAGCTGGCATAGTCCCGCCTGAACTTTTCCCCGGCCGCAAATTCAGCGCCGGACAAAAATCGCTCACCTTGGGCATCACGTTGGCGGTATAGCCAGAGCAAAGGAGATTCGGCCACATTGGCTTGCACCACGACCAGATCACCATCCGCATCAAATATCTCACGCTCTTCGAGCACCCAATGTTGGGCAGCAAACGGCGTTTGCGCTTCAATCGCACTACCACGCGCACGATCCATCCGGTCTAACCATTTTGGCAACGCATCGCTAGCCACCAGACCACCGGTATCATCGGCGAGCAATAAACCGCGCGTCAGGGCAAGCTGGGCCAATTTGGCCGGTAGGCGAATGGCTGGTTGACCATCGGCCTGCCCGATATATCCGCCTCCATCTTCAGCAAGCAAAACCTGTTTATGCACAGCTAATTTTAGCAACAGACGGTGCAGACGTTTCTCATCCGGTCTCATCTGACCATTTGCCGTTGCGGCTCTGGCATATCGCGCAAGACACGCTCCAACCCTTCGAGTTGTAAATCAAACCCCGGATCATCCCGGCGATCTTCGATCAAATGGCAAGCATGGGAAACTGTGGTTCGGTCCCGCCCAAAGGCCGAAGCCACCCGGCTTAACGATAGTTCAAACGCCACATGGGCCAGATACATGGCAATTTGG
>JAJFFR010000235.1 GCA_021776555.1 Robiginitomaculum sp.
TCCGTGTGCAGCTGTCACTTGTGTGCCGTGCGAGTAGTAGTTCACCGGATGCAAGGTGTGCATAAAGCCCCACACCCCAGCCCCGAAGAAGGCCAGTACCGCCGCACCCAGCGCCCAGAGAACGGCCGCCTTGTTGGGATGATCGCGACCGCCTTTCCAGACCATGGTGAAGGAAAACAGAACCATGGCAAAAAACGGGAAGACTTCCAGCGCCGAGAAGATTGACCCCACCCAGGTCCAATAGCCCGGTGTGCCGATCCAGTAATAATGGTGTCCGGTGCCCAGCACTCCAGAAAAGAGAGCCAGCGCCACGATGACATAAATCCATTTCTCGACCACTTCACGGTCAACACCGGTCAGTTTCAGCAACAAGAAGGCCAAAATAGCCGCCATCACCAATTCCCAAACGCCCTCAACCCACAAATGGATTACGTACCACCAGTACATTTTATCCAGCGAAAGATTGGCTGGAACGTACAAGGCAAACAGGAAGAAAATGGCAATCCCCCACAGGCCCAGTAGCAAAACATTGGTGATCGCGGTCTTACGACCTTTGAGAACAGTCATCGAGATGTTGAACAAGAACATCAATGCCGCAACGATAATGCCCAGTTTCACCCAAAGTGGTTGTTCCAGAAATTCGCGTCCCTGAAGCCCAAGGAAGAAATTGCCCTCAAACAAATTAAACGCGTAAGTTATCACCGCGCCCAGCGTGCCAACCACCAGCAAGATCAATTGCAGATAGGCCATTTTGGGGCTGTATAGTTCCCGCTCTGCTTCTTCGGGGATCAGATAATAAGCTGCCCCAAAGAACCCGAGCAATAACCAGACCACGAGCGCATTGGTGTGGACCATCCGCACCACGTTAAACGGTACGAGTTCCGCCAGAAAATTCGGGGAGACATAGATAAAGCCAGCCAGCAAGCCGCCCAGCACCTGTATCGCAAACAACGCCATGGCGATCGCAAAATACGCGATGGCAACTTTTTGTGTGGTATATTTCATTTCACTTGCTCCCCTTAACCCGCATCATTCGGCGGCCAACCATTGGTATCAATGGTACTAACCCACCGCAGAAATTCGGCCAGATCGTTTAACTCTTCATCTGTCAAATCGAAATTTGGCATTTGCCGACGGCCTTCAATGCCGGTCGGTTGACTTTGCATCCATGCCTTGATGGCTTCTTTAGCACCTTCTGGGTCATCCCGGCCGCCATAGCGAACCCAGACATTTCCCAGCTCTGGTGCAAAATATGCGCCCTCGCCCAAAATGGTGTGACAATTCACACAGGATTTGTCTTCCCATATTTTTTTACCGTGCTTCACAGCATCGGTAATGCCCGCATGATCCGTCGATTTATTGACGATATGTTGGTGGGAATTGAAGGTTAACCCGAAAAAAATCAGTAAGAAAAATAGCGAGCCGCCGTAAAAAATATTACGGGCTGCGGATTTTGTATGCATGACGTGCCCCTTGTTTTTCGATCAGCAAGCGAAGCAAATGCTAAGGCAAACGCACGCAATTCGATCTTTGCCAGACATGCCTTGCTCGCGTGAATGGGGGCAAATGAGAATGTGGCAAAAGGTAGCAATTGGGTTCAGCTAAGTCCTCAAATGCGGGCAGCTACGGTTCGACAAAATGTGCAAGCAAACGGGTGGTGAATGATTTTCCGGTCCATTCAACGGTTGTTTCTGACTTTTCGGTTTGCCCGATCACCAGCATGTCCTGACCATTTTCACCGGTTCGTATTTCCCAAAACTCCACCTTGTTTAGATATTGTGCCAATGAATAATAATCTGGTTTCAAGGGCTGTTTTGCGGCATTGCCATAACCAACCACGGATACCCATGTTCCAGCCCGGCATAACGCCACCCCCTTTCGCCCGTCACTTTTTCGGATAATCGGCACGGCGGTATCTATCGCATCATCACCATCAAAGTCACCGCTTTGAATGCGCGGCATGACCCAAGCAGACAGCTCGTATTTGTTAGCATCAAGGCCACACCCGAACATGGTTTCGCGTTCTTCTTCCAGAAATATCGGGCTTAATCGATCTCGCTCAGCAAGGGCTTCTTCCGTCGTTCTTGGCCAGGTCAGGCAGGCATTGAATTGCAAATAATTCATCCGGGCGCGTTCACCAGGTTCCAAATCAGCCAATCCCATATCCCGAATTTTTAACCAACCCCGTCCTTCATTGGGATCCGGTTCAACGGCACCATTCGAGGGTCGAAACCCGCCCGTACCGCTTAAGGACTGCGAGAACTGAAACAGACGCAAGTGCTGCGGCGCATTCACATCGCCGGTGTTTTTGGCTGTGTTGGCTTTATTGCGAAAATGCCAACCATAAACTTCACGTGGATTGGGTGTGCCGCGAAATGGCGGGGTGATCTGGGTTAAATCTATCCAGTTTTTATCACGCAAGCGAATGTCCCAACCAGAAGACGCTGGCTCGAGCGTAAATGACCATTTACCACCGACCGTTTTGATGAATCTGTTTTTGCCAGTAATAAACCCATGCAATTCTTCTGCATGGCGTTCAGGTGTGGCTTGGCAGGACTGTGCGCTTGCGCCATTGGTTGCAATAAGGGAGCAAGATAATCCCAAGAGAATTAAGCAGAGTCTTTTCATACGGTTTCACCTTTGATCACCCGGCATTACGGATGTTTGGCCTTTCTGATCCGTTCTAATGTTTTTGTGCCAAAGTCTTCTGACTTGGTGTTTGGCTTGCCAAGGTTTCGGGAATCATTTGGGTCAAACATCAGGCCATCGTCAGTGTGTATGCCACCAAAAACATGCCCTACCTCATGGGCGACAGCATCGCTGATCCTCCATCCCTTGGGCGATGCACTGTTGGTGTCTTCCAATTCTTGTCCAGATTCCTGATAAATAGTAACGCCGGTTCCGCCCGGCCCGTCGGACTGCCCGGCAATACCACCAGCGCCGGAGCCATCGGCGTCCTCAGTAGCAATGCCCTGAAAGGCGTTCAGTAGGTAAATGGTCCAGAAGTCAGGGTCATTATCGGTCGCTGCATTATCAAAGCGATATAGCGATTTTAAGTAGTCAGAGCTGTCTTCATAATAGTTCAGCAGAAACGGAACCGAAGATCTCGGATTTTTCAACTCGCCATGGCGCGGCAACACAAAAGCTGGCTCATAAGCCTCCTTAAACCGGTCCATTTTGATGGCGGGTAGTACGGCACCGTCCTTGTGTAAACCGCGATTGAAATCATCATCTGACATTTTGAATTTTTGCCCGACGGAACTTTCATCAATTATCCCTGTCGGCTGGAAGGCAGAGACAGTGATCGTATCTGCGAAGTATTCATTGGCCGTATTATCAACCACATTGAGCAGAACCTTCCCAATCAGAATAATACCGTTCTCAAAGCTATCTTTCAGCCCCAAGGTTCCCTTGGCCGAAGGACGTTTGGCATAGATATTCTCACTTAGTTTCAAGCGATACTTCGGCCGCCCGCCATCACCTGCCTCTAATGCGGTAAAGCCGGTAATTGTGCCTCTGATAAAATTATCCTTCACCGGTGCCATATTGTCGACTTCAGAATAGAGGTAGCGCCACACGGTAAGAACATCGCTGTAATGGGTTTTGGCCTCTTGCATTTCCGCAGCTTCCAAATTTTTGTTTTTGGCAAAGACATCTGGATCAATCAGCCGGAAACTATCTTGCGGCGAACCGGCACTCAGCACCGAATCTTTGTTTTCAAGGCGCATCAGGAAATCTTTATCGACAAACCCGGCAATCCGAAAATTATCACCCGGCTGCATGGTCATCTGAAATGGAAATTCAGCATTCTTATCCGTGAACTCAATCGCGGTCAGGTCGAACCGGCCAGTCCCGGTCGGAAACATCCCGGTCGGCGCTGGCTTTAACCCACGATTATCATTTTCCTTGCTCTCATCATCGACCGGAACGACGTTGTCGGTCGGATCATCCACGTCAAAACTGCGAAAATAAATGTTTACCGGTTCAACCGGATCGACGTTCAAGGTGACCGATAGCAAGACACGGTCTTTGCGTTCAGAACCGGCCACACCGCCGCTGACTTTTTTGCCCGGAAAGGCCCGAACGGATTTGATCTGGTCATTTTGTTTCAGTTTTTCCCAATTCGGTTCGTTATCCAATTCATCTGCATCGTCCAAGCCATTGCCTTGGCCCTTCCATTTCATACTTTCAATGTTCAAAATGGTCAGCGCAACTTCGTCGATTTCACTATCGATCACATCTTCTTTTTTCTGACCTTTTTCTTGGCTGTAAAAGAACCAAAGTTTGATATCGCGTTGTTTCTTGCTGGGGTTCAGCCCTTCAATCCATAAATGCTTGCGCCATTCCTTGTCTTCTTCAACGAGATACCCCGGCAACTCGACCCGCTCATTGGTAAACTCAAAGGCTTTGGACTTACGAGGGTCTTCCCATATTTTGATGGCCCCTTTTGCGGCTTCTTGAACCAATTCAACATAGCCATATTCGCGGATCGGCATGCTCAGCACCATTTCGATGAGTTCATCATCGTCTTGGGCCTTGGCTTTTTTCTCGTTATTGTCGAACACTTCATTGCCGTCATCATTGTCCAGATTGACAAATGTCTGCCCACCGATGGTCAGTTCATCTGCATTGGCAATTTTCTTGCCTTCGCCATCAATGACTTTCGGACGGTGCAAGGTAATGCCCAGCTCGCCACAAAACCGTACACTGTCAATTTTGACTTCTGTGCCCTCATGCACTTTGCCAACACCCATTCCGAGATTGCGTATCCCTCCGGCCGGTTTTAGGGTTAGTTCCAAAGTTGCATGATCAAATGCCTGCCCGGTTTTGCCAGGAAACAGAGTGATTGGCATTTTGAACTCGGTCCATTTGCTGGCATTTTTGGAAATGAAATTGATGGCACCGGACCCCGAATTGGTCCCGCCAATCGATTGGCCGCCGCGCAACACCACGGTGTTGATCCACAATTGATCCCCGCCGATAAACCGCCCCTTATAAACCCCGCACAAATAACTACCCGGATCGTCAACCGCCAAGCTTAACGATGCAACATCGCTGCCTTTCATATCGGCGCAATTACTTCCGCACGAAAATACTCCGCCTGCATTGGTTGGGATCATCGCTTCGGGCACATAAGCCGCCGTTTG
>JAJFFR010000236.1 GCA_021776555.1 Robiginitomaculum sp.
AGGGATTCGAACCCTGGGAACGCGCAAACGCTCAACGGTTTTCGAGACCGCCCCATTCGACCACTCTGGCACCTCTCCGAATGATCCGCGCGCAAGCTAATGCGCTTGGGCAGCGATAGCAAGCGCGATCAACGGCTGTAAGACAGGATCGGCGCCAGCCATCTTTCGGCCTCGGCCAGCTTGATATTCTTGCGCCGGGCATAGTCTTCAACTTGATCTTTTTCGATTTTCCCGACTGCAAAATAAACCGATTCTGGGTGCGAAAAATACAAGCCGGAAACACTGGCTGGCGGCGTCATCGCGCAGCTCTCCGTCAGCGCCACACCGATTCGACTTTGGGCTTCCAACAGCGAAAACAATGTGCGCTTTTCGGTATGATCTGGTTGCGACGGATAACCCGGAGCCGGACGAATACCGTGGTATTTTTCTTGGATCATTTCCACATTAGTCAAATGTTCTTGGCTAGCATAACCCCACAACTCACGGCGCACTTTAGCATGCAGCGCTTCGGCCAAGGCCTCGGCCAGCCGGTCGGCCAGCGCCTTTAGCATGATCGAGCTATAATCATCGTTGGCCTTGCGGAACCGCTCTGACCGCTCGGCTTCACCATGACCAGCGCTGACCACAAAACCGCCAACCCAATCGTGCAGACCAGTTTCGCGTGGTGCCACAAAATCCGACAAGGAAAAATTAGGCTTGCCGGTATCTTTGGGCATTTGTTGGCGCAGGGTATGGAACACAGCGCGGCGCTGGTCTCTGGCTTCGTCGGCCCACAACACAATATCATCGCCAACCGCATTGGCTGGCCAAAAATCAAGCACGGCGCGGGGTTGCAACCAACGCTCGGCCACCAATTGCTCCAGCATTTTTTTACCATCAGCCAGCAATTGTCTGGCTTCGGCCCCGACCACCGGATTGTCTAAAATTTGCGGGTAACGCCCCTTGATATCCCACGAAGCAAAAAACGGTGTCCAGTCAATAAACGGAACCAGGTCTTCCAGCCGCCAATTATCAAATACCAAGGCCTGATTGGTTTTGGGGCGCGGTGGCGTATAGCCTGCCCAGTTGATTTTCATGGCGCGAGAACGAGCCGCTTCCAAACGGATACGCGGCTTGGCGCTATGGCCGCGTTTGTGTGATTGGCGAATACGGGCATAATCCTCGCGGGTTTGTTTTTCAAATGGCACCCGATCCGTATCACTGAGCAGGGTCCGCACGACACCCACCGCCCGGCTGGCATCGGCCACATAGGTCGTCGAGCCACTGGAATAAGCCGGCTCAATTTTCACTGCCGTATGGGTCGGTGAAGTTGTCGCTCCGCCGATCAGCAAAGGTTTGTCCCAGCCGCCCCGCTGCATTTCACTGGCAATGTGGATCATTTCTTCCAGCGATGGGGTGATCAGGCCTGATAGCCCAATGGCATCTACATTTTCTTGCGCTGCGGTTTTCAAGATGGTTTCACACGGAACCATCACGCCCAGATCAATAATGTCATAGCCATTACATTGCAGCACAACACCAACAATGTTTTTGCCAATGTCATGAACATCGCCCTTCACCGTTGCCAACAATATCTTGCCGTTTGACATATCAGCCAGACCAGCCAGTTGTTTTTCTTCTTCCAGAAACGGCAGCAAGTGCGCGACTGCGGCTTTCATCACGCGAGCGGATTTCACCACTTGGGGCAAGAACATTTTCCCGGCACCGAATAAATCACCAACCGCGTTCATGCCATCCATCAACGGGCCTTCGATCACGTGCAATGGTTTTTCGCTGGCGCGGCGGGCTTCTTCGGTATCTTCGACGATAAACTCGGTAATGCCCCGCACCAAAGCATGTTTCAGGCGCTCAGCTACGCTATCTTTGCGCCACGATAAATCCCGGCGGCTGGCTGTGCCAGTTACCGCCCCGCCCCGGTATTTTTCAGCCAGTTCCAGCAGGGCCTCGGAAGCCTCTGCATTGCGGTTCAAAATAACGTCTTCGGCAGCGGTGCGTAACTCTGGGTCAATATCATCATAAATGTCGAGTTGTCCGGCATTGACGATCGCCATGTCGAGGCCCGCCTTGATCGCGTGGTACAAAAACACCGAATGCATGGCGCGGCGTACCGGTTCATTGCCCCGAAACGAAAACGACAAATTGGACAGACCTCCCGACACCCGGGCATGAGGCAGGTCTTGCTTGATGCGGGCCGTCGCATTGATGAAATCAAGGCCATAATTGTCATGTTCCGGCAGGCCGGTGGCGACCGCAAAAATGTTGGGATCAAAGATGATGTCTTCAGGTGGAAACCCGTCCTCAACCAGCAAGTGATAGGCCCGCGTGCATATTTCAACTTTGCGTTCTTCGGTATCGGCCTGCCCGGTTTCGTCGAACGCCATCACCACAGCCGCCGCCCCGAATTGTCGGATAATCCGAGATTTTTCCAGAAACTCCGTTTCTCCCTCTTTCATCGAAATGGAATTGACCACGCCCTTGCCCTGAATGCATTGCAAGCCAGCATGGATCACATCCCAACGCGAGCTGTCGATCATGATCGGCACCCGCGAAATATCCGGTTCTGCGGCGATTAGGTTGAGGAATTTAGTCATGGCCATTTCGCCGTCCAGCAAGCCATCATCCATATTGATATCGATGATTTGGGCGCCGTTTTCAACTTGCTCGCGGGCCACGGCCAAGGCCGCCTCATAGTCTTCCTTGACGATCAGCCGCTTGAATTTAGCCGAGCCGGAAACATTGGTCCGTTCACCAATGTTGATAAATCTCGCAGTGGTCTGGCTCATGATTTTTTGGTTCCGGGTTGGCGAGAGATGCCGGGCAATCCGTCAATGCTGGTAGCATTTCGATCATGATATCGCTCGGCCCAATCATCGGCGCTGCGATCTTCGCGGTCCGTATAGCGCCGCAACTGATCTCGCTCAGAAACAAAATCAAAAAACGGCACACCCCAACCGCAAGCATCAGCGATCCGGTCAATCTTCAACACGAATATATTTCGCGCTCTTTTGTGGGCTGGAAACAAAGCCAGCAAATCGCCAAACCCGGCTTCGTCAAATTGGGTTACTTTGGCGGTGCCATATAGACGCAAGATATTGGCCGGGCCTTCAAATGCACAAAACATCAGGGTCATACGACCATTTTCGCGAGTGTGGGCTAGTGTCTCGATGCCGGAGCCACCCAAGTCGATCCATGCGACGGTTAACGGATCAATCACCGCCAAGCTATCATATCCCTTGGGCGACAGATTGACATGGCCCTCGGCGGCCAAAGGTGCGCTACCTACAAAAAACACTTTCTGCGCGTTGATGAAGCTAATCAGCCGGTCGTCGAGTTGTTCGAAAACTTTTGCCATTTCTTACGCTCCCAATGTAAACGGTTCGAGGCCGGACAGACGCAAGGCGGTGGTCTGTTCGGGGATAATTCGAGGTTCCAGATCGGTCACTGCATTGGCAATGGCCGCTACGTGTTGATCCGTTGTGCCACAACACCCGCCGACCAGATTGACCAGCCCATCCTTGGCCCATTCGCTCAAGTGTGTGCTGGTGGTTTCGGGCGTTTCGTCATATTCGCCAAACGCATTGGGCAAGCCCGCATTGGGAAACGCAATGATGCGACAATCAGCAATCCGCGACAGATCGGCAATATGCGGGCGCATTTCCTTGGCTCCCAAGGCACAGTTTAGACCCACCGCCCATGGTTTGGCATGCGCTATCGATATCCAGAAGGCTTCGGTGGTTTGCCCGGACAAAGTACGTCCCGACCCATCGGTAATGGTCCCAGAAATCATGATCGGCCGGGTGATCCCGGTTTGGGCCATGACATCCTGCACCGCGACAATCGCCGCCTTGGCGTTTAGCGTGTCAAACACCGTTTCAATGATCAGAAAATCGACATTTTCAATCATGGCTTTAGCTTGATCAAAATAGGCGGTGCGGACTTGTTCAAAGTCTACTTCGCGAAACCCGGGGTCTTCGACCCGTGGCGACAGGGATAGGGTTTTACTCAATGGCCCCATGGCACCGCCGACCAAAGCAGGGCGATTCGGATGCTCCGCCTCCCATTGGTCAGCCACTTCGCGGGCTAGCTTGGCACCGGCTGCAGCGATTTCAGGAGCTAGTTCTTGCAAGCCATAATCAGCTTGGCTGATGCTGGTTGCATTAAACGTATTGGTTTCGATCAAGTCAGCCCCAGCGGCCAAAAAATCCTGATGGATTTTCCGGATCACCTCAGGTTTTGTCAAACTCAACAGATCATTATTGCCTTTAAGAGGTGTCGGCCAATCGGCCAGCCGTTGGCCTCGAAAATCCCGTTCTTGCAATTTGAGCAACTGAATCGACGTGCCCATGGCACCATCGATCACGCCGATCCCGGTTTGCAGTTTTGCCTCAAACGCGGCCAATCTTTGTTGGTGCTTCATCCGGCGTCTCCGGTTTGTGGTTTTAGACCCAACACTCGACAAGTGGCATAGGCAAAATCAGCATTGTTCAGGGTGTAGAAATGAAAGCGCCGAAATCCGGCTGCCTGCAAAGCCGTGCAGTATTCGGCGGCGATATTGGCGGTCAGCAATTGGCGGGTCACCAAATCATCTTTGGTCCCCTCAAACAGATTAAACATCCATTTCGGGATGCTGGCCCCACACATTTTCGACATGCGAACCAAACCTTCAAAATTGGGCTGCAACATGATGCCCGGCACAATTGGGATGTTGATCCCAGCCCCGCGCACCCGATCCAGGAAATCAATCATCTGACCCGGTTCAAACCCGAATTGGGTAATGGCCTGATCGGCCCCGGCATCTACTTTGCGCTTCAAATTATCCAACTCGACCTGCCAGCTGGCCGATTCAGGATGACGTTCCGAATAGGCCGCCACGCTGACAATGGTATCTGGGGATTTTTTCAAGGCAGCCACTAGATCGGATGCATAAGGGTATCCATCTGCGGTCGGCTCATATTTACCATCAATGCCAGACGTGGGATCACCGCGAAGGGCTACAATATGGTTGATGCCAGCTGATTTGTAGGTTTGGACCACATGGTCAATCTCTTTGGCACTAGCCTCAACGCAAGTCAGGTGCGCTGCAACCTCTATGCCGGTTTCTTGGGCCATTTGCACCACGGTTTTGCGGGTCCGATCCCGGGTCGAGCCGCCCGCGCCATAAGTCACCGACATAAAGTTGGGCCGCAAGGGTGCCAGCTTGCGGACCGATTGCCACAGCCGATCTTCCATGGCCTGGTTTTTGGGTGGGAAAAACTCAAAAGAAACTTCAATGGGTCGAAGCGTTCCTGAATTCCCTCTGGCGATGGCTTGGGTCATGCCGCTTTTCCTTTATGTTGGGCTGTCCAGACTTTGACGGTCAGCGACGGCTGGCCCTCTGGCCGGTCAACTGGCGCCAGCGCCTGACACTCGCGGACCTTCAATCCGGCACTCTGGAGCCACCCGTCGATTTCCTGATTGGTAAAACCAAGACGACGATGCGCGTGTTTATCGCGCAAAAACTCGTATTGATGCGGTGCAAAATCAACCAAAGCCAACGTGCCCCCCGGTTTTAATACCCGAGCCGCTTCGATCAAAGCGGCCTCCGGGTTCGCCAAATGGTGTAGGACGAGATGCAAGGTCACCAAATCCTGACTTGTCGCTGCCACTGGGAGCGAAAACAAATCAGCCTGCTGCACTTTGCAATTTGGTTTGCCCTGTAACTTGGAGCGAGCCAGATTGAGCATTTCATGGCTGAGATCAATGCCCAATCCTTGCTCAATACGGTCGCTTAATATCTCCAAAATACGGCCCGAACCGGTACCAATATCCAACATGCGCTCAAACGGACCATCACCAATCGCTGCCAACAAGGCTTGCTCCACCTCGTCTTCGGCCAGATAGAGCGAGCGAATTTGATCCCAGTCGGCCGCAGATTCGCGAAAATAACGGGCCGCATTGGTGGCTCGTTCCGCATTGACCAAGTCAAGCCGTTCTGCATCTCGGCCCGTGGTTCGATCATCCGCCGGAACGGCTGCAATGGCCGCACCGACCAGATCGGAAATCGCATTATCAGAAACCAGCCGTAAAAACACCCAAGTCCCTTCGGGTAGCCGCTCAATACACCCAGCATCAACCAATAACCCCACATGACGCGATACCCGGGGTTGGCTTTGACCCAGAATTCGGGTCAACTCGCTTACCGTCAACTCGCCTCGACCCAATACGCATAAAATACGCATCCGTGTCGGTTCGGCGATCGCCCGCATTGCCCGAACAATATGGTCCATTTTTAGTTTTTCCCTCTGGTTTCCGTTCTTATATAAAGATATCTTTATATCGTTATCAACAATTTTTCGTGAAAAACGCCAGATAAACTTGAAAATTGCCTATAAACTGCCAATGTCTGCATTCAGTATTTATACAATAATCGCCCGTTCAGAGGTATCTCCCCCGTGTTTTCAAAATTTTTTGCTGTTTGTTTTCTTATAGTTGGTTCGGGTTTGACCGCTTGCACCACCACTTCGTCAGATGATCCATTGGCCGGATATAATCATACGATGTTTGATGCCAATGCGGCAGTAGACCAATCGTTGGTCGAGCCATTTGTCAAAGGGTATCGGGATATTACCCCACAACCCATACGAGATGGCGTGCATAATGTGCTGGATAATTTACGCGCTCCGACTGATTTGATGAACAATGTTTTGCAAGGAAAGCCTGACGGTGCCGTGCAGACCGTGCTGCGGTTTGTAGTCAATTCGACCATCGGGATCGCCGGTTTGTTCGACCCGGCTACCAGCATGGGTATTCCATTACGCACCGAAGATTTCGGCCAGACATTGGCCGTGTGGGGCGCAGGCAATGGCGCCTATGTGGTCCTGCCGTTTTTGGGGCCATCCAATGTGCGCGACACCACTGGATTGGTAGTTGATGTGTTCAGCCATCCATTTGCAGTGGTCCGCTATCGCGGTGAAACCCTCGTACAGCTCACCCGGTTCTCGGTGAACGCGATGGATGCACGCACCAATGCAATCGACCTAATCGACAATTTACAAGAAAATTCAGTGGATCAATACGCAGCCTATCGATCCTTGTATGAGCAATCGCGGGCTGATGCCATTCGCGACGGTGAACTGGATGTGGACGATCTGCCAGACTTTGACGAATTTGATGACGAATAGAGGTTCATTCAACATGAAAATTTTTAGCAAACTGTTGCCCCGCACCCTGCTGATCAGCGCCCTTCTGCTGGCCGCACCGGCTGCCATTGCTGGTCCAGCCGAAGAAGAATTTGTGCGACAACAAGCCAGTGCCGGGTTGGGTATTTTAAGCAATACCGGCTTAAGCGATACGCAACGCAGCGAACAATTTGGCCAGTTCATTGACCAAATCGTCGATATTCGCAAAGTATCGCGCTTTGCCTTGGGCAAATATGCCCGAGGGCTGGATGCCGCTGTTTATGCCGATTTCCAAAGCGCCTTTACCGATTATGCCAAGGGGATCTACCAAGACAGCCTGACCCGTTATGGCGGCGAGACGTTTTTGGTAACCGGCTCGGTAGATCGCAAACCGGGCGATGCCGTGGTCAGCACTACCATTTCGGGCGGCGCACTGGAGAAACCCTTAAAAGTACGCTGGCGGGTGCGGACCAAAGGCGGCGTTTCCAAAGTAATTGATCTGGAGGCCTTCGGTGTCTGGCTGGCCGTGCAACAACGCAGCGAAATCACCGCCTATATCGCCAATCATGGCGGCAAGGTAGGAAACGCTGCCGACATGTTACGGGCCAAAACCGCAAAGCCGTAAATAGGATTGTTTGCTCCCTCACCCCAGCCCTCTCCCCACAGGGGCGAGGGAGTACTGTCACCCCAAGTATTGCAGCTGCGCCCCTTCTTCCTTAGGGAGAAGGTCGGCGCAATGGAAAAAGAACTGGACCCCGGCTCAAGCCCGGGGACCGGGATTGTCGCGTCCCGCTTAAAACTCAGCCTTGGCCTCAACCTCGCCCATCATGGATTGCCGCACCATCGGAATGGGCGGGCCACCATAAGACAAAAATTCGTCGTGGAAGGCTTTCCAGGCGTCCCGCCCACCGCGTGTGGCTGTCCAATCCTCGCGTAGTTTGCGGATCATCAATTTGCCCATGGTGTAATTCAAATAAGCCGGATCATAAGTGCCCCGCGCCGCTTGTTGGCGCGCATTGCCCACATCTTGATAACATTCATTGCGGAACATCTCGAAACTCTGCTCGACGCTCATGCCTTCTGCATGCAGGCCAATAGCCGACAGATACCGGCAGTTTCGCAACAAAGCATTCGTCAGCTGCCCGATTTTGGCCTCTGGGTTTCCGGCATGCAGCCCGGCCTCGAACATCATTTCTTCGGTATAGTGCGCCCACCCTTCAGCAAAGGCATAGCCGACAAACAATTTACCCAAAATCGAACCGGCCCGGTTGGCATGCAGGAAGTTTAGGAAATGACCGGGCCATACTTCGTGGATTGAAGTACCCAACAGGTCCATTTTTCCGGGAATATAGGCGGCTCTTGTCGCCTCACCCCAACTCGGGTCGG
>JAJFFR010000237.1 GCA_021776555.1 Robiginitomaculum sp.
CATTGGCCTCAATGTCATTCAAGGGGCCAAACTGGCCGGAGCCAAGCAAATTGTCGGAGTTGATCTGAACCCGGACAAGCAAGCGGTCGCCCGAAAATTCGGCATGACTGACTTTGTCAATCCGAATGCAATCAACGGCGATTTGGTCGGCCATTTGGTCGAGCTAACCAATGGTGGCGCGGACTACAGCTTTGAATGCATCGGCAATGTAAATGTCATGCGTGCCGCATTGGAATGTTGCCACAAGGGTTGGGGCGAGAGCTATATCATCGGTGTGGCTGGTGCGGGTCAGGAAATCACCACACGGCCATTTCAGCTGGTCACCGGGCGCAGCTGGCGCGGCACGGCGTTTGGCGGAGCCAGAGGGCGCACCGACGTGCCGAAAATTGTTGATATGTACATGGATGGGCGGATCAACATTGACGACCTGATCACCCACAAAATGCCGTTGGCTGACATCAACAAAGCGTTTGATTTGATGCATGCTGGCACCAGCATTCGCTCGGTCGTGGTGTTCTAGAAACGACCACCGCGCTGATGGGTTTCAATACCCAACTCGTTGACAATATGTACGACTAAAACAATCGCCACCACCAAGGCGATCATCAGTACCGGCTTCCAGCTAAACCAATGAGCTTTACCATTTTTGCGCGGCTGTGAATCCCGCCACACGGCAAAACCAAACAGGACCAGAACCGGTGCCAACCAAAACAAAGTCTGTGTAATTGTCATGTTGTTGGAAATGGGGGCGATTCCTGTCCATTCAAGGTTGGTTGTTGGTTTTCAAACGAATGGCCGTGATCAGTTTTCCTCCAGTGAAACGGCCGAACCACCAAATCAATACTGGCCTGCACCGCCGCCCATGTTTGTAACGGCCAATAGACGACCGAAGACAACATCATGCCGCCACCTACTGCTTGCCCGGCTGAGCGACTTCCAACCTGCAAGAGCAACAATGCCAGC
Organism: Robiginitomaculum sp.; assembly: GCA_021776555.1. Taxonomy (GTDB): domain Bacteria; phylum Pseudomonadota; class Alphaproteobacteria; order Caulobacterales; family Maricaulaceae; genus Robiginitomaculum_B. The sequence continues at coordinate 964 of JAJFFR010000237.1, forward strand.
AAGGTCCCAGAACCGGCCAGTGCCACATCAAGCGTTGCGGGCGGCGGGCCGCCCAGTGGCCAACAGGCCAGACACAACATTGCGCCCAACAATAAAAATCCATGACTGAAGGCTGAAAGCACAGCAACCCCCAGCACCGCAAAAAAACCAAAAGCTTGTTTGGGATGACCGCCGGGCAATTGCCCTCTGGTATGAACCAGCAAGGTTTGCAAAAACCCCTTGATCCACCGAGAGCGTTGCCGGAGCCATGGTGCTAGTCCTGCGGTGGCTTCTTCCATGGTCGGCGGCGAAATTACACCAGATTGCCAACCTTTTTCGGCCAGCCGAAATCCCAAATCGGCATCTTCAGTTACATTATACGGGTCCCACCCCCGGCAGTTGCGCAATGCACCCATCCGAAAATGGTTACTGGTCCCGCCCAATGGAAATGCCAGACCCAACCGAGTAAGTGCCGGTAAAATCACTCGAAAATGCGCGTTATATTCCAGTGAAAACTGCCGTGTCAGCCAGTTCTGTCCGGCATTGTACACCCCCAGTGGTGCCTGCACACAGCCCAGACCTTTGCCGCCGCGCGCAAAAGCCCGAACTGCTGCTTTCAGCTGATCAGGGTGCGGTCGGTCCTCTGCATCATAAATAGTTACCAACGAACCTTTGGCCCGTGCCAAGCCGACATTCAACGCTTTTGGTTTGGTTCGGGGTCCAATATCAGGAACGATGAGCACTTCCCATTCTGGACCCAGTTCCAGTTTTCGGGCTATGCGTAAGGTCGCTTCGTCATCGGCTTCCAGCAATAATTTAATATCCAGAAGGGACTTCGGATAATCCATTTTGGATAAGGAAGTGGCGAGCTTCGGCAAAATCCCTGCCTCGTGATAGACCGGCAGCAATATGGTGTAGACGGGCAAATCGGGAAGTTGGGCACCTTGGTCCGTGACAACAGCTGCTTTAGGCCAGAAATGCACTGCCAACAGCAACGCCCGAAACAGGATCGCAAAACCAAAAACGAGTTGTAAGAAACCATAGCTAAACCGGGCAAACCCAGTCGCATCCGTCATGAGAGCGATCACCAGACACAGGCCAATTCCAATCAATACGGAACGCTGTAAAAGGGTCAGTCCAGCTTCTGCAGAACGCAAGGGTTCCTTGCGAACCAAGCCAAAGGCGGCCCGACATACATCACGCTTGCGCACGCGAATAAATCTCGCCCCTGCTGCGCTCGGCTGTCTTTCGACCTCTACTGCTTTTTTAGCAGTTTTAGGCTTTTTCGCCGATCGCCGAACAGAGGGCTTTTCCCTGTTCGTCACACCTTAGTTCCCCCGAACCGGGCAAACTAATTGAAACTCTCGGTTTAGGCGAGTCTTATATTGCGGTCAAAAATTTGTCATCTAGTTCCAATATGTTGAACCAGTGCGTCATTATCCATATGCGCCATAATAGTGCGAAATACCGACTCCGATTTCGCGTAGGTTTTGCGCAATTTCCCGCAATGGAATAACGATTGTGCTTTGTATTTGTGGGTACCCGCGCATAATTCCCGCCAGATCATCGCTGGACTCCTCAATGGCCTCCAGCGCGCTTACGTCCTCGTTATCGGCCGGGAAAATCAAATCCACATAATCTGCTAACTCACCGAAACGTAAGGCAAATGCCAGCTCAAATAGGCTGCTGCGGGTCACATCATTGCGTTTGGAAAACGCAGGCAAAGCGGCGACCAGACAAAAGGCCTGCATGATCAAGGCTTGGCGAATGGCATGCAGCGCATGCATGGCCCGGCGATCCTGCCGCCGATCAAGAGAGGTCTCCGTACCATCAACCGCCATTAGCACGCGATCCAGTCGAGCCAAATCGGCTGAAAACAAGTTGGCCAATCTTCCCAAGGCTTGTGGAACTTTCTGGGTCGCCAGGCGATTGGCGATTTCTTCACAGATTGTAATACTGGCAGGCTTAGTTTCCGTCGCAGCTTTACTGATCCAAAAACTAGCATCGAACAAAGCGCCATAAGCCCGCATCACTGGCAGGCTGGTCACCCGGCGAGATTTGCGGATCATCCCAATAATTTCGTGCATACGCCCAGAAGTATTGATTTGCTCGACCAGTTGATCAAATTCCACGCTCGCTGTATGGCCAACACCGCCAAATACATTAGCTGGTGCGGCCAACTGTTGCAAAATGGCGTTGTGCGGGATAGCCCGTAATGAGCGCGGGCCAGTCACTGACGCACCAGATTGCCGCCGCGATTTACGGGATCCGGTAGTAAATAATAAATTTGGGGCAAAGGCACTGATGGCAATGTGGTAATCGGGATTATCAAACAAGTTTTCCTGCCAGCTCTTAATACTGCGATAGAAATCCCATGAGAAATTGATATCGGAATAAAAGCGATCATTTTGATCGATTTTTGGTTGGGTAAAGCTCCATGACAACAAGGCTCTTACCGTCGAGTTGGCCAAATGATCATTAGCAAAATGCAAAAAACCATCACCGCCCTGAAAACTGCATTCTGTATGTAATGCCAACTTTTCGTGAGCGAAGCGCGCCCGGGTCCAAGGGGTTATTAAATAATCAAATCGTTCTTGTAGTGACCCTGGATAGGCACCGCGTCCCATCGATTCGCCATGGGTATTGAAGATCAATACCTCGACATCTTGAATATCGTGGTCTGCCAAGGCCCGCGCCAATAATATCTGTAACCGTTCAATCGCTAGGTTGGAACTGATCTGACCCATAAACCGGCCAGAATCTGAAAAACCAATCTGAATAGCAATGCGCTGCCGTAACTTGATATATTTCACAAATTCCGGTTCTTGCAGCAATCGTCCGATAAACCGACCGCCGCGTTCCATGGCTTCAGGAGTTTCAAACAATGGCGAAATATCGATCCGGTGATCCACACCGTAAAGCCGGGCCAGATAAATCGCTCCCATTATTGTAGCGGGGGCTTCACATTCGGCGATCAAAAACCGGATCGACGTATCTTCATCAATATGTTTGATAAACTGCGCACACAGCATGAGCTGCCGGCGGGCAGTCATTTTCTCTAGGAAAATGGAGGCAGTATTGATTTTGCGTGGGTCAACCGAACCGGCTTTTTGGGCCGCTTTTGCCAAGGCTTGTCGATCGAAAAAGCCCCGGCTTTCATCAATACCAAGATCCGCCCGCAAAACAGAACGGATTTGCGCCGAATTGATTCGCAAATGAATGCGAGCCACACCAAGGCCAACATTTTTCATTTCTGCGCGCAATACACACAAATCCAACCGGGCTTGTTGGCCTTTGGTTTGTTCGATCAGCCCTGAGATGGCCTCAATCAGCTCCTTCAAACTGGTCAGACGATCGACGTGTTCCTTGGTCAGGAGATTAGCAGCAATGACCACCAAAGCCGGATCATCAAGGTCTGTGTCAAAGCTGTCGGCTTGTCGGGCGGCGTGGGTTGCCGCGCGGCGCAAGGTTTGCACCAAATCATCTCGCACCGGATTGAGCGCACCCAATTCAATGGTCGACAGGTTGTTGGCATATTCATCAAGCTGCCAGGATTTTTCTTGCAGTCTCAGGTAAAAACTGTGGCCCCAATGAATATCAGTCCGCCCATCCAGATCATACCCGACCCAACTGGATATAGTGGTCGGTACGGGCACCAATTGGGTCCATTGGTCTGGAAAATACTGTTGCGCCCAATTCAGGATCAATTGCAGACTAACCCGCAAGGCTTTCTTAGCTCGCCTGATGGCAATCATGGTTGCCGCATGTTCGTCTGCCAACGATATTTGGTCGTCTGGCGCGTGGGGCAATTGGGCAATTTTCTGAACGGCCACTTTATGTTGCTGCGAATTGGTGGCCGAGGAAAGCTCGGCAAATGCGGCGCGCAGCTGACCAGACATGGCAAAAGTCGGGTGCGCGGTAAATACAATCCCAGAGCGGGTTCGTTCCAATTCATTTTTTACGACGTCAAATGGTTTGGTTTGCAGCGATCCTAACAAGTCTGCAAACAGTGCTTTATCCAGCTTCGGCGCATTGTGGTGGGCGGTAAATTCATGAGCTCGCTCGATCAGAATATCATCACACAGGCTTTTGGCTGTGCGGTTCAACACATCATGATCAATTGTACCTTGCTCCAACCCCTGAAGAACCTCATAAGCCAAACGGCGGACTGAATTCGTCAACGGATCTGTTACGATTGTATTCTCATAGGTTTCGAGTCGTTTCTGACACCATTTGACCCAATGCGCGGTTGTCGCACTTGGCTTGGGTAAAATAGATGATGCTTGTCGGCTCACCATGGAATTCCCTCTACCTTTGATATTAGACTGCGCCAGAATCTTTTCGATGTATGACTGTTTACAGAAAACCGTTTGCTGTCAAACACTGGATATTTCCGGCTGGACGAAACATTATCTCCTGATCTAAGCTCACATGAAATGGGGTAAAATCATGCAGCTACAAAGTCTGGATTGGGCGATTATCATCGCCGTGCTTTTGTTCATTGTGGGTACGGGCTTGTATCTGAATCGGCGGGCATCAAAAGACAGTTCTGGGTTTTTTCTGGGCAATCGCAACATGCCTTGGTGGTTGCTGGGCACTTCGATGGTTGCCACCACTTTTGCAGCCGACACGCCCAATTTGGTGACGGGTCTGGTACGCCAACATGGTGTGGCCGGAAATTGGGGTTGGTGGGCCTTTTTGATCACTGGCATGCTCAGCGCATTTATCTATGCCAAGCTTTGGCGGCGGCTGGGGATCACCACCGATATCGAATTTTACGAATTACGCTATAGCGGCAGACCGGCCAGTTTCTTGCGCGGGTTTCGGGCGGTGTATATCGGCGTATTTTTCAACATGATGGTGATGGCCAATGTAACATTGGCCCTGATCAAATACGGAAATGTCCTGTTTGGTATTTCTCCGGTTTTGCTGGTCACCATCGCTGGAATTGTCACGGTTCTTCTAAGCGCATCTGGTGGTTTGCTTGGCGTTCTGATCACCGACTTCTTCTTGTTTGGGTTGGCAATGGTCGGCGCAATTGCTGTTGCGGTATTTGCGATATCCTTGCCCGAGGTCGGCGGATTATCGCAAATGATGAGCCATCCAATTGTCGTCCAAAAAAGTTCGTTCTTGCCGGACTTGAACGATCCCAATCAATACATACCCCTGCTATTGATACCCTTATTGGTTCAGTGGTGGGCGGCGTGGTACCCAGGGTCGGAGCCGGGCGGCGGTGGCTATGTGGCCCAACGCATGTTGGCAGCCAAAGACGAGAAGAATGCCACCAAGGCGGCCGTATTCTTCAATGTTGCCCATTATGCCCTGCGACCTTGGCCTTGGATTTTGGTAGCGCTGGCCTCCCTGATCGTTTATCCGGATTTAGCCAGCATCAAAACCGCAATGCCTCACATTGACGTAGGGCTAATTGATCATGATCTGGCCTATCCGGCCATGTTGACGTTTTTGCCCACCGGTTTGCTTGGCCTGACCGTCGCCTCGATTTTGGCAGCCTATATTTCCACCATATCCACCATGCTCAATCTGGGGTCTTCCTACGTAGTCAATGACGTGTATGCACGTTTCATCAACCGCGATGCTAGTGAAGCCAGAAAAGTCATGGCAGCCAGAATTTCCACAGCCATCATGATGGTCGGGGCGGCCCTGTTGGCACTGGTTCTGCAAAGCGCCACACAGGCTTTTCATTTATTGCTAGCAGTTGGGGCTGGTACCGGATTTTTGTTCTTTGCCCGCTGGTTTTGGATGCGGATCAATGCGTGGAGCGAAATCAGCGCCATGGTTTTTTCACTGGGAGTTGCCGGATGGCTCGAATTCTTCGGTCCGGACGGGCTGGAATCTTGGCAAAAATTCTTGTTGTCGGTTGGCCTGACCACCATCGGGTGGATCGTGGTCACCTTATTAACACCAACTACGGCTCCAGAAAAACAACGCAGCTTTAAGGCCAACATCAAGGCCGCCGGAGCCGGTGAAGGTCACGACTTAAGAAGTGGGATCATTGCCGCACTTAGCGCCAGTGTGGCAGTCTATGGTTTGCTGTTTGCAACCGGCAGTATCTTGTACGGGAATATGGCTCCTGCCTTGGTGTTTGGCGGTATCGCATTGGCGGCTAGCGCGATCTGCTGGCGACAAACCCGAACCTGATCAAACTGGGTTGAGAGGGCCAGCTCAATCTGGCACAGTCTTGAACATATATGAATTTGGCTGGAGTTCCTGTTGTGATTTTATTTCGTAGATGTATGACGATTGGATTATGCGCCATTACCCTCGTTTTGCCTCATACCGTTTTGGCTGCCGATGGGCCAACAGCACAAAATGCTCATAATTTTTTTCAGCTACTGGCAGATAAGCATCTGCTACGTCACGGCAAGAAACGGTATGTTCAGAACTATAAAAACCAAGGAGAATGTATATCTACTTGGGACGATATCGATGAAACCAATGACAGTGAAATTCGGCATATAGAAGTTGATTGGAGCAGTATTACATCAGCCGTCAACATGACGGGTATGAGTGGCGACAATGGTGATAGTGTTGTTTTTATGGGATCGGTCGTTTTTGAAACGACCAAAGGAAAAACACGTAAGAGAGGCTTTCAACTCCACGGCGTTGATGGGGTCACCCGAGACCGCATCTATAAGGCCGGTGAATTCTTACGCACCCATTGCGACACCTTAAGTGCCACCGGCTTTTAGGGCGCAATCCAAAGCAGATATCCGCCAGATATTATCCACCCAAAGACACCGTAGGCCCAAACCCACCGGCTATTTCAACCAAATTTGAAAAAGAGAGGGCAAAGTGCTTGCCATTGAATTAGTCCTAATGTATTAGTCTGCTACTACATTAACTCAATCCAATTCAACGGAACTCAAATGTCACAACCTGAGCAAATCACCAATAGGGCCGATCACCGCGCAGCTTTAGCTGGTGCGTTACACTCTGTAACCACAGCAAAAGAGATGGAGCGGGTGTTAGTTGATCTGTGTACACCGGCTGAACTACGAGCTTTGGCTGAACGTTGGCACATTGCAAAACTGTTGGACAAAGATGCTTTGTCCTACCGAGACATTAGCGCCCGCACCGGAGCCAGCACCACGACCATTGGCCGAGTTGCCCGGTTTTTGAAAGAAGAACCACATCAAGGATACCGGACCCTGTTGGACCGGGAAAAGAGCACAAAATGACCTCACGTTTACGACTGGCAATCCAAAAGAAAGGCCGTCTGGCCGAAGAAAGTTTTGCGGCCTTGAAAAATTGCGGCTTGCGCTTTTCGGTGCGCGGCGATGGGTTATTAGCCCGGGTTAATAATATGCCGATTGATCTGTTATTGGTTCGCGATGATGACATTGCTGGATTTGTTTCCGAAGGGGTCAGCGATCTGGGCATTGTTGGCGAAAACGTATTGTTGGAAGAGCAGTATGTGCAAGGTAGCAAGCTGGACGCCCAAATAGATCGCCGCCTCGGATTTTCCCGTTGTCGCTTGTGTTTGGCGGCTCCGGAAAATGGAAATATCCAGACCTTACAAGATTTGAACGGCACTCGAATTGCCACGAGTTATCCGGGCGTATTGGGTAATTTTCTGACCAAAAATGAGATTGATGCAATCCCCGTCACCATGAAAGGCGCCGTCGAGCTAGCCCCACGTATCGATATTGCCGCATCCATTTGTGATCTGGTTTCCTCTGGCGCAACCTTGGAGGCCAATGGGCTAAAAGCGTTTCAGACTATTTTGGAAAGCGAAGCCGTGTTGATCAAATCGGACCGACCAATGGGTCGAGACAAACAAGCGGTTTATGACCGGTTGGTTCGGCGGTTAGATGCGGTCATCCGCTCAAAAGATTCTAAATATGTCATGCTGAATGCGCCCCGCTCCAAGATTGACGACATTACCCGGCTCCTGCCCGGTTCTGATGCACCAACCATCATCCCCCTGCCCGGCGATGACAATTTAGTAGCCATACAAGCGGTCTGTACCGAAACCGTATTTTGGGAAACGCTGGAAGCCTTAAAAGATAACGGGGCGCGATCCATTTTGGTTGTCCCGATTGAAAAAATGATGAGCTGAGCCATGCAGCAACTCATCTGGAATCAATTGGATAAAAAAGAAAAGTCCAAGGCATTGGAACGCCCGGTTGCCATGTCTGATCCAGCAATCACTAAAACCGTGGGGGGTATTCTGCAAGCTGTGCAGGAGGAAGGAGATGCAGCGCTGGCCCGATTTACTTCGAAGTTTGACGGCGTTATTCCGGCTCAATTGAAAGTGCCGGAAACAGAGTTGCAAGCGGCGTGGCAGACCCTGCCCGCTGGTGATCGGGCGGTATGGAACCAAGCAAAAACCAACAGCGAAAAATTCCATAAAGCGCAATACCCCGAACCCATCGTTCAGGACAGCATGCCCGGTCTTGTCTGCCGCCGCGAAGCGCGCGCCATAGATTGCGTCGGTCTTTATGTGCCGGGTGGTTCAGCACCTTTGGTTTCAACCGTTTTGATGCTGGCAATCCCGGCAAAAATCGCTGATGCGCCCAGATGTGTGCTGGTTAGCCCGCCCAACAAATCCGGGAGCATTGACCAACGTATTTTGGCGGCTGCCTATTTGTGTGGGATCACCGAAGTCTTTCAAATTGGTGGCGCGCAAGCCATTGCAGCGATGGCCTATGGCACTTCAAGCATCCCCAAA
>JAJFFR010000238.1 GCA_021776555.1 Robiginitomaculum sp.
TTACTGAATCGGCATGGCAAAATTTAGAACCAAGACAGTACCAAAACCCGACAGGGATTGAGCAAACCGGGGCGGGCCGCTAGGTTCGATCCAAATGGGTTGGCGAATCCGGGGAGTGCCATGTTTGATGTCGAGCTGGAAAAACAGGTAATTGAAATTGTGAACGAAAAGCCATCGGTGCTGGGTTCAGAATTGGCCGAAGCCTTTGATCAACGCTATTTTGATTTATGGCGAGTGTGCCAGAACAGTCAGCATATATATGCCGCGCAATTTGCCCGCTGGTATTTGCGGGTCGATTCCGAGGTCGATGGTTATGCCCGGTTAAGCCCGTCCATTTTGCGAAATTTCCTGACTTTTGTGCGGTTTTCAAATGTTGATAATTTTGAAAAAGCGGTCGAAGACGGAAATCGCCAAAGAGTGTTGCATTCGGAAGTTTCGGAAAAAAAACGAACCATTGCCAAGCAATTGATTGCCCAGACTTTTCCGGAGGCCATGTTGGACCGGGTCGGGGTGTTGATCGCCGGCGACGTGTGCCGAGACATGGCCCATGAAGTGCCAAGGCCAGAGCGTTCAACCGGGCAAATTGTCAAAGGCTCGGACATTGATCTGATTTTGGTGATGGGCGACGAGGACGCAACCCTGCGCGAAGAACTGGAAGGCCGATTGTTGGAGGCCAAGAACCTCTATTTACGCCACCCAGCTTTACGCGAGGACTTGGACTTTGTGGTCAATTCCATTGCCCACTACGAAAAAGCCAGCGTGTTTGAAGACCCCAAGCAGATGATCTCTTGCAAGGCGGCCTTGGAGGGGCAATTTTTGGCTGGAGATCGTGGCTGCATTGCTAAATCTCGTGAAGTTTTGGTACTGGCGGATATCCCCAGAAAGGTGTTGGATATGACCGAGCGTGCCTTTTCTCAACGCTTACAAACCATTGAAAGGTTGCGGAAAAACCCAGAATGGATCAATAGCCCACAAGAAAAACGCCAATTCTTTTTCTCCGATGAGATTTGGGAATTCATGTTGGATGAAAATGGGTAAGGTAGTTTTTGGTGAGCTAAACCTTGGTGGGCGGCAATTAGACAGCATACGGGCCTTGCGCGGCATTGCCGTATTGCTGGTTTTGATGTCGCACATCATGTCGGTTGAAAACAAATATGCCGGGGATCGTCTGTTGCCCGATTGGTTGGAATTTGGGTTTTCGGGGGTTGATCTGTTTTTTGGGATTAGCGGTTTCATCATGGTCTATGTCACCTGGCAACTGGCACCGGGCGCGCGCCATGCCTTGTCATTTTTAAGTGCGCGGGTTGGGCGAATTTACCCGCTTTATTGGGTGGTAACATTTGCCCTGATGCTGGTGTGGTGGCAAAGCCCGCATCTAGTGTTTGCCAGCGAAAGCAAAGTTCCCAATTTGCTGCATTCCTATGCCTTGTGGCCTTCGGAGCGCGATCCGCTATTACCCTTGGGCTGGACCCTGATCCACGAGATGTATTTTTATCTGGTATTTGCCGCCTTGTTGCTGTTGCCCAAGAACCGCCGCTTGGCAGGAATGTTTGCTTGGCTGGGGTTGGCCGCTATTGGGTTTTTCTATTGGTTGCCAACTGAATATCCACCGCCCATTCCTCGGGTGATTTTTAGCTCGCTTTCTCTGGAGTTTGTGGCGGGGGCATTGGCCGCCTATGGGCTTTTTGCGTGGAAAGGCCAGGGTTGGAAATGGAGCTTGATCGTCGGAACTGGTTTGTTTGCGCTGGGTAATTTTTGGTTTGCGTCTTATCCGCCAGACCGGATGTGGGGGCATTGGAGCCGGGCCTTATATTTTACGCCGGGTTTGTTGTTCTTGTTATACGGGGCAGTCGGATGGGAACAGAGTGGCGCGCGTTTTTTCAAGATTTTATGTTGGATTGGCGATCAATCTTATTCCCTGTACCTAACCCATTTATTGACCTTAAGTGTGCTGGGTCGTTTGTGGATGATGTGGGCCGGACCGGGATTTGTCGACAATTTCTTGATGCTACCCATTTTACTTCTGAGCAGTATTGGAATTGGGCAACTCACCTATTTGTTGTTGGAGCGTCCGCTATTGGGCCAGACCCGTAAATTGCGAAATCGATGGTTTGGCCGCAAATCCTAAAGCTCTTCTTTCGGGATTTTGGCAACCAGTTCCTTGACCCGCTGTGCGTCCGATATCGGCATGACCAATACAGCATCCGGGCTGGCAATCACGGCCAAGCCTTGCAAGCCCAAAGCTGCCACGCGAATACCATCAGCCCGAAACAAGCAGTTTTCATTGTCGATGCTGGTGACAGCACCATCCAGCGCATTGCCGTGTTCGTCCTGCGTCGATAGTTCGTGGATCGCGGTCCATGAGCCGACATCTGACCAACCGGCATCGAGCGGAATAACTGCCGCAAAGCCAGTGTTCTCCATCACGGCGGTATCAACAGCTTCGGACGGAGCTAGGGCAAAATTATCGGCATCCAGCAATGAAAAATTACCGTCATGGTGGGCTTGCTGCCATGCGGTTTCGGCTGCTTTGGCGATGGCTGGGCGATGGGCCATGGTCTCATTGATCATGATATCAGCCCGAAACAGGAATATGCCAGCATTCCATAAATAGCGCTCGTCCTGCACCCATTTTTCGGCCGTTGCGAGGTTTGGTTTTTCGACAAACTGGCCGACTTCGAAAATTCCATCTTCAATTTGTGGGCCGAGCCGCAGGTATCCGTAGCCGGTTTCTGGGCGGGTTGGTTTGGGTCCAAATGTCAGAATTTTACCCGTCGAAGCGGTTTTTGCGCCTTGGCGAACCGCAGCCCGAAAGGCGATCGGGTTGGTGAAATAATGATCAGCTGCCAGCAGTAAAACCAACGCATCAGGGCCAAATTGTTGTTTTACCGCATGGGCTGCAACGGCGGCACATGGCGCGGTGTTGCGGGCCATCGGTTCGCCAATGATCTGGGTGGGTTCAATGCCAATTTGGGATAATTGTTCAGCGACGGCATCGCGGTGGGCCGCAGCGCAAACCACGATGGGCGGCGCAAACCCGGCATCAATTGGCACCCGCAAAGCGGTCTCTTGCAACAGGGAATGGCTCCCGAAAATCGGATGCATTTGTTTAGGCTTTGCTTTGCGCGACAGAGGCCATAGGCGAGTACCAGCCCCGCCGGACATAATCACCGGCACAATCAACGGATTTGACATAATGTCTCCTGGTTCTCAACGGCGCTGGTCGGTGTCAATTCGGTGGCGGCGCTCATGAAATGATATAAAATGCTGGCAGGAACCCGGTCTGATAAAGGCTGACCATCGCTTGAAACCGCATCGTTCCATAGGCCGGGCTGATCACTAGTCAGATATTGGTCAAATATCTGTTCGATTAGATTATCAAGGCTTGGGTCTGGTTGGCCGGTCACAGACATGGCTTTTAACCATTCAGTTTGTGCCCAAGCCCGCGAGCTATCGCGCAAGATATTGCCGCTTGTTGTGCAAGTATCGATCAGCAAACCGGTTTTCTGTTTCCCCAGCTTTTCAGCCATGGGCAAGAAATGGTTGGCTGAAAGTGGATAATTGGAAGGGTGAGATATTCGTCTGCGTTGTTCCAACAACCAGACCCATTCGACCATATGGCCCGGCTCGACCCGATGTGGCGTTTGGGCTTGCCAATCCTGATCAAACAACTCCAGTAAACATCCACTAGCTGGATCAATAAAACGAGTTTCCAGCAAGACAAGAATGTCGTCTGCTCGTTTCAAATAACCAGCATCTTCGCTGGCCACATGCAGCGCCAGCAAAGCTTCGAACATATGCATGTGCGGATTTTGCCGTCGGGGCAGGGAGCCATCAATGGTTTCATTCCAGCCGCCATGCTCTGAAGCAAATGCTTCTTCGACAAAGGCAAAGGTTTGTTTGGCTGAGCCTAATATCTGTGCGTCCTTTGTAGCCTGATAGGCTTGGGTCAGGCCCAGAATATGAAACGCATGGTCATACAAATCCCGCTGCGTGTCGGCTGGACTGCCATCATCGTGGGTCAAATGAATGAAGCCGGGGTCGCCATCGGCCCGCCAGCCACGATCCATCAGCCAGTCGACGCCATTTAACACCAATTGTTTGTGATCATTCCAGCCGAGCAAGCTGGCTTGTGAAAATGCGTAAATTTGTCGGGCCGCGACTCGCACCCGACGTGGGCCTTTTCGATCAGGTCGGCCATCCATGTGGAATTGCTCGATAAAACCACCATGGCGCTGATCCACCGCAAATCGCGCCCAATTGGCCATCAAATCATGCTGGCACCAAGCGACAAATTTGTGGATTGGTGGGTTGGCGTCCAAGGCTTATCTCAGTGATTGCGTTTCAGGATCGATATTGAAACCGCAAAAGGTTTAGATTTCATGGCTGAACTGGCAGATTGTTTTTCATTTTTGGTTTGAAAAATAGTTGAAAAACTGAACCTATGAACGGATCATCAGTTGTGGCAGGGCAAAATTTGCTGCATGAAGCCGCCGGTGGCAAGTGGTGGCCCCAAGGGAGAGTAAAATGCGCGTTGCAATGATCGGAACTGGCTATGTCGGACTGGTGTCCGGTGCCTGTTTTGCTGATTTTGGGCATGATGTAATTTGTGTCGACAAAGACAGCTCCAAAATCGAGCAATTGCAAGCTGGTAAAATCCCGATCTTCGAGCCGGGCTTGGCGCATCTGGTTGAGACCAATGCTCGCGAAGGCAGGTTGTCATTTACCACCGAACTCAAGGACGCAGTGGCAAATGCCGATGCGGTTTTTATCGCGGTAGGTACGCCTTCGCGGCGTGGCGGTGGGTTTGCTGATCTTAGCTATGTCTATCAAGCCGCCGCAGAAATTGCCGAGGAAATCGACGGCTTTACGGTGATTGTCAATAAATCAACTGTGCCTGTGGGCACCGGTGATGAAGTTGAAAAAATTGTTGAAAAATCCAGACCAGCAAATGATTTTGCAATTGTTTCTAATCCGGAGTTTTTGCGCGAAGGCGCGGCCATTGACGATTTCAAACGCCCGGATCGGGTGGTAATCGGTACCGATGATGAACGCGCCATCGCGGTGATGAAAGAGCTGTATCGGCCATTGTTTTTGAACGAAACGCCGATCCTGTTTACGGCAAGACGCTCGGCCGAATTGATCAAATATGCGGCCAATGCCTTTTTGGCCACCAAGATCACCTTCATCAATGAAATGGCCGATTTGTGCGAAAAAGTCGGAGCAGATGTGCAAGCCATATCGCGTGGGATCGGCTTGGACAACCGAATTGGCTCCAAGTTTTTGAATGCCGGGCCGGGTTATGGTGGTTCCTGTTTTCCCAAAGACACTTTGGCGCTGGCCCATACAGCGCAAGAAGTCGGCGCGCCCTTGCAGATTGTCGAGGCGGTGATCCAAGCCAATGATGCGCGCAAAGAAACCATGGCCGACAAGATTATCTCGGCTTGTGGCGGGGATGTTTCGGGCAAAAGCATTGCAGTGCTGGGTGTGGCATTCAAGCCGAATACCGACGACATGCGCTATGCGCCAGCCCTGACCATACTTCCAGCCTTGCAACAAGCTGGCGCTCAAATCCGGGCGTTTGACCCCGAGGCCATGGAAGAAGCAGCCAAGGAGCTAACGCAGGTTCAATGGTGTTCTGATACCTATGATTGTGCGAAAGACGCCGATGCTTTGGTCATTATCACGGAATGGAACCAGTTTCGGGCGCTTGATCTGGGCCGATTGGCCGAAATGATGCGCGGGCGGACCGTGATTGATCTGCGAAACATTTATCAGGTGTCTGAGATGAAAAGCGCGGGTTTCGACTATACTGGGGTGGGCCGTTAGTTACCGGTCCGTGCAGGTTTCACCCACAGTTTCGTTCCCAACCTGGTCCCCGGACTTGATCCGGGGTCCAGTATGTGGGCCAGTGGGTTCTTGCGCCTAGGCATGGTGAGGTTTGGGCACTATCATGTTTTCAAAATGAGTTGGGTAGGCAGAAGACCGGTTGATGGACGATTTTTATAATCAGAAAGAGTTGGAAGCCAAACTGGCCGACGAGAAGTTGCGGGCCAATGCCTTGGCGGCAGAACTGGAAGCCATGCGTGGTTCCCCAAGCTGGCAAGCCGTTGAGTTAATGCGATTAAAAGGCAAGGGTGCGCAAAAACTAACAGCGATTTTTAGGGCCGTTGCCGTATTTTTCTTACGCCTTGTACCGGGGTATGGCTTGCGAAGCCGGTTTGACAAGAACGGACTGAACCGCGCCAAAGAGGTCATTCAGGCCAGCAAATTGTTTGATCCTGATTGGTATGGTCAGCAAAATGGCGATGGGACAAAAGGCCCGGCGGCACATTTCTTACAAGTCGGCGCCCATGCTGATCTTGATCCCGGCCTGTTATTTCAGACCGGGTGGTATCGCCGAACCAACCCGGATATTGGCACGCAAAACCCGCTTTTACATTTTCTGGAAGTCGGCGCGGGCGAAGGTCGCTGCGGTTGGTCGACTGAGCGGGTATTGGCCGTTCAGAAGCCATATTTTCTGGATTGCGCCCGGGCGCTAACTGCCGCCTCACCTGATCGGGAGTTTCCGACCTTGCGGGGCGGTCAGCGCGTGCAGGTGTTTGCCAGTTCAAAAGGAAACTCGTTTTTCTTGCATATTCGCGACATGGTGTGTCGTGGATTGGTAGAAGCTGGGGTCGCGGCTGAAATCGCCGATGAAACCACGCCAATTACGACCGGTGTGGCGCATCCAATTATCGTTGCGCCTCATGAGTTTTTCTATCTGGGGGCTGGGGTGAAGCTGGCCGACGATTCGGTCTTAAGCCATGGAATTTGCATCAATACCGAGCAAATTCAGACCGCTTGGTTTGCCCGGACGTTTCCTTTTTTGACCAAAGCCGCCGGAATTCTTGATTTTAACGTGCAAAATGCAGCCCTTTTGGCTGATATGGGCTTGCCGGTCCGGTTCCTGAACCCCGGCTTTTTGCCAAACGATTCGGTTTTGGGTTTGCAGGACAAGCTGCCGAATGAGAGCGCCACTCAATCATTTGATGGTTCGATCATGGGATCACCGCCGTCCCGCGAAGCAGCATTGCGTGATCGACCGATTGATATCCTGTTTGTTGGGGCGCAAACACCGCGCCGCGCCCGGTTTTTTGCCGATGCCGCAGCCATTTTGGCCGATAAGGAGTGCGCAATTCAGCTAACCGATA
>JAJFFR010000239.1 GCA_021776555.1 Robiginitomaculum sp.
AACAATTATATGACCCTGCCGGTTTTGCTGATCATGGTCAGCACCCATTATCCAAACCTAACCGGACACCCGCTAAACTGGTTGTTGCTCAGCCTGCTATGCGTCAGTGCGGTGATCATCCGGCATTTCTTTAATCTGCGCCACAAGGACAAAGTGGTCTACCCGATGCTGATCGGCGGCATGGCCTTGTTTGTGGCCACCATGGTTTTTGCTGCCGCAACCGATGGGCGCTCCGGATCACAGGCAGGCGCACCGAAAATTGTGTATTCAGAAATCAAACAAATGATGGATACCCATTGCGTGTCCTGCCATAGCGCCGAGCCGACTCACGAAGCATTTTTTGAGCCGCCGATGGGCGTTATGCTAGAGGAACGAAGTGAGGTCGAACGCTTTGCAAATGGAATTTATGATCAGGTGGTGGTCGGCAAAATGATGCCGTTGGGCAATGAAACCGAAATGACCGAAGCTGAACGCCAAGTATTAGCCAATTGGGTAGGTCAGTTGGCCGATGACTGATCAACTCATTGTTCAACCGCTGACCCGCGATGCGTTTGCCCCATTTGGGCAAGTGATCGAAACGGGCGGGCGCGCGGCCAAAAGCATCAATCAGGGTCATACGGCACGGTTTGGCGATCTAGCGGATCTGGATGTAACCAGTGAAAATGGCGTACCCACGTTGAGCATTTTTCGCAGCAATCCCCTGCCCTGGCCGCTGGCCTTGCACCAAATGGAACGGCATTTGTTGGGCAGTCAGGCATTTATTCCGCTAAACGGGCGCAACTGGCTGGTCGTGGTCGCCCCACCGGGAGACTTTGACCGCGCTCAAATCCGGGCCTTTTGGGCCACCGGCCAACAAGGCGTGAACTTTACTGCCGGTACTTGGCATCATTTTTCACTGGCACTGGATGCTGTATCTGATTTTCTGGTGATCGACCGGAGCGGAACCGGCGTCGATTGCGAAGAAGTGAAGCTGGAACCGCCGATGATCATTGAGACGCTATCATGAACCGGACGGCCCATCGCGGACGCATCGCGCATTTGTTGTGCGATCCGGGCAGCACCGGTCAAGCCAAGGCGTTGGCTCATTTTGAAGACGGGTGCCTACTGGTTGAGGCGGGCAAAGTTGTCGCTTGTGACCATTGGGACAAGCTAAACCCCGATCCCGGCCAATGGCAATTTATCGAGCATGGCACTGCCCTGATCCTGCCCGGCTTTGTCGATACCCACATCCATTTCGCCCAAACGGATATTATTGCCAGCTTCGGCCAACACCTGCTCGAATGGCTGAATGATTACGCGTTTCCGGTGGAGCAAAAAATCGGCCGGGACCGACAATATGCCAATGAGACCGCCCAGTTTTTTGTCGATGAATTGTTACGTAATGGCACCACATCGGCGCTGGTATTTGGCACAGTACACAAACATTCCATCGAGGCTTTATTTCGCGCAGCCTTGGCTAAAAACATGCGGTTGGTTGGCGGCAAGGTATTGATGGACCGGGGCGCACCGGATGATCTGTGCGAAACCGTGGCGCAAGGACGAACCGACACGCTAAAATTGATCCACGATTGGCAAAACAAAGGCCGCTTGGGCTATGCCATCACGCCGCGCTTTGCCCCGACCAGCACATGGGCGCAATTGACCGATGCGGGCGATATGTTGCGCCAACATCCGGATGTGCTGATGCACACGCATTTATCGGAGAATGAAAAAGAGATTGAGCTGGTCGGTGAACTTTTCCCCGACTGCGCCGATTATCTGGATGTTTACGAAAAAGCCGGGTTGCTTAACGATCGTGCGGTATTTGCCCATTGTGTTCACCTGTCGGCCAGCGAGCAATCCCGCATTGCCGCCGCCGGGGCCAGTATCGCGTTTTGCCCGACCTCGAACTTGTTTCTTGGCTCCGGCTTGTTTGATTTGCGTAGCGCCCGCAATGCCAAGATCAATGTCGGACTGGGCACCGATGTGGGTGCTGGTTCCAGCTTCTCCATGCTGAGCACCCAAGCCGAAGCCTACAAGGTCGGGCAATTGCAAGACCAAGCGCTGCACCCGGTTGAGGCACTTTACTTGGCTACCTTAGGCGGGGCCAAAGCCCTGCACATTGAGGCACAAGTTGGTAATTTCGAAACAGGCAAAGAAGCGGATTTTGTGGTACTAGACCCGTCGGCCAGCCCGCTTTTAGCCCGGCGAGCCGCCCAAAGTCCGGACATAAATGATCTGCTGTTTGCGCTGGGCATGTTGGGTGGACAAGCAGCGGTCAAGGAAACTTGGCTAGCCGGACATCGCAGTTACGTCGCCTGATTTTGGCTTTTTAACATCAATCCACACCATTCCTTTACCGGTTACCGGGTAGGGTACGGATATGAAAACACTTCGGACATTATTCTATGTGGCAATTGCTGGATTGGCCCTGATCGCCAGCCCGGCTCTTGCAGGTGGCGGCGGCGCTGCCAAAAAGACCAGCTCTGGTGATAGCGCCCGGCCCAATTTTGTGGAATTTCCGCAAATGGCATCGAGTGTGCTGCAAGGCTATCGGGTACGCGGTATGATGGTCTTGGGCTTTGGGTTGGAAATCGAAGACAGCAAACTACGCAAAAAAGCACGGGCCTTACTGCCGCGATTGCAAGATACCTATACCCGTGAATTTAACCGCTATGCGGGCAACGCTTATAATGCTGGCGAAGTGCCCAACGCACAATATCTATCCACCCGGATGCAGACCGCAACCGACCGGATGTTGGGCAAGGACAAAGCGGTATTTCTCATATCAAATCTGATGGTGCGCGCCCAATAAGGACGCACACCGATCAGAGCAGATTACGCTGCTATTGCGCGCTCATTCCACCATCAATTTTCAATTCAATCCCGGTCACGAACTTGCTCTCATCAGAAGCCAGATAGACGGCGGCATAAGCCACGTCTTCCGGCTCACCAATGCGGCGCATCGGGATACCCCGTGACAATGCCTGATCACGTTCTTCTTCGCTTTTCAGACCAAAAGCGGTGGCGACACCGTCCAAGATTGGCGTGCGGATAAACACCGGATGGATTGAGTTGGAACGAATTTCATAACCAGAAGTAGCACAATGCAGAGCCACTGATTTGGATAACAACCAAACGGCCGCCTTGGCCGCGTTATAGCCCGGCATCAGTCCGGATGCATATAATCCAGCGATCGATGACATGTTGATGATCGCGCCGGGTTGATTTTGCTTCAGGTATTTCATGGCGTGTTTACAACCCAGAAAAACCGAATCGGCATCGACACTCATCACCCGTTTCCACTCTTTGAAACTTTCATCCTCAATGCTGCCCATAGTGCCGATCCCAGCATTGTTGACCAGAACACTGATCCCGCCCATCGCTTCATTGGCCTCGGCCAACACATCGATCCATTCTTGTTCATTGGCTACATTGTGGGCGAACGCACTGGCCGCCCCCTGACGGGTGGCGTTCAGATCGGTGGCGACTTTTTGGGCGCCTTCTAGATTGATGTCGGTCAGCGCAACTTGTGCGCCCTCTGCCACAAACATTTTGGCAATGGCCAAACCCAGACCACTGGCCCCGCCGGTAATGACTGCTTTTTTTCCCAATAATCTTTCACTCATGGTCCATTTCCTTTGCTATTTTGTCCATAAATCCAGCTAATTCGAGGTCTAGTTTGGTCACCCCATCGGCATCATGTGTGCTCAATAATACCTCAACCCGGTTGTACACATTGAACCATTCCGGATGGTGGTCCAATTGTTCAGCTCGCAAGGAAACTCGGGCCATAAACCCGAACGCCTGATTGAAATCCTTAAATAAAAAAGTTTTCTCGATGGCATCGCGAACCTTGGTCACGGTCCAGCCATCAAGTTGTTTTACGGCCGCAGCCGCACCCATTTTACTGTCCATAACCTCACGCGTCCCTAATTCCCGGCTGTCAGCTATTCCTTAACACCCTTTTGCAACAATGCGAACGCTAACCCGACGATGGAGTACACCCATGACACGTTTTTTGGTTTCGGATGAAAACCCGGCTGGACATAAACTTGAAGATCTGCTGTGCGATTTGCGCGCTGATATTGTGGCTCGCTGTGCCAAGATCACCAGCGACAAACGACCCGAGGCCATGTCGGTTTTAGCCAACAATATCGAAGTATTAGAACACCTGACCCAAGCCATTCATCTGGCTACGGAGTCGACCAAAGTTCTGGATATGTCATTTGGACCATCACAAGCGTCCAAAGGCGGCCCAGTCCGGATCGGCACCAAGTAACCCCCTAATCTTCGCTCAAAACCACGTCGGGCCAATTGGCGTTGCCTTGCTCAATAAAGCCGGGAATGTCTTTTTCCCACCGCTTTTGAATCCGCCCGTTATAGTTTAGATATAATTTTCCATCGACAATTTTCCAACGCTTTGGATCACCGCTGGCCGTATATCCGGCCGCCGCTGCCCAAGAGCAATACCCACCATATTGCGGTGCGTATTTACTGGGGTCAGCCAGAAACAATTTTGCATTTTCTTCGGAAGAAAACCGCCAGATGGCGCCCATATAATTTGTGGTAATTTCCACACTACCCTTGGTCGGCTCACCCTTGGTAAAATAGGCCACCGGGTCATATCCGCTGACCGCCACATCAGAAAACCGAGATGTATACACTGGATCAGCACTAGCCAGGGCGACTGACCCCATGGCGCTGAAGATCAACCCAAGCAAAACCACTCGAAATAGTTTCAACATTCTCATCAGGAATTTCCTTTTAATACGCCCAGCATGCCACAACCAATGGTCAGCAATTGCTTGCGGCGTACCACGACCATGGTCAGGCTGGTTAGCCAGATCGTCATCGCCGCCATGAACAGACCGCCGCCATCATGGTTGGGATCAATGCCCAATGGCGTGAATAAGTGAAAGCTCACCGCACCGCTCATAATGGCCAATGCCAACACAAAACCAATGCTTTGTAGTCGTCGCAAAGCTGGGAATATCCCAGCGATTAACAAGCCAGCCGCAACCAGTTCAGCCGAGCCAATTACATATTGTGAAAACAAGCCGGTTTGGGCAAACAGGCCCGGCGCGCCGAAGGACGTAGACCATGCATCCAATGTGCCGAAGATCACCTGCGTTTCTGGGGCATTGGTGAATTTATAGCGCAAACTATCCAAAAAAATGATCGCACAAAACCCGGCAACCAGATGTGGGATGTATTGCCCGGCCTTCTTCAAATTCTGATTCATTTGCGTCTCTGCTTCACCGTTCAAAAAGAAAGGGTCTCATAATCCAAAGTACTCTAGCGTTTCCAGTCACGTCTTATCAAGCATCTGTGAAGTCCATTCCGGCTAGAACCGCTTTGCGTTTGCACCACCCGGCGGTTATAGGCACACTCTGTTTGATCGTTGCTCGAAAGGCGATACCATGCATCCACCAATGCACCCACAAAATTATGATGTGATCATCATCGGGGCTGGTGCGGCTGGCATGATGTGCGGAGCCAGAGCTGGGCAAAATGGCTGCTCTGTGTTGATCTTGGATAAGGCCAAATCGGCTGGTGAGAAAATTCGGATTTCTGGCGGCGGGCGCTGCAATTTCACCAATATACATTGCGGGCCTGAAAACTTTCTGTCGCAAAATCCGCATTTTTGTAAGTCAGCTTTGGCTGGATATACCCCACAAGATTTTATTGAGCTGGTTGAAGCTTACGGCATCGCTTGGCATGAAAAAACCTTAGGTCAGTTATTTTGCGATGAGCGCGCCGGGCAAATTATTGACATGCTATTGGCCGAATGTGCCAAAGCTCAAAATGAGATCAGCTTGCAAACGGACATTGTAAGCATGCAACAGCAGGATCAGGGGTTTCTGGTCAAAACCACGGACCGGGAATATAACTGCAAATCACTGGTCATCGCGTGCGGTGGACCAAGTATCCCCAAAATGGGGGCCAGCGAATTTGGCTATCAAGTTGCCCGACAATTTGGCTTGAAAATCGTACAACCTCGCCCGGCTCTGGTTCCTCTGTGCTTTGACCCTAATTTGAAAGAACAATTTGTCGGCCTGTCGGGCTTAAGTTTGGATGTTGAGGTCAGCCATGACAAAACCCGGTTCCGGGAGGCTATGTTGTTTACCCATCGCGGGTTGTCCGGCCCGGCGATTTTGCAAATATCTTCCTACTGGCAACCCGGTGAAACCATCCAGATCGACATGGCACCGGATCGGGATATTTTGGGTGCTTTGAAAACTGCGCGACGAAACAGCCCCAAGCAAAGTCCAGCCGGGTTTTTGACGCAATATCTACCCGGGCGATTGGCGAAAACATTGACCAACAAAGTTCCCGCTGCTCGGTTGGCCGATATGAGTGATGCTGCGTTGCAAGAACTGACCTATGCCCTCAAGGCTTGGCAAGTGCAACCGGCCAGTAGCGAGGGCTTCAAAAAGGCCGAGGTGACCCTTGGCGGGGTCAGCACGCACGAGCTTTCTTCCAGCACTATGCAAGCCAAATTGGTGCCCGGTTTATACTTCATTGGCGAAGTGGTTGATGTCACCGGGCATCTGGGCGGACATAATTTTCAATGGGCATGGGCCAGCGCCACTGCTTGTGGCAATGCGCTTTCAACCAGTTGACGTGGAGCGGGTCAGGAACCCAATTGTCTGACAATCTGTTCTGCCATATCAGTACAGCTTAACTCGCCGCCCAGATCGCGGGTTCTGGCCCCGCCATCAAGGCTAGCAAAAATCGCCTGTTCAATCGCCTTGGCGGCTGCGTCCTGTTTCAACGCGTAGCGCAACAACATGGCCGCACTGGCAATGGCGCCCGCCGGGTTGGCCACATTCTGCCCGGCAATGTCGGGGGCCGAGCCGTGGATCGGCTCAAACAATCCATTGGCCCCGGCACCCAACGAGGCAGAACCCAACAAGCCGATTGAGCCGGTCAACACCGAGCACTCGTCGCTCAAAATATCACCAAACAGATTTTCGGTTAGCACCACATCATAGGAACCGGGCGAGGTGATCAGCTTCATCGCGGCAGAATCGACCAGTTCATGACGGAGTTCCACATCGGAAAATTCATTGGCATGAACCTCAATGACCGTTTCACGCCACAGGCGGCTGGTTTCCAACACATTGGCTTTATCGATCGACGTGACATGGCCCCGGCGCAAACGAGCCGCGTTAAACGCCACCCGGGCCACGCGGGTTACTTCGCCTTTGGAATAGACGCAAAGATCGCTGGCCGTATCGCCATCGCGCTTCTTCTCACCAAAATACAAGCCACCAGTCAGCTCGCGGACGATCAAAATGTCCACGCCTTTGATCCGTTCGGGCCGCAATGGCGAGAAATCAGCCAATGCAGGGTGCAATTCAACCGGGCGCAAATTGGCGAACAATCCCAGCTCTTTACGGAGGCCCAACAAGCCAGCTTCGGGCCGTGGGCCACCTTTATCCCATTTCGGACCGCCAACTGCGCCCAAGAAAACCGCATCAGCGGCTTGGCACCCGGCCAGTGTTTCTGGTGGCAATGGATCATTGCACTGATCAATCGCTGCGCCGCCGAACTCATATTCTTCAAATTCGAGCGTTAAATTAAAGCGCCGCGCTGCGCTGGATAGCACGGAAACGGCGGCTTTGGTCACTTCTGGTCCGACACCGTCGCCGGGTAGTATCGCAATTCTGTAACTCATGTCTGTCTTGCCTCAAATTTTTCGATATCTGTTTCACAACTTTGCAAAAAGCCGAGCGGATCAATGCCGTCGAGCAGGCACTGACGACCAAACGGATCTACCTCAAAGCTTTGCCGCCAATGATCGGGCCGGATAATTTCGCGGCGCTCCAGATCAATGGTTAGTTCCACACCGGGAGCAGCCAGCAATTCAGCATGAACTTTTGGCTCAACTTCAATCGGCAATAACCCATTTTTTAAGGCGTTATTTTTGAAAATATCAGCGACCTTGGTGCTGATCACCGCCCGAAATCCGAAATCGACCAACGCCCATGGCGCATGTTCGCGCGACGAGCCACAGCCGAAATTATCACCACCGACCAAAATCTGATGGATGCCTGAGTCTTTACCAGCAAACGGATCTGAGTTTACCGGCAGGCCCGCCTCGTTATACCGCCAGTCATAAAACGCTAATTTGCCCAGACCTTCGCGCACGGTGGTGGTCAAAAACCGGGCTGGAATGATCTGATCGGTGTCGATGTTTTCAGCTTCCAGCACCATGGTTTTGGAAGTGAATTGAGTGATTTTCTCAAGCGACATGGGGGGTCTCCCTAAAGGGCCGTGGATCAGCAACTTCGCCCCACACGGCACAGGCCGCAGCGGTGGCTGGTGAAGCCAGAACAGTTCGCGCCCCCTTGCCTTGGCGGCCTTTGAAATTACGGTTGGAAGTTGACACCACCAGCTCGCCCGGCTGGGCCATATCGCCGTTCATGGCGATACACATGGAACATCCCGGCAATCGCCATTCAGCACCGGCAGCAGTGAAAATATCATGCAAGCCTTCGCTCTCGGCATTGCGTCTGACTTGTTCGGAACCGGGCACGATCAACATCCGCACCCGTTCATGAATTTTGCGGCCTTTCAAAACATCGGCCACGTCCCACAGGTCCGACAAGCGACCATTGGTACAACTGCCAATAAAGACCACATCGACCTTTTCGCCCATCACGGGCCGACCGGCGGTAAATTGCATATATTCCAAGCCATCGGCTTCGACATCACCTGCCGGATTGGGGGTGATCGAATCCACCGCCATGGCCTGATCCGGTGACGGACCATAGGTAATCATCGGGGCAATATGTTGGCCGCGCAAGGAAATTTCCTTGTCGAACACGGCTGCCTCGTCTGAACACAAGGTTTTCCAGTCGGCAATTGCATCGTCCCATGCTTGCCCTTCGGGGGCGTGGGTCCGCCCTTTTAGCCAATTGAACGTAATGTCGTCTGGGGCAATCATCCCGGCCCGTGCGCCAGCTTCAATGCTCATATTACAAAGGGTCATCCGCCCTTCCATGCTTAAGCCGCGCACCGCTTCACCGGCATATTCGATGACATAACCGGTGCCGCCAGCCGCGCCCAAGGCCGCGATAACAGCCAAGGCCATATCCTTGGCGGTGATCCCGTCATTCAGCCGACCATCAATGGTCACCCGCAACGCTTTTGGCTTGGCTTGCAATAGGCATTGCGTGGCAAAAACGTGGGCAACTTCAGTCGTGCCAATCCCAAACGCCAAAGCACCAAATGCACCATGGGTCGCAGTGTGGCTATCGCCACAAACAATGGTCATGCCGGGCAGGGTCAGACCTAGTTCAGGGGCCATCACATGGATGACGCCACGGTTTGGACTATCCCAACCATGTAGCTCTATGTCAAAATCCGCGCAGTTTTGTTGCAAGGTGCTGACCTGTGCGCCGGTTTCCTCGCTGGCATAAACCGGTTTGCCATCGACAAATGGAATGGTCGGAATGGAATGATCCATAGTGGCGAAAGTGCGTTCGGGGCACCTGAGTTTCAGGTCTTTTTCGCGCAACATGGAAAAAGCTTGTGGGCTGGTAACTTCATGAACCAGATGGCGATCGATATAGAGCACCCCTGGTTGTTCCGGCGTTTGCGCTCGGACCAAATGACGTTCCCATACTTTGTCAAACAGCGACTTTGACGACATTGTCTTTCTCCTGCTTGGTGGTTTGGCCGATCGGCTCTAGCCAGTTTTCAACATCGGCGGTTTTGCCGGTAAACAAACCAAAGAACCGATCTTGCAAGGCTTTGGTGATCGGACCACAGCCATTGGCTTTGGTTTTTCGACCATCGACGGAGCGGATCGGGGTGATCTCGGCGGCGGTGCCGGTAAAGAACAGCTCATCGGCCACGTAGAGAATTTCACGTGGCAAAGCTTCTTCGCGGGTTTTGATGCCCATTTGCGCCGCCAATTTGATCACGCTGTCGCGGGTGATCCCGCTTAAAATCGAAGAGGATGCGGGCGGGGTTAGCAACATGCCATCGCGAACGATAAATAGATTTTCGCCAGCCCCTTCCGACAGGCGACCATCCACATCCAAGGCGATCCCTTCGGCATAACCATTGCTTTTCGCTTCACGTGAGATCAAAAACCCAGACAAATAATTGCCGGCAGCTTTAGCCCCCATCGGAATGGTTCCGGGGGCGGGTCTGCGCCAAGAAGAGACACACACGTCCACGCCGTTTGTCCGGCCTTCTTCGCCCAAATAAGCGCCCCATGGAAAGGCGGCAATCGCGACATTGATCGGTGCAGCCGGTCCGGGGGCAACACCGATTTCGCCATAGCCGTAAAACGCGATGGGTCGCAAATAAGCACTGGAAAGATCATTGGCCTGCACGGTTTCATGGCAAGCTGCGACTAACTGCTGATGCGAGAAAGGAATTTCCATCGCATAAATCTGCGCCGAGGCAAACAACCGCGCCACATGATCGGCCAAGCGAAATCCGCAAGGGCCGTTTGGGGTGTCATAGACCCGAATGCCTTCAAACATCGAAGTGCCATAATGCAGGCCGTGGCTCAAAACATGGGTCGTGGCCTCAGCCCAAGGAACCAGATCGCCATCGCGCCAGATCAATTTTGCTTCTGAAATACTCATACCATTCTCCGTTCGGACCGTTAGGCCGCGTCTTTGGAATTTGCGGGACTTGGCAAGGATTTTTCATTGCCAAAAGCATCGAGGTTCAAGGCCGCAATGGCTCGATTGATCGAATCCACATAGGCCTCGACCCCGGCCGGTATTACGTCGCGGGTCCGCGAGCGACCGACATATCGTTCGCCTTCAATTTTCAGGACAATATCGGCAATACAATCGGTGCGGCCGGTGGCCCCTACATGATTGATCTCCAACTCTTCGACCGTGGCTTTCAATCCGGTAATGTGCTGCACCGCATTAAAGGCCGCATGAATAGGCCCCTCACCGGTGGCGATATCGGTGACCGTGCCGCGCACGGGATGTTCCAGCTCTACCCGGGCGAATGGTTCCGCATTGCCGCCATAGGCCGCGCGCATTTCCACCCGTGTTAAGCGCCAGACTTCGCTACTTGTGCCGGTGACACCGCAGATCAGTTCGATCAATTGCGCGTCGGCAATTTCGCCAAACTCATCGGCCATCGCCTTGAACGAGGTAAAGACAGCACCCATACGGCTTTCTTCAATCTCGAAGCCCAGTTCTTTGGCCCGGGCCGCCAAGGCATGCTTGCCGCTGTGCTTGCCCAAAATTAGTGCATTGCCAGTCAATCCGACATCTTCGGGTAACATGATTTCATAGGTTCGGCGGTCGTTCAAAACACCGTGCTGGTGGATACCGGCTTCGTGAGCAAACGCATTACGCCCGACAATGGCCTTATTCCGAGGCACTGGATTGCCCGTAATTTTCGCTAACATCCGACTGGCCGCCATGATTTTGGTGGTGTCTACATCTATTGAGAGGTCAAACGCATCGCGCCTTGTGGTCAGTACCATCATGGCCTCTTCCAGCGCGCAATTGCCAGCCCGCTCGCCAATGCCATTGATCGCCCCTTCAATCTGGCTGGCTCCGGCCCGTACCGCCGCCAGTGAATTAGCCACCGCCATGCCCAGATCATTGTGACAATGAGCGCTGAAAATTGCATTTTCGGCGCCGCCAACATTTTTGATCAGAAACCGGAACAGGTCATAAATTTCATCCGGCGTGGCATAACCAACCGTATCAGGCACGTTCAAAACCGTGGCCCCGGCTCGCGCCGCACATTCCAGTGCCTCGACCAGAAAATCCCGCTCGGTGCGAATGGCGTCTTCAGCCGAAAACTCAACTTCGTCACACAAAGTCTTGGCCAACGAAACCGAACGTTCGGTCGCTGCCAACACTTGGGCCTTGGTCATGTTCAACTTGGCCTTACGGTGGATCGGGCTGGTGCCCAAAAAGATATGGATGCGGCTGCGTTTCGCTGGTTTCAAAGCCTCACTGGCTTTGTGCAAATCGCCATCGCCAGCTCGCGACAAGCTACAAATGGTTGGGCCACTGATTTCGGTGGCAATTCGTTTTACCGCTTCGGCATCGCCGACAGAGGCCGCAGCAAATCCGGCCTCAATCACATCGACACCCAAATCACATAAGGCGCCGGCCATAATCAGTTTTTCTTCGGCTGACATCGAAAAACCCGGTGCCTGTTCGCCGTCTCGCAATGTGGTGTCAAAAAAAGCAATTTTCCGACTTGCGCTTTCATTTGATTGGTTGTTTGCCATTTTATCCTCCATTTTTCTGTTGTTGAATTTCAAGTTCGCCCAATACCCGGCGCACGCCGACCAGACGGCGAATTTGTCGTTGTAAAATACGAATATCGCGATTGGCATCACGCGGACGCACGCCTAAATCTAGATTCACATCGCCACCGGCGCTGGATGGCAAATGCAAACGCGCCACGTCATACCCACGGCGCTCAATCAAACCGATCAGGCGCAGCAAAGCGCCCTCGCTTGGCTCAAATTCAATATGTAGGGTTTGCAGGCTCATCTAACGCTCCATCATTTCAGCATTGGATTTGCCGGGCGGCACCAGCGGCCAAACGTTTTCACGCGAATCAATACAAACATGGGCCAATACTGGTCCGGGCGTGTTCAGCAACCGCTCAATGGCTGGACCGGTTTGTTCACGGCGCGAAACGGTAAAGGCTTCAATGCCAAAACTGCGGGCGACTTCGGCAAAATCCGGGTTGTCATACAGATCAACCTCGCTGAAATTTCCATCGTAAAACAGCTCTTGCCATTGGCGCACCAGACCCAGTGTCGAATTATCGAACAGCACAATTTTCAGGGCGATGCCATACCGGCGCATGGTGGCTAGTTCTTGAATGTTCATCATGACCGAACCATCGCCGGTCACCGTCACTACGCAATCTTCCGGGTTTGCCAGCTTGGCTCCGATCCCGGCCGGAATGCCATAACCCATCGCGCCCAGACCGCCACTGGTCAGGTGGGCTTCGGGCCGTGAAAAGCGGCAATGTTGTGCTACCCACATCTGGTGTTGGCCCACATCACAGGCCGCGACAAATTTGTCTCCAGCAGCGCGAGAAAGCTGGTCTAGAAAGGCCGGTGCAAAAATACCGGAACCGGGTGCGTCAAAACTAAACTTATGTTGCTTGCGAAGCTGGCTGGCTTTGCTGCGCCAATCGGCAATATCCAATGCGCTGACAGCCAAGCTCTCAATAGCTTTTTTCAAATTTCCGGGAACCGCTGCATCCGCAGTTCGAATTTTACCGATCTCGGCCGGATCACAATCCAGATGAATGATTTTGGCATCAGGGGCAAAGCTGTCCACCTTACCAGTGGCGCGATCATCAAACCGCGCACCGCACACCAGCAGTAAATCAGCTTCCTGCACAAGCAAATTAGCGGGTTTAGAGCCGTGCATTCCCAACATGCCATAAAAATTTTCATCGTCAGTTGGCAAAGTTCCCAAGCCGGTTAAGGTCGAAACTGCCGGGATTTTGGCTTTCGCATTAAACCGGCGCAACGCATTTACCGCATTTGCCTTATTCACTCCGGCCCCGATATAGAGCACCGGGCGACGGGCGCATTCCAGCATGGTTTCGGCCCGGGCAATGGCGATCGGATCGGGATTTTGGATTTTTTTAGGTGTCACCTCGACTTTGCGCGGGGCTTCCACCCGGCTCTGGGCAATGTCTTTTGGTAAATCGACCAAAACCGGTCCCGGGCGGCCCGATGTGGCGATGGCGAATGCCTCGGCAATAATGTTGGGAATATCCGCCGCGTCCCGCACCAAAAAGCTATGTTTCACCACCGGCAGGCTCATGCCGAAAATATCAATTTCTTGAAAAGCATCGGTACCCATAACCCCGGTCGGTACCTGTCCGGTGATCGCCACTAATGGAATGGAATCCATATAGGCATTGGCAATTCCGGTCAGCAAATTGGTCGCGCCCGGCCCAGATGTGGCAATACACACCCCAGCTTTACCGGTGGCACGAGCGTAACTATCTGCCGCAAAGGCGGCTGCCTGTTCGTGACGCACTAAAATATGCTTCAAGCCGGAACCCGGCAGGGCGTCATACAAGGGCATGATCGTGCCACCGGGATAGCCAAACACCATTTCCACGCCCTGATCCCGTAGAGACGAGACGACCAGCTCGGCACCGGTTGGGGCTTGTGCTGTTGTCGGTGTGTCTTCGGCCTGCAAGGGACTTGGGATCGCGTTCATGGGACTTTCTCTTTATTTGGCTCTTGTTTAATTTTGGTCTGGGAAATTATTCGGCGGAATTTGCGCCGGGCTGTAGCCACGGCATGTTGTTTCGAAGTTTGGCGCCGACCGTTTCAATTGGATGGTCCAAATCTTTCTTCAACATAGCTTTGTAACGAGGTTGACCAGCTTGGTTTTCCAAAATCCAGTCGCGGGCGAAATTACCGTTTTGGATATTCTCCAGAACTTCACGCATCCGCTGCTTGGTTTCGGCATTGATGATTTTGGGGCCGGAGACCAGATCGCCATAAATGGCTGTTTCCGAAATAAACTCATGCATTTTGGCCAAACCACCCTCATAGAGCAGATCGACGATCAATTTCAGCTCGTGCATGCACTCGAAATAAGCGACTTCTGGGTTGTATCCGGCTTCGACCAGAGTTTCGAACCCGGCCAGAACCAGCTCGGTCGTTCCGCCGCACAATACGGCTTGTTCGCCAAACAGGTCGGTTTCGGTTTCTTCGGCAAAGCTGGTCTCAATAGATCCAGCTTCGGCCCCGCCAATACCTTGGGCATAGGCTTGGGCGCGGGCGCTGGCTTTGCCCGTTGCATCTTGATGTACGGCGTACAAACAAGGCACACCACGACCGCGCTCATATTCGCGGCGAACCAGATCACCCGGGCCTTTTGGGGCCACCAGAATAACGTCGATCTCTTTGGGTGGAACAACGCGGCCATAATGGATGGTAAACCCATGGGCAAATAACAGGGCATCATCCGCCGACAAATTGGGCGCAACGCATTCACGGAAAATTTCTTCGTGGCTGAGGTCCGGGGTCAGCATAGCGATCAAGCTGGCCTGTTGGGTGGCATCAGCCGGACTGGCGGTGGTCAAGCCATCTGCATTGGCTTGCTTGTGACCGGCACCGCCTGTCCGAACGCCAACAACGACATCAAAACCGCTATCCCGTAAATTTAAGGCATGTGCCCGGCCCTGACTGCCATATCCGATAATGGCAATTTTGGCCTCGCGGCTAGATTGTGCGCTCATTGAAACTTCTCCGTTGAATGAATAGTGGTGACGGCCCCTTTGGCGGCCGAGGAAACGAGGTGTGCATATTTGTCAAAAACGCCGCCATAAGGCTTGCGTTTTGGTTGTTGCCAATTGGCCCGACGGGCCGCTAGATCTGCGTCGATGTCGATACGCCGCGCTTTGCTATCAATGCGGATCAGATCGCCGTTTTTAACCAAAGCCAAAGGACCGCCCGCCGCCGCTTCTGGCGCGGTGTGACCAATGACAAAGCCCTTGCTGGCTCCGGAAAAACGTCCATCAGTGATAAAGGCAACATCGTCGATAATGCCTTGTCCGACCAATGCGGCTGTGACCGCCAACATTTCGCGCATGCCGGGGCCGCCCCTTGGTCCTTCATTGCGAATGATGACCACATCGCCCGCTTTGATGCCGCCTTGCTGCACGATGGCAAAGCAATCTTCTTCGCTCTCGAACACCCGGGCTGGTCCTTCAAATACAGCGTCGGCTTCACCCGATACTTTTAAGACCGCGCCATCAGGAGCCAGATCGCCATACAAGATACGATAGCCGCCACTAGCCTTGATCGGGTTGGCAACGTCGCGCACCACTTGTTGGCCCGGCGCTTCGCTCGTTTGGTCCAGTTCGGCAAACAGAGAATTGCCGCTCACCGTTGGGGTGTCGGACAATAATCCGGCCGCACGTAATTTGGAGGCAAACAGCCGCGTGCCGCCCGCCAGAAACAAATCATTAGCCAAGAATTGCCCACTTGGTTTCAAGTCGGCAATGATCGGAGCGCGCTGCGCCACCTCATGAAAGGCTTCCAAATCAAACGCAACACCCGCCTCGTGCGCAATGGCTAACAAGTGCAAAATGGCATTGGTCGATCCACCAGAGGCCGATGCTGCAAGGGCTGCATTTTCAATCGACTGACGCGAAACAAACTGCCGGGCGCAAACATCATCGCGCACCAGTTCCACGATCCGCTGTCCGCACTTTGTAGCGGCCGCATTTTTGTCTGGATGGATCGCTGGGATGTCATTGGCCCCCATTGGAGACAGACCCAACATGCTCATCGCCATCGCCATGGTATTGGCGGTGAACTGCCCGCCGCAGGCTCCGGCACCGGGACAGGCGGCCCGTTCAATTTCGCCCAATTCCTGTTCGGACATATTCCCGGCGGCCTCGGCACCAACCGCTTCGAACACATCTTGGATCGACAACGCCTCTCCATTGCGCTCGCCCGGCATGATTGAGCCGCCATACAGGATCAATCCCGGTATATCCATCCGGGCCAAGGCCATGGCAGCAGCCGGAATGGTTTTGTCACACCCGACCAGAACAATCACGCCATCCAGCGAGTGACCGCGCACCGCTAGCTCGATCGAATCGGCGATCACTTCGCGCGAGATCAAAGAGGCCCGCATGCCTTCGGCTCCCATGGTGATCCCATCCGAGATGACGATGGTATTAAAATCCACCGCCCGCGCGCCAGCTTGCTCAATGCCCAACCGTACTGGCTCGGCCAATTTGTCCAGGTGCATGTTGCAGGGTGTCACCGTGGTCCAGGTATTGACCAGACCAATGATCGGCGCATCGAAATCTGCGGTTTCAAAACCAGTAGCCCGCAACATGGCGCGGGCCGGCGCATGGGCCGGGCCTTTGACAATGGCGTCACTGCGTTTTGATTTGGGGTTCGACATAAAGGTTGTTTCCTTGAAATAAGCGTAAAAAAAACCCCGCGTCCTTTTGGGAGCGGGGGCTGGGTAAGTGCATGTTGTTTGCAGCTAAACCGTACTCCCCGTCCTTAACAGGACGACCACGATAATTAGGTTAATCACGAGCAGGGGTAGGGCCGACAGCAAGCCATTCTGCACACTGTTCAGTGTGCGAACTTTGGTGCTGATTTTATTCGTAACGATTTGCACGAACTGGCCTTCCTTTGTGCCAGACGGTTCATTCGTAAAGAGGGTTTCCAAACAGAAACCAAACACTTACAACCACGTCCGGCGATGAATTTCCATCGTTTAATAGCGGGCATAATCAGTTGTGCAAGGACTTTCTGTAAAAAGGCGAAACTTTTCGCATGAATTATTTTACCCCAAAACACACACTATTGGAAAATTACTCCAATTTGGCGGTAAAACTACTTGAAAATAGGCATATTCGCCGTCATATCTCGCTTCGCGTCAAAAACGTATTTTTTTGAGGAAAACGAAAATGCAAACACCGTTACGATTGGGCATTGCTGGCTTGGGCACGGTTGGCACCGGGCTTTTGGATGTTCTGAAACAAAACGGCGCGCTGTTAAGCGGGCAATCAGGACGGGACATTGTCGTCACCGGGGTTTGTGCGCGAACAAAAAGCACTGAGCGCGGCGGCCATAGTCTGGCCGAATATCGCTGGTTTGATGATGCCGGCGATTTAGCTGCGTGGGATGAAATTGATGTATTTGTCGAGCTGATCGGCGGCGATAGCGGGCCAGCATTAGACTCGGTTGAAACCGCTTTACGGAGCGCAAAACACGTGGTCACCGCCAACAAAGCAATGATCGCCCATCACGGTACCCGGCTGGCTAAACTGGCCGAAAGCAATGGCGTTTCACTTCAATTTGAGGCGGCGATTGCTGGCGGAATTCCGATCGTCAAAGTGGTGCGCGAAAGCTTGGCCGGCAACAATATCACCCGGGTCTATGGCATCATGAACGGTACCTGCAATTATATCCTGACCGAAATGGATAAGGAACGGCGAGATTTTGCTGATGTTTTGGCTACCGCTCAAGAATTAGGGTATGCCGAAACCGACCCGTCATTTGATGTGGGTGGTATTGATGCGGCGCACAAAATTGCCTGCCTTACGTCATTGGCCTTTGGGGTTGAGACCAGCTTTGAAAGCATTTTCATTGAGGGCATTGAAGACATTACCCTATCAGATATCCAAAATGCTGCTGAGCTTGGTTACAAGATTAAACTGATGGCGGTTGCGGTACAAACCGATGAAGGCATTGAGCAAAGAGTGCATCCGACCTTGGTGCCCAAAGGCTCACCAATTGCCGAAGTGGACGGGGTATTTAATGCGGTTGGTCTGTCCGGCGATTTTGTCCATGACATTTTGATGCATGGCAAAGGCGCAGGTGGTCACCCGACCGCTTCCAGTGTGATCAGTGATATTGTTGATATCGCCCGAGGGAGCAAAATGCCGGTTTATGGCCTGCCCGCCACCCAACTAAAACCATACACCCGCGCGCCAATGCGCGCCCACGAGGGCGGCTATTATGTGGCCATGGATTTGTACGACAAGCCGGGCACGGTAGCCTTTATCGCCCAGACCTTCAGCGACGAAAACATCTCGATCGAGAGTATTTTACAGCGCTCACCGGCAACCAACGCAATTGAAGAAGCCAACGATGAACTGAAACCATTTATCATGATCAGTCACGATACGATGGAAAGCCGGATGCGGGCGGCTCTGACCAAAATTAGTGAAACAGACCATTGTGCAGGCCAGCCGAAAATGATCCGGATTGAACGGTTTTAGAACAGCTAATTGCCTTACTTGGTGACGGAATTAGCGATTCTTGTGCCTTCACATCTGGGTGGGTCGAGTTGGTAGGTTGCCAGCCGACCGGATGGGCCTTTTAAGGTCACTCGGCCGCCGCTGCAAAAACCGGTTTCGGAAATTCGGATTACGTCGCCCAAATGTTGCCAACCGTCTGGTAAATCAAAGCGTCGCGTTTGTAGGTTAAAACGTTGCTCGGTGGATGGATTGGCATCGATTTCCCGTATTTGGTATGCCATGCCAGCCAACATGGCCTCTACCCGCATAATCTTGATCCCGGCAATCGCTGCGTCCGCAGTGCGGGAAAAACGAGTAGATTCAACGGACGTGACCAACCGCGCACCAATCAGCGAAACCATCATGCCCAAAATGGCCAGCACAACCAACATTTCAAGCAAGGATAAACCAGAGCGCCGATCACTCATGGACTGATCATTCTCTGCGTTAACTCGAGATATCAGCATCATTGCCGGTGCCGCCGGGGGCATTGTCTGCACCATAGGACAGCACATGCGGGGATAACTCGCGACCCCGGGCATCGAGTTTGGGTACTTCATAGACCATTGGATTGCCCCACGGGTCTTTGGGCAGATCGCCATCCAGATAGGGACCATACCAGCTGCCATCATCGGAGGCCGGAGCAGTGACCAGCACCGTCAGGCCTTCTTGCTCGTTCGGATAGCGACCGGTATCTAGTTTGTAAGCATCCAATGCCAGACGTAACGCTTTGGCTTGGGCTTTGGCTGCTGTGATCTTGGATTTATCTAGTTGCGAGAACAGGCGCGGCGCCACCAAGGTAGCCAGTAAGCCCATAATGGCTAATACAATCAACATTTCCAGCAAGGAGATACCGCGTAACTTCTCTGTTTTTTGGCGCATGTTTTCTAACTCTCAATTGTAAATTTCAGACCAACATTATACAGGCGATCACAAGTCGCGCAAATTTGAAGATCAGACCGTTTCTGGTTCCGATTTCGGTTCTGATGTTTCTAACTCTGGTACACCATGGTCGGAGCCACAAACCCGGATCACTTCAGCCATTGAAGTCACCCCATTACGGGCTTTCAAAATTCCGTCTTCGATCAGGGTCATAAAACCTTGCCCACGGGCAACGCCCAGCAATTGTGGCAAGCTGGCTTGTTGCAAAATCGCATCGGATAGGGCTTCGTCAATGATCGCCACTTCAAACAAGGCAATACGACCCAAATAGCCCGTATTTGAACAGTTTTCGCAGCCCTTTGGCGCCCGCCAATTGGCTTTGCCAGCCAGTTGATCTTCGCCCAAGCCGCCTTTTTCCACCATATTCCAGATACGACTTTCGCCCTCTGTACTTTCGGTAGGAATACTGCAATCCGGGCAAAGTCGTCGCACCAATCGTTGCGCCGCCAAGCCCCGCACGGCCGAAGCAACCATGTAAGGTTCTAACCCAATATCGACCAACCGCGCCACCGCTGCCAAGGCCGAATTGGTATGCAGGGTGGATAAAACCAAATGCCCGGTCAGCGCCGCTTGCGCCGCAATGGTCGCGGTTTCACCGTCTCGAATTTCGCCGACCATGATGATATCCGGGTCTTGACGCAAAATGGCGCGTAGCCCCCGCGCAAAGGTATAGCCGATATTGGCTTTGGTCTGGATCTGGATAATCCCGTCCATGTCATACTCGACCGGATCCTCGATGGTAATGATCTTGTGGATCCCGTCATTTAAGCCCAGCAGGCTGCGATACAACGTCGTGGATTTACCCGAACCGGTCGGGCCGGTCACCAAAATCACCCCATTGGGAAAGGACAATAATTCCTGCAACACGGATTTGGCCCGTCCGTCCAAGCCTAAACCCTCCAAGTCGGGCAATTTGCTTTCTTTGCGTAGCAGCCGAAGCACCAAGCTCTCACCCCACGACCCCGGCAAAGACGAAACCCGCAGATCAATATCCTGTCCGGCAAACCGGATGGTCTGACGACCATCTTGCGGCAAGCGGCGCTCGGAAATATCCATACCCGATAACAGTTTCACCCGGCTGGCAACGGCATCAAAGCGCGACCGTGGCTCAGATTGCCGGGTCCGCAGGACACCATCAATCCGGTAACGCACCTGAAATTTGTGTTCAAACGGTTCGATATGAATATCGGAGGCATTTTCCTTCAGCGCCATCGAAAAGACCCGGTTGACGAAATCAATCACCGGCGCACCTTCGGCCAACTCACGCAGGCGCTGGGTTTCATCATCCCCCATTTCTGGGTCATTTTGATCTGTACCGCTCTCTGAGATCAGCGAAAGAGCCATCTCAAGAGTTTGACCACCGGCCAAGTGTTCTTGCAATATCAAAGACTTGCTAGCCGCCAGCCCGTGTATGCGCTCGCCCAATTCCTGATCCAGAATGTGGTGGGCAATCATCAAAATCGGTGTCGTATCATCGACGCACCAGACGGCGCATTGCCGTGCTTGTAACCAGTTGGGAGCCAAGCCAAGCCGGTTCATGGCCCGCAGGTAATCATCAGCATTATCTGGAATGGCATCGGAGGAAATAACCGTCAAACCCAATTGCCCAGCCAAGGCATCCAGCAGATCTTCTTCGCTGATTGCGCCTAACCGGATCAATGCTTGGCCGAGCAGACCGCCGATTTCGGTTTGTAGACGCAAGGCTTGGCCCAGATCATCTTGCTTGATCTGCCCGGTTTCGAGCAATATGTCGCCAATACGTTTCATTCCCATGGAGGGTTTTACCATCTGGGGCGGGTTAGTCCAATCTCAATTTGGCTGAGCAGTGCGTATTGCGAATAATCATACTCTATCGTCATCACACGGCTTGTCCGGGTGATCCAGTACACGTTGCAATGATCATATCTCTCATGAGGATATGCTTGCTGGATTGCCCGGACAAGCCGTGCAATGACAAGTAAAGGCGATGCCAATTAGAAGCGCCCCGCACTAGTCCCAGCGGACCAGTTCAGGCCAGATGGTTCAGGCGGACCTTGCAACCAATCTGTTAAATCGAGGCCCGTTAACTTAGAAAGCTGCGCCATATCTTTGGCAAAAACCTGCTGCAAATAGGCGAAGTCCTCACCGAGCGTTTGCGAGGTCGCCGGCAACGAACTGGGATGCACATTGATCTCAATGGGCTGAAACGATATTGGAGTGACGCCCAAGAAGCGCAATAAATCCTGCAAAACTGGACTTTGGGCGTTGATCTGGTCGGCCCGTAGGAAGAACACCCGCTCCGCTGAGAAAATTGACAAAACATGACGGATTTGCTCGGCGTAAAATCCACGTTCCACATAACTATGGACCAGATGTACACTACGGGTTGCAGCCTCCACCCGCTTACGTCCCTCGCGGATCGAATGGGAAAAGGCTTGCGTTTCGCGCCCACGCCGGGTTTCCATCGACCAATGCGAATAGGCCCGTGCTACGGGGTGGCGCAGGGAGATGATCAGTTTCATGTTTGGATTGTGGGCGTGCATCAGCTCGATTGCATCGGGCCAGTAGGTATAAATTGGCGTGGCTTCGCCCCATGGCAAATCCGATGGCGCGTCTCTATAACGCTTGGCAATCAGTTTTTCGACTGGGGCAAGGTCAGCATTATTGCGTTTGAAAATGTGTAATTCTTTTTCTGGCGGCAGATATAGATCTTTGTGTTGATCCAGATAACGGGCCAATGCCGTGGTTCCGGCTTTTTGCACGCCAGCAATGGCGAAGTTGATTTTGCGGTCTGGAGTATACTGCGTCATGCCATGGTCATAACATAACCTGGTCGTTTGGTAAGGATAATACAACGGTCACTCATTCAGATCGCGACCTACCACGCCTATTGTCATCACACGGTTTATCCGGGTGATCTAGTAAATATTACAATTGTCATTGTCTTCCATGAGGATAGTCCTGCTGGATTGCCCGGCTCACCAATCAAGTCGGAGGGTGGCCGTGCAATGACAAGTGGGGGTGATGGATAGGCGAAGGTGATGCGATTGAAAATCGA
Organism: Robiginitomaculum sp.; assembly: GCA_021776555.1. GTDB lineage: Bacteria > Pseudomonadota > Alphaproteobacteria > Caulobacterales > Maricaulaceae > Robiginitomaculum_B. Next base: position 22,736 of record JAJFFR010000239.1, read on the forward strand.
CCCACTCTGTACCTCAAACGCAAAAAAGGCGGCCAAAGGCCGCCTTTTCCGTATTGGTTGTGAATAAGCAGTGCTTATTCAGAAGTACCTGAGTCACCATCAGTATTAGGCTGACGGGCGATCGCTGCACCAGCAGCATTTGCACCAGCGCCAAATCCAGCAACTACACCACCGGTTGAGATCAGACGATCCACATCGATTGAAGTAGAAGTGGTTTCGAAAGTGATTTCGAAGTCCGCACGGCTATAGCCTGGGTTCATGGTTTTCAAACGTCCACGTGAAGTGAAAGTATATGTACCATTTTCAATACCAGCAGCTGCCAGAGTGTCGGTGAACACACCGTTCTGACCTGTGCGGCTGTTTTGGAACTCAACACTGAATGGCATGTCGCCAGCTGGAAGACCAGTTACCAGATAAACAGAGTTCACTGCACCGGCTTCAGCATTCCAATCGAAGAAACCAAAGGTAGCACCTTCGCGACGCAGTCCGTCAAGACCGCCAGTAGCACCTGGTTCACTTGCAATGAAGTCAACAGCAGCCCGGTCAGCAAAAGTAACGACTGGATTAGTCACGCTAATGCTTTGGTTGACAATCGGCGTAGCAGGTACGGCGAAAGCAGCGGATGTGATTTCAATCAAATCAGCAGTACCATCAATCAGACCACCGGTTGCACCAGGAAGAGTACAAGTGGATTTGTTAGTTGCAGCAGATGGAGCTGAACAAGCAACAGTTACGGCTGGAGCCAATGAACGCCATTGCACGCCACCAATACCAGAGACATCAGCAAACTGTACATCAAATACGATGCTGGTCAGATCACCGGCAACCATTGGATCAACCGCAGGAGCGACTGAAGGTTGTGACACGTCAACACCAGCAGCGATGCTGTAGTTCACAGTACCCAACGGCAGGAATACACCAGCAGCCACAGGAGCGGCAGGCAATTCACGAAGGGTCTGATAGTTGGTTGGAGCAGCTGACAGCGCAATAACTGTGTTTGAAGCAGTTTCGTCTGAAGCAACCGCACCGGCAATAGCCGAAGCACATGCTTTAATGGTGTTGGTGTTTGAAGCACCGTCGGTATCACTCTCAATAGAAGTGGATGTACCGTCGATTACAGCGGTAATGGTAATACCAGCATCCGCAGTACCACAGGCATTAACGTCCAATGGAAGCGAGAAGAAGATGGCAGGTGTTGCACCAGCCGGTGTGTTCAACCGATAAACGGCAGAAGAAGAACCAGCTGCACCACCGGAAGCCAGTGAAGCCACCGTACCAGCAGAAACACCAGCAGCACCTACTGCAGTACCAGCATTGGTACCACTCGCACCACCACCGACACCGGCTCTATAGGTAACGCCAGCTGGTAGAGTAACGGTGAACAGGATGTTTGTACCAGCAGGGAATACACCACCGCTAGTCAATGTCATGGACAGGCCGTAAAAACCAGCAACAGCAGTTGATGCTGTATCCAGTTCGTTAGCGAGAACATTATTACTGTCCTCGATCAAGCCTGCAGTGAGAAGTTCCAACCCCTGGGCGGGAACCGCTGCGAGGGCAACAATCGATGTCGCCGCTAATAGCTTTCTGAGTTTCATGTCTTTTCCTCAATAATTAAGTTAAACGTGCGGAAAAAAAACCACACACAAGCGATCGGGTCAAGCCCATAATGCGTACGGAAAGTAGAACCCCCCGAAACTCAAACCTTGCTCCCTACATATCCTTAAAACTCCGGCAAAAGCTCGTCAAGGCAAAAGCGGGGCCAAGACCCAGAATCTTGGAATGAGAAGAACAGCTTTATAGCACGCCGTTCCGATTCACCAGATATACCCACTCTATTTACGGGAAAAATGCGCCCAAAAGGCTCGATAACAGGCCAAAACCCATGATTTTCGACTTATTCGCTACAATTCGCCATACTGACCCAATGCTGTTGCCATCGGGCAACAGGGTGAAAGAACTTGATTCAAAACACATCCGCTATGGACCATCTGGGGCGCCAACCCAGACCGTTTACCGAAAAGCGATCTGAACTTGCATCCGGGAACTCCAGAATCGCTTCAATATTATAGAGGGTCAGCTAATAACGCCCCACCTCACCGCCCGGCCAACGGGTTCGCCGGGTAGGTAAAGCCGGTTCTGCAGTCCAGCGCAAAACCACATCACCCTGCACGACCCGTCCAGTTTCCACCTGCGTGAAGTTTAGAGTTTTTAAGTAGGCCACCGCATTTTGCCGGGCGGCAATTCGGGTGTCAGCTCGCTCAAAGCTTTCCACTGAGCGAATGAATTGCCCCTGCAGGGCCAATAGCGGCAACATGGCCGCTGCCAAAATGGCCATGGCGACCAAAGCTTCGAGCACAGAAAATCCATCGGATCCGCCACGCTCGGCGTTTGGCGGGCCAATTGGCCCGACCGCAGGCGCTGGTTCAGAATTGCTTGGGTAAAAGTGTAACAAGACGATCCTCATTGGCGAGGGAATTGTCGATGCGCTGGCTGAGCTGGTTTACAAACTGGGTTTTGTCGGCCTGACCACGCAATACATAGGCCGTGATCAGGATTACCAGTTCGGTACGATCCAACGAAACCGCATCATTGGAAAACGCCTGACCAATGACCGGGATATCCTTAATAATGGGAACGCCCTTATCATCGCGAATAACGCTCTCTTGAATTAGGCCAGCCAAAACCGCCGTGGCACCGTCCTCTAGTGACAATTGTGTGCTGATCGAGCGATTGGATAGGGTCGGGCTGGAGGTCGCAGCACTTGGTGTATCAATGGTTGAAGAAACCTCTTGCACAATGGATAGATCAATCCGGTTATCGCTAAACACAATTGGCTCGATCGATAGCAAAACGCCAGTCTTGCGGTATGACACATTTTGCAAAATATCAGTTGTACCGCCCCCGGCCTGATTATTGGCGGCTCGCTGCGAGGTGATGATCGGCACATCCTGCCCCACTTGGAATTCGGCCGTTCCGCCAGATCGTGCGGTCAATACCGGCCGAGAAAGCAATTTCACTTGTCGGTTGGTGGCAAAAGCATTGATGGTTGCTTCAACGTCCCCCGAAAGGATAGTCGCGGTTATCCCGGCGCTTCCCAAGCCAAGCCCCCCGGTTTTTATGCTGGAGGTAGAAGTGCCACCACCCACATTATTGACCAGAAAATCAACACCAAAATTAGTATTATCAGTCAGCGTGACCTCTGCGATCATCACCTCGATCAGTACTTCGGGTGTCGGGGTATCCAATTGCTCCAGCAACCGGATCATTTTGTCAAAATCATTATTGGTCCCGGAGAAAATAATTCGGTTGCCGAGCGGATCGACACTAAACAGACCGCCAGCACCAGCCGGGTTTGTCCGAGCCGCATTGCCGGGGTCGCTTAGATCGGTTTCCCGAGCAGCCGGGGCGATCTTGCCGTTTTGCGCCTGAATCGCCGCATTGGCAGATTCGGCCAATAACGAAGCATCAACATTTTTGACCTGATAGATATAAATCTGAACCGTATCCCCGCCATTGATCGGTCGATCAAATTCGGTCAACCAACGGTTTACCCGTTCAGAGGCTTTTTTAGATTTGGTAAAGACAAACAGATCGTTGGAATAGGTCACTGGCATTACATAAATGATCCGGGATGAATTCACTGTCATGCTGATCTGCCAGCCCTCAACCCGCATGGCCTGCACCAGCGACTCCGCCAACTCGTCCACGTCCCAATATTTGGGCGTATAGCGCTGTACTTGCGACCCGGCAAAGCGCAATTCATCCAGTTCCTGAATAATGGCAATGGCCGCGTCCACGTCTTCGGGCAAGCCACTTAATACAATATAATTGTTGCCGGGATCCGCTTCGATTTTGATTTTATCGCTTTTTGAGCCAAAGGTCTGGCGCAAAAATATCAGCATTGCGTTGGCTTCGATGGCTTGTAATTCAACAAACTGTACAACAGGACGTAAATCGCTGCGGGTCCGTAGCCGGGCGCGAGATTTAATGAACCGGGGCATTCTGGCTCGCAAAGCCTTGTCTTCGAGCAAACGCCAAGCGCCGTCTTCGGCCACCATGCGAACGCCATACTCTTCTAGCGCCGAGCTAATTAGCGATAGAAAATCCCCGGCCGCCATCTCACCAGATGAGCGCAATTGCACCACTTCCGTACGCGCCGCTACGGCCGGGCCGGTGACATAAGGCGTTTGCAGCATTTCCCCGAACACCACATCGATAAACTCAGGCAAAATCAAGGGCGCGACAAAGGCATCAACCCGCTCGGCCTTTAGCATTGGGGGTGTGGTGTCTTTCGAGGGGCCGGAAGCTTTGGAGACAACGGAAAGCACTGGGATACGGCCGATCTGCGACGGGGTATCCACGATTTGGTCTTTGCCATTATCAATCGTGGCGGTATCTGTTTGTTCACTTTTCGGGGCGCGATCAACCTGATTGACCAACAGGTTTTCAGCCAAGGTCGTGCCCTGTATAGCATTACCGTTGCTATCCAACGTTTCGCAGCCAGCCAGTACCAGCAGGGACAATCCGAGAAACAGCCCGCTCAAGCCTTTGGTGGACCTTGCGGATCTTGTCCAAAAATCAGCCATATACGTCAATTCCCGTTACTCAATGTCAGCGCTATCATCGTCTTGCAATTCAGAGCGATCTTTATAGTCAGCAATTTTGAATTCCTGCTGTTGATCGCCAGAAACAGCAATAACCCGTATCAGGTCAACCATTTTTAAGGTCCAACCTGATCGCAATGTATCTCCGGCACGCGCCACAATGATCTGTTCATCGGCCAAACGCAAGTGAACCTGAGCTATTCCATCCACCATTGAGGCTGCGACAATTGTTGGAAACGGGCGCAATCCATTTTCGTCTTCTTCTGGTTCGGCAGCAGCGGCCTCCGCAGCCAATTCAGCCAGACGGGTGGACGACACCGGAAATAACCCAGAAGATTTTAATCGTTGTTGTAGGGACGGGTAATCAACCAAAGAGGTTTCCTCCGCCTTGTCATACGGCCAGTTTACTTGGCTACCAGTTTGGTTTGCCACGCCATATCCGGCACCCAGCCATCCAACAATCAGGCTCGACACCAACACCGCACCACCGATTTGTAACCATTTCTGGTTCATGTTTCGCCTCCATTCGAGGCAGAATCCGAAGCCGGTTCAATTTGAATGGGGATCAATCCTGCTGCCCGAAACAGTGCCGGACGGCTCCTTGGTTTGGAAAAACTCAGTTCATTAAAGATAATAGTGCGTGGCTGTTCGGCCATTTCGGTTAGCAGATCAATAATGCTGGCCCAATCCGACGCCATGCCTCGAAAAGTAAATTGCATGACCTGCAACCCATCCACCTCATCGGCGATTGGGTTGATGGTGATCTTTAATGCCGTCAGGCCCGCCGTTTGGCCAATTGTATTTAATTCCTGCTGCAAACCAGCCGAAATCACGCCATAGGTCAGGCCGCTCCAGACGGTTTTTTCGGTTGCGTTGCGCGCCGCTATGCTCTGGGTCAAACGATCTGCCCAGACATCAGTTTCTTGAATTTCTCGTAAATTAGCCAGATCCGACCGGGCCAATTGCGCCTCTGCCTTGACCTGCTGTACGGCGCTCGACAATTGACCTAGCAATAACCCACCCACGATAAAACCAAGCGCCACCAATCCGTAGGCCGCCAACGGGGTTATTTTTAGGTCAAGCTGATCAATAAAACGTCTCATTTTATGCTTGCCTTGACCACGGTGGTATTTTGCGTGCCGGACGAGACATTGACTTCGCTCAAAGCGCTCATGCTTTCCAACTGTCGCACAAAGGCCGGGCCATTCAAATCCGGGTTGTCGGTCAATTGAATTTCCAGCTGATCATCGCGGATTTGCAAAAGACGTAAATCCGGTTCCTGCCCGGACAAAGCTTCGGCCAATCCATCTAGCGCCAATAAAATACCGGCCTCATTGCCCAATTGCTCAAACCTATGGGCGCGGTTCATATTGGCCAAAGCACGCCGGCGTTGCGACAAGACTTGGCTGGCCGTATCCGAAACTTGGGCAATCTGGTTGCGAGATTGGGATGCTTCAAATGCATATCTGGCATATTGCGCTCCAAAAAAGAGAGCAATACAACACGCAGCAAACCCACCACCAAACGCCAAGTTAGTTGGTGAGAACACTTCTGATAGCCGATCCATATCAAAGGCAATTAGTGGCAAGTCAGGTCGAAAAGGAACGTCCTGCAATTCCAGTTGATCAGTTGAGTATTCTTCCAGATCAACTTGGGCGGCGCGTAAAAATGTTTGCCATTGAGCTTCGCGCGGCACACTTGGCCACCAACGACTAGCCAACAATGAATTATTTTTCCA
>JAJFFR010000240.1 GCA_021776555.1 Robiginitomaculum sp.
ACGGACTGACATTCGGTCCGACATTGTTCATCCGCATGGAAACTATCCCGGTGCCTAGCCCTGTAAACAACCGCGCGCCATTATCAAATTTGATAAAGTCGTAGCGGGCGTTCGCCATGACGCCAAAACTGGTTGCTGAACCGCTTCCGTTTACAGTTCGTCCGGCATTCGGATTGCCGGTAAATCCCTGAGCCAGGGCCATTTTGATATTTGAGCCATATCCCAAAGACACCTTCACTTCACCGTGGAACCGATCTGTGAAATATCTACCGTAAAGAAAATCAACAATGGCGCCCGTTTTGAATTCCATTTTCTGTGAACCGGAAAATGTCGCACCGGCGGAATTGAGCACCTGCATATCTAAAGGAGAGGGATAGGGAGCGCCTGCCTGGAACGATAGATATGACCAGCCGGTACGATCCTGCTCCTGCCAATTGGATTGATCTGCAAATACAGTCGATGGAAGGTAGAAAAATAGAACCGAATATATGCCGAATACCGTGCAAACCCTCAATGCTGTCTGCGAGATCATTTTATTCGCTGCCTGATATCCCTAAGACTGGAACCATAAATGCAGTGATGTTGGCATGTTCTATTCCATTTTCCAAGCCAGCGTTTTGGGTTGGCACTGTCGCGTTAAAAGCGATTGATTTTCGACGGCGAAGACGAGGCCCTGTTCCACAAATTCACCACAGTCGACGAACGGCACATGGAATATGTCAACGACCGGGGTCTGTTTGAAGACGCACCGGTCGAAGACATCATCGCGGAAACCAGCAGGTTGCATCCCAAATTCGCTCAGACAATCCTGGACGAGACGCTCGGCAACAAAATACATAACACCCAGTTTGGGCATGGGTAGATGGTAAGCGGCTGAGCCCGTTGCCTTCGGAATCTTAAACTCAAAACCCTATTCATGTTTTATACAAAATTAGATGGCACATTAGTTAATCTACATCAGGTCTTGGGAGCCTTCCGGCGTAGTTAGACAGAAAAGCATCATTCGGTATAATTTCATTTTCTTCTGCCCTTCGCTTAAGCTCGTTTGCTTCCTGAATTGGCAGAAACGCTTCTGTTCCTCCAACGATGATCGGGTAGAACTCGTTTCCCGGTTTTCTCCGTCCAACAAAAGCATTCAGTTCAGGGCTCGAGTTATTTATCGCGGCTGCATAAAGTTTGGCATCATCAAGGTTCCTTTTTGACCCAACTATCACCCAGTAGCGATTATTCTCAGGGCTTTCCAAGCCGAACAAAGCCCGCAAACCAACGAAGAATGAAGATTGCTGGGCGTCAGCATTGAGAGGTTCTGCACTTGCTACTGATATAAATGAGGGTTGCATATCCCACACAACTTTAGCAGCCTGAATGTTCCCAGATGTCCAAGGAGCAATAAGTGCAGGTGCGGAGCATCCAATTGCAAGTAGTTTCCAGCGTATATTCTCATCCGTTGCCCAAGCGACAACACCCCCAATTAGCCCCAAGATTGGTGTAAATATAAATATAGTTACTTTTAATTCATTTAATTCACTAAAATCACCTGATGAAACAAATTGTCCAAGCTGTTGAATATCAATAGCAAGAATTTTTGATATAGCTGCAACTAAGCCACCTACTACTCCTATTAAAAATCTTTTAATTTGATGCATTTTATAACCAAAAATTGACTACATGTTGTAAGGTATATTATAATAAGGAGCCAAATTTTGAAACAAAAATTTTAACTTCAATTTTTTACATCTCATGTATTACAAAATAACGAAATTCATTTTATAATCATCTTGAAAAAGCATGAATTATGGAAATCATGCTATCTGGGGTGAGCATAAAATCTAAATAACAACTGAAAATTCAAACAGAGTCTGAAAGGCACCTGTTTCCTAAATCAAGGCAGTATTCAAGACTAGGCTTCCGTACATTTTGGCGCCAACAAGTAAACTGATGTAGGCCAACGCCGGATGTAAGGGTGAGGCTTCATTGTTCGATGGGGTCCGACCAGCTCGCAAGCCTAGAAGTTTCTAAGGCCGAATCATCTTTAGCTGGAATCACGACTTCCAACCAAAAACAGCGTAGACTTCATCAATAAGATCAGCAGGCAATTACGCGCGCGCGGCCAAAGCTCTTCGCGTTCCCTAGCCCAAAGTCAAAGTAACCAGAGCCCGAACCGTTAGACAACGCCGCCTACCCCCAGACCTCATCGGCAATTTCGCGGATCATGGCGAGCTTCGCCCATTGTTCGTCTTCGCTCAACACATTGCCTTCTTCGGTTGAGGCAAACCCGCATTGCGGGCTAAGGCATAGCTGATCGTGGTCGACAAATTTGGCCGCTTCGTCAATCCGGCGCTTGATCTCGTCTTTCGTTTCAAGCTCACCGGACTTTGACGTCACCAGACCCAGCACGACCATCTTGCCTTTGGGCACAAGGCGTAGCGGCTCAAACCCGCCGGAGCGCTCGTTGTCATATTCCATGAAATAGCCGTCGATATTCATCTTGTTGAACAGCACATCGGCAACCGGTTCATAGCCCCCCTGGGCAATCCAGGTGGAGCGGAAATTGCCGCGGCATAAATGCATGGTGATGGTCATATCGGCCGGGCGCTCGGACAGCGCGGTGTTGACCATGTCGGCATAGATATCCGGCAAGGTGTTCGGGTCTTCGCCCCGATCAATAACCTTCTGGCATTGGTCGGGATCGCAAAGATAAGTAAAATTCGTCTCATCCAATTGCAAATACCTGCAACCGGCGTCGGCAAAGGCGTTAACCGCCTTGCGATAGGCCTGTCCCAGATCACCAAAAAAGTCATCCAGATCGGGATAAACGCTTTCGGGGATGGCTGTGCGCCCGGGGCGAAAATGCGCCACACTTGGCGAGGGAATGGTCATCTTGGGCATCACGCTCGCATGATCGGCAAGGAATTTGTAATGATCGATCATCGGGTGGGTTGAAAAATCCACCTTGCCGCAGGCCCGCACGCCATCGGCCTTGGTCTCGACGCCCTCAAACTTGATGCCGGTACCGGTATCGTATTTTTCCATC
>JAJFFR010000025.1 GCA_021776555.1 Robiginitomaculum sp.
GCCAAATCCGGCGCGCTCTGCAACCGCCATTTATCGGCCACCCGCACCAGATTAATGCCGCGCTCCGCATATTCACTTTGCATACGAACTAACAACGCGTTGCAATCAACCCCATCGGGCATTCGAGCGCGGATGCTTTCCATGTCCAATGGTTCGTGTGCTGCAAACATCAAGGCTTCGATCATCCGCAATTGGTCATCAGATTGCCGGGCTGGCTCCACGGTCATGCGTTCCGATCGTTGGGCCAAGCTTTTAACGGCCTGCTCAATCGCATCCAATGTTGGGTTTTCTTGCTGGCTCATGACGCAATCCCATCTGTCGTAGCATCGGATCGCGGACGTACGAACAACGGTGAAAACGCTTGGGTTTGGCGCAATTCAACCCGGCCTTCCTTGGCCAGTTCCAAAGAGGCAACCAGCGACGAAGCCAACAAGCTGGACCGGGGCGGCGCATTGCTATCGGTGCTCAAATTGAAATCAATCACCAATTGATCCAATGACAACCAGTCTGACATTTTTCCCAATACTTTTTCCAATCGGTGCCGCGCTTCTTCCAACGCCAATATAATCGGCTTTTTGAAAACCACTTTGGCGCGCGAAGTTCGCGAACGGCGAGTCGCATAGGCCGACAGTAAGTCGTAAATACTAGCTTGATAAATCGGGGAGCGAATGCGTCGCACGCCTTCTGGCTGGCCGCGCAACAAAACATGCACCCCTTGCAGATCACGGGCCATCAATGCCTTGGACGCGGCGCGCATGGCGGCCAATCGTTGCAGGCGAAAGGCCAATATCGTCGCCATGTCGTCTGCATCCGGGCCGTCATCCGGTTTTTTGGGTTTTGGTAAAATCAATCTGGACTTCAGATAGGTCAGCCAAGCGGCCATCACCAGATAATCAGCCGCCAACTCAATCCGCAAAGATTGGATATGCCGAATAAACTCAAGATATTGCTCGGCCAGTTCCACAATGGAGATATTGCGTAAATCGACTTTTTGTTTGCGTGACAATTCGAGCAGGATATGAAGCGGCCCTTCATAGCCATCCAGATCAACGCTCAAGACCTGTGCCGATTGCACACCGTCCTGCGCGGCATCATCCGATGCCTCAAAGCGTATATCTTCTTCAAATTCCATATTGGTCAAGCTATGCGCCCCAGAATCACTAAGTGTAATGATATCCAATCGCCAACCGAAGGCGCAAGGGATGTTAGCCCAGCAATGCCCGTGCAGATTGCGCCGCCAAAATGGCCTGTTGTACACCTATTTTTGCAAATTGCCCGGACGGAGCCGCCCGCTTGGCCCGCTCCAGCGCGAGACCGCTTAAGGTGGGGACCACTTCGGCTAGTTCCTGCATGGCGGCAAAATCCCCACTACAATGCAGCAACATATCGCATCCGGCAGTCAAGGATTGTTCGGCCCGTTGTTGTCGGGTTCCCGGTAATGCCTTCATTTCCAGATCATCGCTCATCAGCAAACCATCAAAGCCAATTTCGCCCCGAATTATATCTTTGATGATTTTTGGTGAGGTGGTAGCCGCATGATCCGGGTCAATGTCAGAATAGACCACATGGGCGGTCATCGCCATTTTGGCATCGGATAACGCCTGAAACGGAACAAAATCCGTTTTGGACAATTCAACATGTTTTGTGGTGACAATCGGCAGGGATAAATGGCTGTCCACATCAGCCCGGCCATGGCCGGGAATATGTTTGATCACTCCGGCAATGCCCGCATCATGCAGTCCATCCAGAGCCGCCCGGGCCAAAGGCGCAACTTGTTCAGGACGCATTGAAAATGCCCGATCCCCAATGATCGGATCAGCATTGTCGGTGGGAACATCCAAGACTGGCGCACAATCGGCGGTAAACCCCAAATCAGCCAAACGTGCGCCAATCGCATAGTAATTAGTCTGAATTGCCGCAATGATATCACTGTCGTTGGCTTCGCTTTGAGTAAAACCCATGGCTGGCGGCCCGATCCAACCGCCTAAGGCGCGCAAACGCGAAACGCGACCACCCTCTTCATCTACAAAGATATGCGGATCGTGCGACACGGTTTGTCGCAAATCCGCGATCAGGTTTTTGACTTGATCTTCTGTTTCAAGGTTGCGAGCAAATAAAATAAAGCCCCACGGCTGAACATCGGCGAACAAGGTGCGCTCATCAGCCGAAAGCGTGATGCTCTCACATCCATAGATAATGGCCGAAGCACTCATCGACTAACGACGATACAATCCTGCCCCTTGGCTTTTAATGCATTGCAAAACGCCGACGCAGTAGTCCGGTCGCCGAACGCTGCGGCGCGAAGCCGGTAATATATCCCTTTGGCACCCAGATCAGCTCGCTGTACATCGGCAGTCGTTACATCCATCACCACCGGCAGGCGGTTTCGCAATTTGCCCCAACTATCCAGCGCTTGTTCTTCTGAACGAAACGCCCCCAATTGCACCACATACCGACCATCGGATTGCACCGGAATGGTCGAACGCACGACGGGTGCGGGTTGGGTGACAACCGGATCGGGCTGACGGTTGGTTTCAGGTTCGGGATCAGGCTTGCGTTCCGGCGCGCGCTCAATGGGTTGTTCCGGCGGCGCAGCAATAGCCACTTCGCGCTCTTCTGCATTTCCATCCAGTGGATCGTACGCGGCGTTATCAGAATCAACCGATGGTTTGCCACCCGGATCACTTGGTACGGTTTTAACCGGACTGGTTTCGGCAGCGATCAACGGTGCATCGTCACGCCCACCAGATCGGATCCCTTGATGATAGGCGGTGTATATCACTGCTGCAAAAGCAATCAAAACGGCAATGGCTACGACCAGAAGCAACGGCCCGCGCCGCGAGTCGTCTTCTTCACCAACGTCAAATCGATCATATTGATCGGGCGGCGGAGAATACACGCCGCCATCTTTTTCAGTCATCTACCCGTTCCCGGTATTTGTTTCGAATCAGTTCCTGACAGTAGAAACCAGCCTAAAGTTCCACATCAAGCGAAAATAGCCGATTATATTCTTCCAAAGCAAAGGTGTCGGTCATCCCGGCCATGTAATCGCACACCACGCGCGCCGTTTTGGCTTTCTCGGTCTGGCTGGTCAAACGGTACCGCTCTGGCGGCAACAAAGTTGGGTCATCCAAAAACACATCGAACAACTTGACTAAGGCCCGTTTTGATTTGTTTCGTGTGCGGTTGACCTTGTAGTGCCGGTACAGATTGTCCAACAAAAACTTACGAAGCACTGAGATATTCCGCTCCATTTCAGCAGAAAAAATGACCAAAGGTTGATCCAACGCCCGGACATCGTCGGCAGTTTGCGGTTTTAGCTTTTTGATATTGGCTTGCGTCTCAGTAAGCAGATCATGAATCCAAAACCCGATTAACCGACGCACTGCTTCGCGAATAATCCGGTTTTCAGACAGACCAGGATACTGATCAATCACACCCTGAAACGCAAGTCCAACCATCGGCAATTCGAGCAATTGCTCAATGCTGATCAGCCCGGCGCGTAAGCCATCATCAATATCATGATTGTTATAAGCAATGTCGTCAGCCAGCGCTGCCACTTGCGCTTCCGGCCCGGCATAGGTGTGGGTTTCCAGCCAATCCCATCCCTCATAGGCCCGAAAGGCCCACGGCAATTTCTTGTCGGATGAGGCTTTGATCGGGCCATTATGTTTGACCATGCCCTCTAGGGTTTCCCAAGTCAGGTTTAGCCCATCAAAGCCGGGATATACTCGCTCCATCTCGGTGATGACTCGCAAAGTCTGGGCGTTGTGATCAAACCCCTCATAATCTTTCATGGCTTCATCAAGCACGTCTTCGCCGGCATGACCAAATGGCGGATGACCAATGTCGTGCCCCAAGGCTAAGGCTTCGGCCAGATCCTCATCCAGACCCAATACCCGTGCAATCGAGCGAGCAATTTGCGCCACTTCCAGCGAGTGGGTCAGCCGGGTCCGGTAATAATCGTCCTCATGGGCGATAAAAACTTGGGTTTTATGCTTGAGGCGCCGAAATGCCGTGCAATGAATAACCCGGTCACGGTCCCGCTGATACGGGGTACGGGTTGAACTGGGGCTTTGCTCAAATAATCGCCCTCTTGATTTTAGCGGATCAGATGCAAAGCTGGCGCGCGGCGGGATTTGAAACAGTTGAGTCATAAATTTGTTTTGCCTAATTGGAGACACTCCCCATATATAGGAAAAGTTTAACCAATCACACCTTTTGGACCGAAAGATCATCATGCCCAATTCCAGCGTCACTTTGAGCGCCGCAGCCGCCATTCGGATCAATCAGATCATGGAAGAGCAAAAACGAAATGCCTTGCGCGTTGCGGTAATCGGCGGCGGGTGTTCCGGGTTTTCCTATACCTTTGACTTTGCAGATACGCCCGAAGATGATGACCTAGTGATCAAGCGCGACGGAGCCACTGTGGTGATTGACAGCACTTCACTGGAATTCCTAAGCGGGTCAGAAATTGATTTTTCTGACGAGCTAATCGGCGCGGCCTTCAAGATCAACAATCCAAATGCCACATCAGGATGTGGCTGCGGCACCAGCTTTTCGGTTTAGGTTCAATTCGGGGACGTCATGAAAATCGCGACATGGAATGTAAACTCGGTCCGGACCCGGGTCGCCACGCTGATCAAATGGCTGGAAGAAGCCAAGCCAGATGTAGTGTGCATGCAAGAAATCAAATGCCAAGACGAGCAATTCCCCTATCTGGAGTTTGAGGCTTTGGGTTATAATTGCGCCGTACACGGACAAAAATCCTATAACGGCGTTGCAATCCTCTCCAAATTCGAGATCGAAGAAACGAAACCCCGCTTGCCCGGCGATGATGAGGATGAACAAGCACGGTATTTGGAGGTTGTACTGGCCGGAACTCACGGCCCGGTGCGAGTAGCCAGCATTTACCTGCCGAATGGCAACCCAAAAGACACCGAAAAATTCCCTTACAAATTACGCTGGATGGAGCGCTTGCGCGACCATGCGGCGGAATTACTGACCTTTGAAGAACCAGTGATTTTGGCCGGAGACTATAACGTGATCGCCCAAGACG
>JAJFFR010000241.1 GCA_021776555.1 Robiginitomaculum sp.
TTATTTCCAGTCTTCCAGTTCTTCGCCTTCTTCATAAGGCTCGCCGGGTTTTTCCATGTCCAGCTGGTTGCGGATCAGGCGCAAGTCTACGTCTTGGGGTGCAAATGGATAGGATGCGATGTCAGATGGCGGGCTGTCGCCATAGGGTCGGTCGCAGGCCGAAATATCTTCGGCAAATTTGCCGGGGCAACCCGACGTGCGAAAGGCAATCCCGGTGTCGATAATCATATCCAACTCGGTCTTGGGCAGACCAAAATCAACCACTCGGCCATCGCCATCAAACTTCATGTGTTTGACCTTGGCTCCGCAATAATCGAGCAGGTAGCGGCCCAATTGCACCCGGCGCCATTGGTCGCGCGGTGTGGCCGGCAAATGGTCCATCAATGAGCCTTTTTCCGGGTAAAAACAGAACATGTGACTGTGACCACCCATTTCGACCAATTGCTCGACCAAGGTCAGAATTTCGTGTTCGGTCTCGCCCATGCCGACAATAATGTGGGCGCCGAATTTTTCCTTGCCAAAAATGTCTTTGGCATCGAGCAGAACTTCCCAATACTTCTTCCATGTGTGGGGGCTTTGCACGCCTTTGCCACGGGTCCGATCAAATAATTCTGGAGTGGCCGCATCCAGTGCGACTGTGAAAATATCAGAACCCAGATCGCGCAACTCTTGCACATTGGTCCGATCCATGGTGGTCGGATTGGACAGGATCGAAATCGGAATGGCCGAAGGGTCGATCTTGGACGTCCAGTTTTTGAGCACTATTACCGTGTCATCGTCGGAACGCGGATGAGTGATCATCGAAATACACATCCGGTGAAACGGTGAATTTTCGGGGTTTTTGGCAACAATATCAACGATCTGATCCATCGGTACGCTCGGCCAATCAACTCGGATGAAATTGCGATCTGCATAATCACGATCGGCCTCGCGGTGACGGGCTAGCCCGCAATAGGCGCAATTGGCCCGGCAACCTTCGGGGTAGGTCAGCAGGATATTGAGGCATCTAGTGCATTCGCAGCGATGCATTTTGCCGGGCATAATGCCCAAAGTTAGAGCGGCAGCGGTTGAAAGTTGCACATATTCCGGCGAGGTCATGTTCGGTGTTTGGATATTGTTATTGGGCAAATACAAACCAGTTGGCGGGGCGTCTTCAGTTTTGACCCGACCGCCATTGCGTAAGTCTTTTGGTGTTGCGCCAGGTTTGCGCGGCTCCATCACATCAAAGGCATTAAAATCGCGGCCATCTGACGAAGTATCGCCGGGCTGTTTGCCCTCAGGTTTCAAGCAGGACATGGAATTTCCTCCGTTTGAGCCGAGGTAACCGGCTCCCAATATGTAGAATATGCGATCCAGCCGGAACGAAGCTGGTCCGGGTCTGGGGTTTTATGATTTTGTAAAATGTGCGACATGCGGGTGCGATGGGCAAGGGCGCGGGTTAGGGAAGGCCCGAACAAATCGTCCAAGTCTTCTTGGTAGTTTTCGGCGGCTTGCATGTCGCCAGCCAGATACTGCGCGGCAGCCTCTCCGGCCAACTTGCCAGAGATCACCGCAGAATTGATGCCAGCTCCGGTAATTGGGTTGGTCAATCCAGCTGCATCGCCCGCCAACAAGCACAAAGTACCGCCCAACACGCGATAGGGTTTCAGCAAGCCACCCGCCGGGATGGCCCCGCCAGTATAGCTATTGATTTGTGTTCCGACCCGGCCCTCGGTCACCATTTGCTGGTGCAGCTCTTCGAGCAGGGGTTTTAGTTGATCTTTGGCAGATGCCTCGATACCTAAGCCGAGATTGACCATGTTCCCTTTGGGAAAGGCCCACGCATAACCGCTGGGGATATCGTGTTTTAGAAAAATATCCGTGCTGGCAAAAGGCCGCAATAAAGGCACATTGATCTGGCGGGTTTCTAGAATTTGATCATTGGTTGAGCCGATGGCCATACCCACCAGTGAGTGCGGTCCGTCGGCGCCGATCAATACTTTTGCCGAAATATGACTGCCGTCTGATAGGTCAATATCCCCGCCGGTCGAGATGTCTCTCGCATTAACTCCGTACCGGGTCTGCGCTCCAGCTTCGGCGGCATCATTAGCCAATTGGTGATCAAACTTGGCGCGATCAATCATTCTGCCCGGGAAATCCGGGGTGATGTCGGCAGGTTCCTGCTCAACTTGGGTCACCATCGAGCTGATCGGTTGGATCGTGGTATCGACCAGCGCCGATACTTCGGCTCCGATCATGGCCGGTACAAACTCGGCGCACTGAACCGGTGTACCCGGTTCGGTTTTTCGTTCCACAGCCAACACGGAATAGCCAGCCAAAGCCGCTGCTCGTGCAGCGCTGGCTCCAGCCGGGCCAAGTCCTAAAACCAAAATGTCGGGGGTCAGCGTCATGCAGCGCAAGTTGCGCTGGCCTGTGCCGATTGGCTACCGCCGATCTTGATGGCGCAACAGGCGTGTTCTTGATGAAATGATCGACCGATTGCCTTACATGCCGCCACCGCACCATCAGCCGGAAAGGCAATGCCATCTAGCCCCGCCATTACCGCATAGGCATCGGTTATGCGCTTGTGCATGCCCGGCGGGCGGGCGCAACCGAGCAAGACTTGCTTATTGGGAAGTCGTTGACGGGCTTGTAGGAAGATATGGCCGACATCAGAAGTGGAGGGTGTTTCGAACGTACCCGGCTTGGCGTAAAACGGCATAATCACCACCAGCACCAATGCGTGGCAGTCATAACGCGAGACAATGTCCAGCGCGTTTTCCTCACCGAGCAATTTGCCGTAATGCAGACCAATAACGATATGTGGCGTGACTTTTAACTTGGTCGAAGTCAAAGCTGCCAACGTGGCTTCGAAATCAGCCACCGGACGGTCCAGCTTATAAACTTGTTCAATGGTTTCCTGCGCGCCGATCACATCCATCATGGCGCTATCAACCCCAGCTGATTCCATTCGCTTGGCGGCTGTTTCGTCGAGCAGGGCGGTATGGATAGCGATTTGCAGGTGTGGAAAATCGTGCTTTAGCCGCTCAACAACTGGTAAATATCGCTCATAGCGGATTTCATTGCGTTTGTTCGAGCCACCGGACAGCAGGAAGCCCTGCAAATCCTGCATCAGGATCATGTCGCGGACTTTTTGCTCGAGCATTTCCGGCTTGGTGGCCGGGATCATCGGTTCCAGAATTTTCTTTTGGCAATGATCGCAATTGAGCGCGCAGCCACCTGCGGTAATGGAAAAAGCCGGGAAGGAGTTTTTGCCGCAGCCCGAAAGCTCAGTGGATTCAAACTCTTTGAAAGTCGGGGTGGAAAACCGGATTTGCCGGTTCAGGGAATGCGCCGAATGATCCTGCATTTGCGCGATCAATGCCGCATCGAACTCTGCGTCTTCCAGTTCTTCAATTGCGGTAACCTGATCCAGCCAGTTCATGCACGAATTCCCTCACGAATTTTGTGTATTCAACATTACTAATATAAGAGCATAACCATTGGATTGGCAATCCGCCATGGTTTACCTGCCGGACTCACTAAAAAATAACCCATACATTTTTGAAAGTCGGACCTGTAACAATAACATTTGTGCATTTTTGTTGTGCGGCTAGTATCCGAATTCATTTTTGGGGAGGAAATCAAAATGAATGACACAGCAATTGCGCTACTGGGATATATTGGTCTGATGATCGTCATGCTGGCTATGTTGGCTGGCTTACGAACTGGATTGACCTTGGGCGGCAAAAAAGCGGCCAACAGTTTTTCACCAGCCGGAGATGATGTATCGCCTTTTTCCGGTAGATTATGCCGGGCGCACGCAAACACGTACGAGTTCTTTCCAGTTATTGGCGGATTGATGTTGTATGGGCTGGCTACCGGTCAAAGCGGGATCACCAACGGATTGGCAATGATCGTTTTGGGCGCAAGGGTGTTGCAATCGCTGACTCATATCGCCTCAACTAGTATTTTGATGGTGCAGGTCCGGTTTTTCTTCTTTTTGGTGCAGTTCGTGATTGCCATTTATTGGCTGTATCTGTTTGTCCAACCTTTGATGGGCTGAACCTAAAAACCGATCACTTTTTCTTGGGGTCGGTATCTATCGCGGGTATTTGCTGTATGTCTGTCTTCGTCTAAAATCAGGAGGCACAGATGCGTTTACTTTCCGGGCTACTCAAACACTTTATCAGTAGCGGAACCCTTGTGGTTTTTGATGCCAAAGGAGAGCGTCACGAGTTTGTGGGATCACCGGCCAAGCCGGTGGTCACCATGCGGCTCCACCAAGCCTCTTTGTACCATAAGCTGCTGTTGCAGCCAGATCTGACTGCTGCCGAAGCTTATATGGATGGCACGCTTACTTTTGAGGAGGGCACTGACCTTACGGCATTTTTGGATATGATGGTAGCCAACAAGGACGGCCTGTCCAATCATGGCTCTCAAAAATACGGCAAGGCATTGCGGGTTATTACCAAGCCATTTCAGCAGTTCAACCCGATCAAGAATTCCCGCAAGAATGCAGCGCATCACTATGATTTATCAGAAGATTTGTACCGCCTATTCCTAGATGAAGATATGCAGTATTCCTGCGGGTATTTCCGCACGCCGGATGACACCTTGGAACAGGCGCAGATCAACAAAAAACGCCGGATCGCCGCCAAACTGGACTTAAAAGACGGCATGACCGTGCTCGACATTGGTTGTGGCTGGGGCGGCATGGGGCTGTATCTGGCCCAAGTGGCCGATGTGAAAGTAACCGGTATTGCCTTGGCCAAAGAGCAATTGCGCGTCGCTAATGAACGGGCCGAACAAATGGGCCTATCTGACCGGGTAAAGTTTGAGTATCAGGATTACCGCGAGGTCACGCAAAAGTATGACCGGATTGTTTCGGTCGGGATGATCGAGCATGTGGGTGCGCGCTATTTCGATGAGTATTTCAACCAAGTTGGGGCATTGTTGAAACCCGGCGGGCGCTCGTTGATCCATTCAATTGGCCGCCAAGGGCCACCGGGATCGACCAATGCCTTTATCCAGAAATACATCTTTCCGGGCGGCTATTCACCTTCCATATCCGAAGCGATTGCGTCAGTGGAACGTTCCGGCCTGTGGATCGATGATTGCGAGGTTTGGCGGCTGCATTACTATTACACGATTACCGAGTGGAAAAACCGGTTCATGGCCAATCGAGATGCAGCACTAAAACTGTATGATGAGCGGTTTTGTCGAATGTGGGAGTTTTATCTGACTGCCGTGGCTATCGGGTTCAAACACGATGCCAACATGAATTTTCACCTGCTGCTTAGTCATGAGCGCGACGATGTGCCGATCACCCGTGACTTTATCTACGAAAACGAGCGCGCATTGATGAAGCGCGGCCTCTAAGAGGCGCTTGTTCAGGGTAATGGGTCGAGCAGGGTGGTTGTCCATTCAGGCTGCATGTCTTCAGGGTCAATCAGATCGCACGCGAGGCTTTTCAGCATCTTGCGAGCTGGTTCTGGCAGGTTGATGTGAACATCCTGATTGCTGATTAAGCCCCAAAACGCGGCCCAAAGTCGCGCTGTGGTCCATGGATTGTACCCGCCGCCGCCCAATACCACCGCCGCCGGAGCCAGATCGCACAATTGGACGCAAGTTTGCAGTAAACAGCTATTGCTCAAGCCCATAGCCGAGAGTGGGTCCGCATCCAACGCGTCGGCCCCAAAGGTAATCACTATGGCTTCAGGCTCAAATTCCCGAATCAACGGCAAAACTTGGGTGCTGATCAAATCACCATAGGCGTTATCGCCCACAGCTCTGGGAGTTGGGAAATTATAGGCAAGTCCATTGCCGTGATCGTCAATGGTGCCGCTATGGGGCCAGCGGTTTTCTTCATGCACTGAAATGCACCGAACCCGTGGCTCGTCGGTAAAGGCATCCTGCACCCCGTCGCCGTGGTGGGCATCCACATCTACATAGGCAATGCGAGTGCATCCTTGGTCTAACAACGTCAGGATGGCGAACACCGGATCGTTAAAATAGCAAAACCCGCTGGCCCGATCAGGGCGCCCATGATGAGTGCCGCCGGATGGGTGGAACACAATTCGGCGCTCACCAGCCAGTTTTGCCGCGAGGATTGAACCGCCGACCGTTGTGGCGGCGCGCTCGAACAATCCGGGGAAGATTGGATTTTCCATGGTGCCCAATTGGTATTTTTGGCGATCCGCTTGGCTGACCTTGCCTTTGGCATCTGCTTGCCAAAAAGCTTCCACATAAGCCGGTTTATGAAATCGTACCAAGGTGTCACGGCCAGCGGCTTGGCAAACCTTAGAGTTGCCTGGCCCGGTCCAGTTTAGCATTTCTAACAGGTCCAACATGGCGCTTTGTCTAGGGATGGCCAATGGGTGATTGCTGCCCCACGCGGGTCGTTTGAACACATCACTGCTGATGAATAGCGGCGGCTTTTGTTTGTTTCTTGGCGAGACGAGAGGCATGGGATAATCGTTTCAGAACACAGTTTAGTGAAATCACTTGACGATGGTGTGGTAATTCATGCACAAATGCTAATAAAGCAATCCCTTATATAAGGGAACGGCCGAATGAATTCCTTGTTCGGCAAAAACAAGGAGATGCGTATCATGGCGAAATCGGTTGAAGAAACCATTGGCAATGCCAAGAAAATGACCATTATTTGCACAAAGGGTTCGCTGGATTGGGCGTATCCTCCGTTCATTTTGGGTACCACTGCGGCGGCGATGGATGTGGACGTGACCATGTTTTTCACGTTTTACGGCCTAGAGCTTCTCAAAGAAAAACTGAACCTGCAAGTGACCCCATTGGGTAATCCAGCTATGGCCATGCCAATGGGTGGTATGCACATGTCGATGCCAAACATTGTCGGCATGGTCCCTGGTGTTTCGGCTGGTGCAACGGTCATGATGAAAAACTTAATTAAGAAAAAAGGCGTGGCCTCAATCGAGGACTTGCGCGAGGCAGCTGTGTTGTCCGACGTGCGGATGATTGCCTGCCAGATGACGCTGGATCTATTTGAACTTGATAAAAAAGACATGATCGAAGATATCGAAATCGGCGGCGCCGCCACATGGATGGAAAGCGCGCTGGAATCTGATATCAATCTATATATGTAATTTTCGGGGCGTGTCCCCGATGCCAATTCTGACTAGGAGATCACATGGTTGACGAAACACTTGATGCAAAAGGCTTAAATTGCCCACTGCCCATCTTGAAAGCAAAAAAAGCCCTAAAGGGCATGGAAGACGGCAAAGTACTTGAAGTCATTTCGACTGATCCGGGTTCTGTCGCTGACTTTGAAGCATTTTGCCGGACCACCGGAAACGAGTTGATGGAACATGCTACCGGTGACGGGGTGTATACGTTCCTAATCAAACGGGTTGTCTAAAGCTTCAGGCAACCCAACCCTTTTGCAACACTTGCAAGAGAAATAAAAACGACTCCTTGAACGGGAGCACACGCGGGGCGTAAAGTCCCAATATATTCAACCGAGCTAACGACCGGGAGGGGACTATGGCTCTATCATTTAAGAAAACCATTCAGACATCGTTTGTGAGTCTAGTGGCGGTGGCTGCGTTTGGCGCACCGGCACTTGCTACTGAGGGCTATTTTCAACATGGCACCAGCGCCCGCTCGAAAGCGCTAGGTGGTGCTGGGGTGGCTGACACTCGTGATGCAGCTGGCATGGCGATCAATCCGGCTGGATTGTTTGGTGCAGGCAATCAGGCGCAAGTCGCGCTTTCTGCGTTTAACCCAAATCGGAAATTTACCGGTTCTGGCGGTTTCGGCTTTACGCCTGATGGCGAAGTAAAGTCTGGTAATAGCTGGTTCCCGGTTCCGGGGCTGGCCTATTCACGCCAATACAACGACAAGTTTGCCTTTGGGATTGTGGTTGCAGCAAATGGCGGCATGAATACCAGTTATGAAGAAACCCTGCCTAATCCGATTTGTGGGTTTGGTCCGTTTCCTTCGACAACTGGCGTGTTTTGCTCCAATGGCGCGGGCGTGGATCTGAACCAAGTGTTTATCCAACCAACCTTTGCGTACAAGCCAGTTGAAAACATCTCAATCGGTGTCGCTCCGGTTTTTGCTGTCCAGCGCTTTAAGGCGCGGGGCTTGGCTATCTTTGGCGGGCTGTCAGTTGATGGTGCCAATTTGAGCAATAACGGGTTTGCTTGGTCAAACGGTCTGGGTGTGAAGCTGGGTGTTGAAATTGATAGTGGCAATGGCGTACGGTTCGGTGCGACTTGGCAGCCTTCGATCAACATGTCGCGCTTTGATGAATATCGCGGCCTGTTCGCCGATGGTGGTGATTTTGATATCCCATCCACATGGACCATTGGTTTGGCATTTGATCTAGCCGACAATGTCACAGCCATGTTTGATATTCGCCAA
>JAJFFR010000242.1 GCA_021776555.1 Robiginitomaculum sp.
GTGCGATTACCGTGCAAAATGCCCGGTTCTCCGCCGGTCAACGAGGCTGCGTGTTGGCCGGTATGGATGCCCTTGCCTGCCGCTTCAACGCCGATCAACCGGACTTTTTCATCTTCAAGAAAGGGGTAAAACAAACCCATGGCATTCGAGCCACCGCCAATGCAGGCGACGCAGGCATCAGGCAGACGACCTTCGCGCTCTAATATCTGGGCGCGGGCTTCACGGCCAATCACTGACTGAAAATCCCGGACCAAAGCGGGATAGGGATGCGGACCAGCCACGGTGCCGATCACATAAAACGTATCTTCGACATGGGTCACCCAGTCGCGCAAGGCTTCGTTCATGGCATCTTTTAGGGTTCCAGTGCCGGAAGTAACGGGGACGATCTCAGCGCCTAGTAATTTCATCCGAAACACATTTGGTTTTTGCCGTTCAATGTCGGTTTCACCCATGAATACAACGCATTCCAACCCAAATCGGGCCGCAACAGTTGCTGTTGCTACACCGTGTTGGCCAGCGCCTGTTTCGGCAATTACCCGGGTTTTGCCCATTCGTTTGGCCAGTAAGACCTGCCCCAAGCAGTTATTGATTTTATGGGCGCCGGTATGATTTAACTCATCGCGTTTGAACCAAATCTTTGCGCCGTTAAAATGCTTCGACAGCCGTTCAGCATGATAAATGGCACTGGGCCGACCGACGTAATCTTTGAGCAAGCCGTCTAGTTCGGCGGAAAAAGAAGGATCAGTTCTGGCGTTTTTCCAAACCTGTTCCAATTCCAACACCAATGGCATCAAGGTTTCGGGGACATAGCGCCCGCCAAATGTACCAAACCGGCCTGCTTCATCCGGCTCTTTTTGCCAATTGTGCTTAGTCATGAATTTATCTTTTCGCTCGCACTGCGGTACAAAATTGAGCCACCAGCGCCGGGTCTTTTACGCCAAGTGTACTTTCAACACCAGAGGATACGTCGACCATTGCCGGTGTGCAGGTGTCCAAGGCGGTGCCCACATTTTCCGGGTTTAGTCCACCGGCCAACATCCAGGGTCGGGACGGGTTAACAGCTTTTAGCAACGACCAGTCAAACGTCCGGCCAAGTCCTCCGGTGCGGGTTTCACCTTTTGCTGGTTTTGCATCAAACAAAAATTCGGCCGCAGTTCTTGCATACCTTTGTGCGTCAGTGATGTCTCTGGCTTCGGATATGGCAAATGCCTTGATGATTGGGATGTGATGTTGTTTCCATAAACTGCGAACCCGCTCTGGCGTTTCTTTGCCGTGTAATTGCAAAAAATCTGGACGCAGATCACGGGCAATACGGGCAACAAGCTTGTCACCAGGATTGGACAATACGGCAACGATTGCCGCTTTGCCACGGGCGGTTTCAGCCAGTTGGTTGGCAAGATCCAGATTGACCAATCTAGGGCTGTTTGGCGCAAACATCAGGCCAATGCGATCAATTCCAACGCGTAACGCTGCATTCAATCCAGTCTGTTCCGTGAACCCACAAATTTTGATTGCAATCGGCATATTGTTCTTCCAATAAAAAGGGCACCAGCCAATGACTGGTGCCCCCACATTTGTCAAACCCAGTTGGGTTCATTTCTTTTTGAGAAGATCGCGAATTTCGCCGAGCAAGACTTCCTGCGCTGGTGGCGGGGTTGGCTTTGCTGGCGCTTCTTCCTCTTTTTTCTTGGCAGCGTTCATAGCTTTGATCAGTATGAAAATGGCGAAGGCCACAATAATGAAATTGACCACGGTGTTGATGAATGAACCATAATTGATCGTGGCGGCTCCGGCCTCTTTTGCTGCGGCCAGTGTTTCGTATTGATTGCCATCCAAAGAGATCAGCAAATTGCTGAAATCAATGCCGCCCATCAGCAGGCCAATCGGTGGCATGATCACATCACTGACCAATGATTTGATAATTGGGCTGAAAGCCGCCCCAATAACAATACCGATGGCCATATCCATTACATTGCCACGCATGGCAAATTCTTTGAACTCTTTGAGCATAAGCTCCCCCTATTTGCTTGCCTTAGTTTTTAAGGCGGTTATTCGGCGCAATAAATCACCGGTATTCCAATTTTGTAATTTTGGGTTGCCTACGCCTTGCGTGATGCGTCGACACGTTCGCGCAATTCTTTACCGGCTTTGAAAAATGGTACAGATTTCGCAGCAACTTTAACCGACTCGCCGGAACGCGGATTTCGCCCAACTCTGGGTCCACGATGGCGAACTGAAAAGGCACCAAAGCCGCGCAATTCCACACGGCCACCTTGCTCGAGAGACCCGGTGATTTCATCAAAAATTGTTGCCACAATTCGTTCGATATCGCGTTGGTAAAGGTGTGGATTTTCGTCGGTCAATTGCTCAATAAGTTCGGACTTGATCATGGCGCACTCGTTCCTGTCAGCGTGGTTTAACTTCTGGTTGTAAAGCTGACACCTTGGCCTTGTGCTCGTCAATATGCTTTTGCGTAAAGCAGGGGTGCCACCATAAAAAAAGGGCCGGCATTGCCGACCCTTTTCATGTGGTTTTATGAAGGCGTTAGTCTTCGCTATCGGAGGCACCTTTAAGTGCTTCACCCAGGATGTCGCCCAAAGATGCACCGGAGTCCGAAGAACCATATTGTTCGATCGCTTCTTTTTCTTGAGCCATTTCCAATGCTTTAATCGACAATGAAAGGCGACGTGACGCCTTGTCTACATTGGTGATTTTGGCATCCAGTCGGTCACCAACAGCAAAACGCTCAGGACGTTGTTCCGAACGATCCCGCGACAGGTCTGATTTGCGGATAAAGGCTTTTACCTTATTGTCGTCACCCAATGTCACTTCAATGCCGCCAGATGTGATTTCACTGACGATACAGGTAACGGCAGCACCGCGTTTGAAGCTGCTGTCGTCGGTTGGATCTTTTTCCAACTGCTTGATGCCGAGGGAAACACGTTCTTTTTCGGTGTCGATATCGAGAACCTTGGCTGAAACAGTGTCGCCTTTTTTATAGGTGGCCAACGCTTCATCACCGGAACGATCCCAATCCAGATCAGAAAGGTGAACCATGCCGTCAATCATTCCGTCCAGACCAACAAACAAACCAAATTCAGTGATGTTGCGAACTTCACCGGTAACGGTAGAGCCAATTGGGTTGTCTTGTGCGAATGAACTCCAAGGATTGTCAGCACATTGCTTGATCCCCAATGAAATTCTGCGTTTTTCAGCATCAACCTCAAGAACGACAACTTCGACTTCTTGAGAAGTGGAGACAATTTTGCCCGGGTGGACGTTCTTCTTGGTCCAGCTCATTTCGCTGACGTGAACCAAGCCTTCAATGCCGGCTTCCAGTTCCACAAATGCACCGTATTCAGTGATGTTGGTGATCCGGCCGGTGAATTTTGCCTTCAATGGGTATTTAGCTTCTACGCCTTCCCATGGATCGGCTTCCAATTGCTTCATGCCCAGCGAAATGCGTTGGCTATCTGGATTGATTTTTACAACCTGAACTTTAACCGTATCGCCGACATTCAGGATTTGGCTCGGGTGGTTTACCCGGCGCCAGCTCATGTCTGTGACGTGCAACAAACCATCAATGCCGCCCAAATCAACAAATGCACCATAGTCGGTGATGTTTTTAACAACACCTTCGCGCACTTCACCTTCGTGCAATTGATTGATCAACTCGGCGCGTTGTTCTGCACGCGACTCTTCCATAATGGCCCGTCTGGAAACCACGATGTTTCCGCGTGGACGATCCATTTTCAAAACGGCAAATGGCTGCGACAAACCCATTAGCGGACCAAGATCACGAACCGGGCGAATATCAACCTGACTGCCCGGCAGAAACGCATTTGCGCCACCAAGGTCAACGGTAAAGCCACCTTTGACTCGGCCAACAATGGCCCCATCAACAGGCTCTTCCTTGGCGTATGACTTTTCAATCCGGTCCCATGCTTCCTCGCGGCGCGCTTTGTCCCGTGACAAAACTGCGTCGCCTAATGCGTTTTCGACCCGGTCGACAAAAACATCTACTTTTCCACCAACTTCAATTGAAGCTTTGGTGTCGTCGCTTGAAAACTCACGCATTGGAATGCGTCCTTCGGTTTTCAGGCCTACGTCAACGATGACAAATTCATTTTCAATTGCGGTAACCAGACCGCTGACGACGCGGCCTACCAGCACTTCATGGCCAGCCATGCTGGCTTCAAGCATCGCGGCAAAGTCGTCGATGCTTGGGTTCAAATTTTCAGGTGAAACTGTTTCAGACATTGGTTGTGAGTTCTTTCATAAAAAAATACAGGCCAACCGGTTGAATCCGGCGGTCTCATCGCGTCTCGGCAATGTGGGATTGAATGATTTGCGGTTCCAAAGTCTTTGGATCCAGCTGTTTGAATTTCGCATTCCATCAAATGGTCAGCGTTCAGCCAGTTTCCGTTCAACCGTTTCAAGGGCGACTAGGAGCGCCGCGTCTATACTCAACTTACTGGTATCAATCAAGAGGGCATCTTCGGCCATGTACATTGGCGAGTCTTTACGTTTCCCATCACGGGCATCGCGTTCGCGCAATTGAACCAGCATTGCATCAGATGTGATGTCCTGTCCGTTTTGGGAAAATTCTTGCTGCCTGCGTTCGGCTCGCACCTGCTCTGACGCAGTAATCCACAATTTAATATCAGCATCCGGGCATACGACCGTACCAATATCCCGGCCATCCAACACTGCGCCATCCGGATTTGCAGCGAAATTCTGTTGCAGTTCAAGCAAGGCTTTACGCACCTTGGGCAGGGCCGCCACTTTTGAGGCGGCCGCGCCTATTTCATTGGTGCGTAGGGTGTGGGCTGCTGAAATTGGGAATTCAAGTTGGCTGGCCAACTTTGCAATTTCAGCCTCATCATCTAGCGCAGTGTCTTGTTCCAATGCGGCGCGTGCAGTGGCGCGGTACAATAAACCGGTATCCATGTGGGGCAGGTCAAAGTGTTCTGCTAGCTTTCTGGCCAAGGTCCCTTTGCCAGAAGCCAACGGGCCATCTACTGCAATTACCAATCGAATTGGTTCCTTGCGGGTCAATATATTGGCTCCCAACTGATTCATATCGGTCACGAAACCTGGATATGAAGTGTTAATTGTGTCTGCACCTTCAATGGTCATAGGAGAAAATCCACCCATGGCAAGAATCATTGCCGACATGGCAATTCGATGATCCCCGGAAACATCAAACGGCTCAATTGGTTGCGTTTCGTGGGCCGGGCCAAAAACCGCGCCGCTTCCTTCTACTTCGATCCAGTCTTTGCCGCTTTGGGTGGGTATGCCATAGAGGTTCAATAGCGATTCCATTTTCTGGATGCGGTCGCTTTCTTTTACTCGCAATTCACCGATACCGTCGAATCTGCTGGTACCAGCGGCAAATGCAGCGAGCACCATCAAGATAGGATATTCATCAATCATGGTGACGGCGCGCACAGCTGGCGGACGCAAAGGTGTTTTTGCGCCATAGACAACAGTAACGTCTGCGACCGGTTCGCCGCCCTGATCTCGCTGGTTGTGCAAGGTGATATTATACCCGGCTTCGCTCAATGTCCGGATCAACCCATCCCGAGTTGGATTGACCATCACGTTTTCAATGGTGATATCGCTGTCCGGAACAACCAGCGCAGCAACAATGGCAAATGCCGCAGAAGAAGGATCACCCGGCACTTTGATGTTTTGTGCGTTAAGCTGAACTGGCCCATGCAAAGAAATGCGCTTGGCACCGCCAGAAAGGGATATGGTTTCAAGTTCAGCACCAAATGAACGCAACATGTTTTCAGTGTGATCCCGGCTGGGTCCGGGTTCTTCGACGACGGTTTGTCCCTGGGCTTGTAGACCAGCCAACAATAGAGCGGATTTTACCTGGGCGGATGCAATATCCAGTGTGTATTGAGCCGGGTTTGGGTTGTTTGTTCCTTGCATGATAACGGGCAGGCGGTTTTCGTCACTGGTGGATTGTGCGCCCATTTGAGATAGCGGTCCTAAAACTCGGCCCATGGGGCGGCGCGAAAGACTGTCATCACCAACAAGGGTTGCTGTGATATCTTGCCCGGCGACCAGACCCATACATAACCGTACGCCGGTCCCGGCATTGCCAAAATCAAGTGATTCATTGGGACTTTGTAATCCCTTGTCACCCCGGCCCTTGATCTCCCAACTGCCGTTATTGTCTTTGGCAATGCCCGCTCCCAATGCCTGCATGGCGTTGGCGGTAGCCAAAACATCTCCGCTTTCGAGCAGGCCGGTCACACATGTCGTGCCTTTGGCCAACGCGCCCAGAATAAGAGCGCGGTGCGATACTGATTTATCTCCCGGTGCAATGATGGTTCCAGCCAGACGAAAGGCCGGATGGGACGTCATGGTGTTTGGGGTTATTTTGCCAGTTTGTGGCTTTGGGTCGAGGCCCATAACTACGGTCCAGTTCAAAGTTCAAGATGATGCAATTGCAGCGGCTGGCAGAAATTTGCAAAAATGGTTTTGACAGCCCGGTTTGAACATGGCAAGCGACCTGACGAAACCCTTTGAATAATTTTTCGCATGAGGTGAGAAAAGTGGCCAATCCAGATTTAGGTGAAAAGCGCGTTTGCTCTGATTGTGGGGCAAAGTTCTTTGATCTCAAAAAACGCCCCGTGGTTTGTCCAAAATGTGGATTTAGCTTTGACCCAGATGGCGTAGCGAAGCGACCTGCACGCAAGGCCGAGCCAACCCCAAAGCCAGAAGAAACCAAAGATAAAGATGGCGATGAAGATGCGGATGAAAACACTGAAACAGAATCAGATGAAGATGGCCAAGACTCTGATGACGACGATCAGAAAGAATTAAGCTTGGACGATGCGGCACCTATGATGTCGGGTGGCGGTGATGATGAAGAGACCGATAGCGATAATGGCGGCGGCTCGAGTTTGCCGGAAGGCTATACCGAAGAAGGTGTTGAGGATGATAGCGATATATTATCCGATGACGAAGATGAGGATGCCAAACTGGCTGACGAAGAAGACATGAGTGATAATGACTGAATTTTGAGGCTTGAAACAAAAATGCATTCGCATTAGTTTCCGCCTCCATTTCCGGCTTGTAGTTCGTTGGAAACATATGGGGCCATAGCTCAGTTGGGAGAGCGCTTGCATGGCATGCAAGAGGTCGGCGGTTCGATTCCGCCTGGCTCCACCATTTTTAATTGTCCTACCGCTTCGCTACTTGAGGACAGGTTCCGGTTCAAGGTTACTCCTCTCACCGCCACCATTCAGTTTCACCAGAAACGGGATATGTTTTGTTTCTCTATTTTATGCCATAATTACCGTAGGATAGAGGGTGCAATCGTGCCGTATGGTAGCCATAAGACAAGAAATTTTAATCTAGCATGCCCTTCCAGTCATTTTCCTCTAATAGTGTCGGCAGGGACGTGCGTTAGGAAAACATCAATTTATCTAAATGCCTTTCTGCCTTCATTTCTAATGTTACAAGCTCGCCTTTGTAAAACACACTATTAATAATCCAAGGAATGGGCATTTTATGCGCGCTTTCTTTTGAATTGATATGTTTAATTGTCAGGGGGATTTTGTTCTTGGCGGCATAATTCCTTAGTTGATTGTTCGTATAGTATTCAGTGAACGGGCAGGTGTTAGAGTAATATGCAGTTATTCCATTATTGTTCGTGCAGGTGCCTCGTTTTGCTGTATCCATAATTTTTGGGAAGTTGGCGTTTGGATTTATTTTCAAAGCCCACAGTTTAAAAAACGGTGGGGCCTCGTCTATTATTTCAAAACCTTGGTGTTTTAAAAATTTTGGGTCTGTCATAAAGGGACGTTTTTTATTGCTGGATATAGCAATAATACCATCCATATTCGTCGCATCATTTTTGCATTGTTCAAGAAGTTTTTTTCCGTTGCCCTGTCCCTTAAACTGACCTGCAACCCAAAAACAGTTAATCACCATGAAACGGTTGCCAAGTAACGGCAACCATGAATGTTCTATCGGGACGTATTCAATAAAGACTTTGCCTCTGACATCAAATTTTTGAAATCTGTATCCGTTTTTAAATTCGGTTTTAAGCCAATGTTTTTTCGCTTGATATCCAAGATTACTTTTCTTGTCGCTAATTGCACAACAAATATGCTCATCTTCAATATTCTTGTTGTTGAGCGTAATTATTTCCATTGTTTTGGCTCCATGATTCAACCAAGGTCATTTGATGAATTATTTTGAATGTTAGTCTAGTGCTTTTAGCAGGGAATTGGCGACGGCCTCAGCGGGCGCTTGGATATTCAGCACAATGGATAAAAACACTTGCTGTTCCATGTCATATAAGACGAGCGCTTTTGCGTTTGGTGATCCCCCAGAGTGACCTAACCAGATGGCTGGGTTATCAGGATCGGGTATGATCATCACCATCACGACTCGACCATAATAAGTATTAGAGTTGAACATCGAGTATAAACTCTGAAAGGATAAATCCCTTGTCTCAACTGACGTCGCTCTACCTGTTAAGCGGTACGCTAAGAGTAATAATATATCAGTGGCATTTGCACGAATAGCGCCTGCACCATAAATGCTGGCAATTTCGCCAACCGTAGGAGGCTTGTTTCCAGCAGGAGTGATGAAGGCCTCAAGGTTGTCTTCAGAAACAATCACTGCAAGTGACGGTAAAGACAACGGTTTGGCTAAACGCATCTCTATTAGTTGTTCAAAGCTCATACCCGTAACGATTTCTGCAATACGGCTCAGCATTACATACCCAGTATTGCTATAGTTCCAGTTCTCACCCGGACAAAAGTCTGCACCGTGCTTTGCCGATGTTTTAATGAGCAGATCCGCCGATTTAACGCCGCGCTTTTCGCGAAGGTTTTTATCGATATTGAAACGAAAAACCCCGCCTGAATGCATGAGAAGATGATCTACCGTAATTAGGTCTGCATTGGGGTATTCTGGGAACCATTCTGATATAGGGCTATCTAGGGACAGATTGTTTTCCTGAACTAACAGTAAAATAATTGATGCGGTTGCCATCTTGCTGACGCTCGCCCACCAAAAACCACCTGTCTCCGCTTTTTGAATACCATAAGTAGCGGTCCAAAAACCTTCGGCAGGACTCCACAGAGCAACGGATGCATGAGTGGCTGAGGTCTGGTCGTTACCCGAGCGGTATTCGTGCGCCAATACAAAATGACACTCTTTGGATGGTTGGGTTGGCTTGCAGCCAAACGTTGGAAAAATCGCGATATATTCCAAGAATTGCTTCCTTCTACTGGCAATGCAAAAGAAGTTAGTTCTGGCTGTTATTCGTCCGTTTGGTACAGGACAAGGCAGTGTTATTTGCCACACGGGTATTTTTTCACATAACCTTCCATAAGAACGGTAACGGCAGGGCGATTTTGATCGGCTGGCGTACTTTGTTCAAGGTAACGGAATAGTTCTTCTAGGGAGTAAGACTTATTCTTCGGTGGGCAAAATAGCGGGGAGCGCCCCGTTTTGATGAGCGTTTCCTGAGTAGCAGAGGTGCCCTCAATAACGCCTTGCAGGTAAAAGGTGAGGGCGTTCCACTCCGCACGGGCAGTAAAAGCGCTAGATGTTGCCTGTTTTTTCAAGTTGAGCGTTTGTGAAACAGTTACAGGTTCTGCGAGGGCTGGCATTATTGCCAGTACTAGTGTAGCTAAGATGGTCGTGATTTTT
>JAJFFR010000243.1 GCA_021776555.1 Robiginitomaculum sp.
GCTGATGATGCCCAAGAGTCCATATCGACGGCATTGTTTGGCACCTCGATGTCGGCTCATCGCATCCTGGGGCTGGAGCAGGTCCCAAGGGTTTGGCTGTTCGCCAATTAAAGCGGTACGTGAGCTGGGTTTAGAACGTCGCGAGACAGTTCGGTCCCTATCTGCCGTGGGTGTAGGAATTTTGAGAGGATCTGTCCCTAGTACGAGAGGACCGGGATGGACGTACCACTGGTGGACCTGTTGTTGCGCCAGCAGCATTGCAGGGTAGCTATGTACGGAACGGATAACCGCTGAAAGCATCTAAGCGGGAAACCAGCCTCGAAACTAGAATTCCCTATCAGAGCCGTGGAAGACCACCACGTTGATAGGCTACGTGTGGAAGCAAGGTAACTTGTGAAGCTTAGTAGTACTAATTGCTCGATTGGCTTGATCTTACAATGTTCGTAAGTAGCGATCGCATCGTTATTTTCGACATCACAATCAAGCTGGATACCACAACCAAAACAAACAAACTAAACGATTTTAGAATCAATGATTTGGCCGATGTGTTTTTCGACTTCCGTGTTGTTACTGACCCTTCGGGGGTAGGTGCAACACCTGTAACCTCATCCTGAGGTGCCGCTTTTGCGGCCTCGAAGGATCGGATGCAGAGACGGAAGTACCCAATTCAATCCCGCCGATCTGGTGGCTATGGCAAGAGCTCCCCACCCGATCCCATTCCGAACTCGGAAGTTAAGGCTCTTCGCGCCGATGGTACTTTGTCTCAAGGCACGGGAGAGTAGGTCGCCGCCAGGTCCGCAGGATTGAATTGAAAACAAAACCCTCTTTTACACTGAATACAAGAAACGCCCCGTGAGAAATCATGGGGCGTTTTTTTGTGTTTCGCTCTTGCCGATTGGGGGAGGGGCGGGGTGAGGGGTTGAATTTGTCAGGCGTAACTCGGCCTGCGCCACCAAGCACCAAGTGTCATCACCCGGTTTATCCGGGTGATCCATTTTTTCCCGCTGGATACCCCGAACAAGTCGGGGCATGACGGGGGCGTTTATTACTCAGATTCTGCTTTTAGTTCAGCGATTTCGTTCACAATGGGTTCGACCCCGAACTCATACGACCGCTTGATCCGAAGTGACTCGAACCCTTTAGTATTAGAAATCTGTTTCTGAAATTCTTTCCCAACTTCCAAAACCCAATCCTGCTCTTCTTTTAGGTCTGTATGAATGCTCGATCTATAACGATTTCTGAACGTCCTGTGTAAATTGGGCCACATTTCTTTGGGGCTTTCTAACCAAGTGACGACAAATTGAGTGGCGGGGATTGAGGAAAGAACTGGAATCATTGCGTATTTGCCATTGCCTCTATGCGTGTGAGAAACCTCATCCATAAATGCTTGGCTGTCTGTATTCATCAATTTCATAAGCCTATTTGTTTCCATGGGAAATGTTTTAGCCAATGCCTTTTTTCTTGCTGATAATAAGTGCTCATAAATCTCTTTGAATTCTGCGTTATTCGCACCATGCCCCCAATATTCAAAGCCGTCATGTGAGTGATCATATTCCCAATCTGCTCTAAAGTTGGTCCCTATTGCAGGGAGGTTTCCAGCACCTAACACATCATCAATATATGTTTTGGCATTTATAACTTCTTCCTCGGGTGAGCTTTCAATATGCCCATTTTGCACCATCATGATACGCAACATAAAAATATGAAGCATCTCGCCGGGATTGCTCACCTCTCTATTAGAATATTGTTGATCCATTCGCTCAACCGCATTTTCAACAACGCTGTCTTCTAGTTCGTCAAAGTTGATTACCGTTTTCCACGGGGGTTCGTCATCAGGCATGAGGAAAAATATGCTATTATCCAAATGGCTTTGGATTGCGTTTTTATCGTAACGTCCGTGGATGAAAAATTGAGTTAGCAATTCGTTGGAAATCAATTCATCTGCCAAATCAATTGTTTGATATTTACTATTTGCAATAACGAGAGGGGGGGCGGGTACTACATCTGAAGAGTCTGCCATTCTAGCAGCAGCGACATCCATGTCATATTCTGCAATGACAGCTCCTCTTTGAGTAAAATTTTCTTTTTCCAAATTACCAGTGCGAAATTCGACATTAAGTGCTGTGAGTAAGCTCACTAGGGCAGACATTGCGTTCTTATTTTCTAAGTGCTTTGTATCGAGCTTTTCATATAAGCGAGCATTATCTTCAATCACGTGTCTCAAGATGCGAAGAGATTGTTCTCCTGACTGGTCAAAAATACCAAGGATGTTTGCCTGGTGGCTATTAACAAATTCTCTAGTATTTTTTTTCTTGGAGCAATTGAGCAAATGCGTCAAAAGCTTGTTCTAATCGGGGATCAACTTTTATTGTTTGGCCGACTAATTTTTCTTTGTAGTCTTTGAATTTTGTTCCGATTTTTTCATCATTCACAATGATGATTACTTTGCAGCCTAACTGTTCAATATAGTAATCTATGGTGCCCAAAATTTTCAACATTGGAATGCTGGAGCGTTCAAGATCATCAAAGATTAGAACTCTATTTTTGTCAAAATTCTGACCCCTAGCTGCTTGTAAGATTACTGGTACAGCACTCAATAATTGAGCTTTTCCTCCCAATATTGTTCCAAGTTTTGATGCTGGCTTAACCAGTTTTGCAAGGCCGTTGTCTCCCAAGGTTTTCAATAGGATTTCAGTGTGAATTTCAGCAATGCTCTGCAAGCCAAATAGGCTGACATAGTATCGCTCA
The DNA here is from genome assembly GCA_021776555.1 of Robiginitomaculum sp. Taxonomy (GTDB): domain Bacteria; phylum Pseudomonadota; class Alphaproteobacteria; order Caulobacterales; family Maricaulaceae; genus Robiginitomaculum_B. The sequence goes on from JAJFFR010000243.1 coordinate 2,749, forward strand.
TTTTCGCGCAGCGCTTCTTTAACTTGAAAGGTTTTTCCAGTTCCCCATTCGCCGGTTACCAAAACTGCAAATCTAGGGCTTTCCAAGTTTTTGTAGTATTCAAGATAATCTTCAAGCGGTGTGATTTCCATAAGTTTCATATGGTTTCTATTCATGATATTTCAAGCTCGTCATTGTGGGCTTGACCCGCAATCCATCCTTGCATTGTGCATTTGACGAATTGGTGGATCGAGTCCGGGATGACGGGAGTTGGTGGGCTGCGTCTCTCATTACGCGGTCCCCGGCCGACAGAGCCGGGGTCCAGTGGGTAGTTTCATCCTTGATAGTCATGAGAACTGGACCCCGGATCAAAGTCCGGGGACCGGTTGTTTCCTCCCTCCCACCTCATCCTAAGGTGCGACCAGCGGGAGCCTCGAAGGGGGGAGAGGATCGAGGTGAGGGGAAGGCTGTTGCAGGATTTTTAGGGGACTGGATTCATAACAAGCCTAGTACCCCTCACCCCAGCCCTCTCCCGGATGGGAGAGGGAGTCTTGGGGCTTGTCTTTGGTAAACTACCCCCAAAACTCACCCCTTCGACGAATGGCAAACCGCTTGCAATTTGTTGCCGTCGGGGTCGCGCACGTAGGCGCCGTAATAGTTGGGATGGTAGTGCGGGCGTAGGCCCGGTTGGCCTTCGCAGGTGCCGCCATTGGCCAGTGCGGCGACGTAGAAATCATCGACAATTGCCCGAGTTTTGGCCAAGAAGGCGACGTGCTGGCCATTGCCGTGGCTGGCTGGTTTTTCGTCGAAAGGTGGCCCAATGAATATCTTTGGGCCGGTCAGTTCGCCAAAAGAAATTCCCTCGTCTTCCTCCAGAAATACGGGCAGGCCTAGGGTTTTGGATATGGCCATCCAAAAAGGTTTGGCCCGGCTCCAGTCATTTGTGCCCAAAGTAACGTGACTAAACATTGTGTGAACTCCGGTTTGCGGGGATGAATTCTATACGCCAATTTATACTTGATTTTGCGTGAGGGCGAGTGCCCAAAATTTCCTTGCTTTACTTCTTCCGGCGAGCAAAGTACTTTATCGTTAAAGTAAATGGATCGCAGCCCCCCCCCCCCCCGGCGAACAGGAGCATGCCTTGTCTCAACAACTGAAACCCATCCGTCGCAGTCTGTTCCTGATTTCCCTACCTATGGTGTTCATCCTGTTTGGCTTGCCGCTACGGGCTGAAGATTTGGGGGCGTCTGCTTTTCAAATTGGCATTTTATTTTCCATTTTTACCGCTTCGATGTTGGTTTTGCGCCCACTGGTCGGGTTTGGAATCGATCATCTGGGGCGGCGGGCCTTTTTCATTGCGGGCATGGTGTTCTATCTGTTTGCCAATTCGCTATATGCCATTGGGGACAGCATTATCGGCCTCTATATTGCCCGCACGTTTCATGGCATCGGCTTTTCGATTTTGGCGATCACCGCCGAAACCATCACGGCTGATCTGACCGAGCGCGACGAGCGCGCTGCCGCCATGGGCGAAAACATTGCAGCCCGATCGCGGGGCGGCATGCTTGGTGCATTTGTCGGGTTCACTTTGGTTGGATTGATGCCGATCCATGCGTGGACCTATTCATTTGCCATGTATGCTTTTGTTTCGGTGCTGGCCATTTGGTTCGCGGTGCGAACGATCCCGGAGACATTGCAACGCAAGCATACGGATCAAGCTCCGGCCAAATTCCACTTTCCGCCCAAGTATTATCCGCTGTTGTTGGTGATTTTTTTAGCAGCATTCGCCGGGGCGATTATCCAACCCTATTATTTGATATATTTGCGCGGACGGATTGGGTTGGAAGTCTATGCGCTGGCTGGCGTGTTCCTGCCCATCGGAATTGCCTATGCGGTATTGCCCGGCATGTTGGGCAAGCTAACCAACAAGCTCAACCGGGCTTTGACGGTGAGTATAGGTCTGCTGATGGCGGCTGGGATTTACGCCAGCGTGCCGCATATTAACTCGTTTTGGTTGTTGATCGCCGCCTTTACCGGCGCAGCAATCGGCAATGTGTTGATTGATCTAACCAAGGCGGCATGGATCGCTGATATTGCCGCACAAGATGCAGCGGGGCGGACCTTTGGCTTGGCGGCATTGGTGGCGGGTCTGGGTGCGGCGTTGGGTCCGTTGGTCGGCGGGATCATCTATGATGATTTCGGCAAAGAATATATTTTCTACGCCAATGCTGCTGTGCTGGTCGTGGCCGTGCTGTTTGCACTTCGGTTTATCAAAGATGGCAAAGCAAGGCTGGCCGCGCAGCAGGATTAAATTGATTGGCCGTCATTGTTTGCCTTAATCCGATGTACAACCTTCCATTTCTTGATTGACCCGCTCCAGCGCGCCCAGAATTGAATTATACGGTTTGCATTTGGGCAGTTTCTTTTCAGAGGGAGTTTTCTCTTCGCTGATTTCCTTTTCAATGCAATCAGTCATGGCCTGAATTTTGCGGTCATACGTAGCTTCCGTTTGGCGTAATTTTGCCAAAGAGGCTTCGGCCTTTTTGACG
>JAJFFR010000244.1 GCA_021776555.1 Robiginitomaculum sp.
CAGATGGCCGAACCGGTATCTTTGAAGATCTGCGTAAAAATGGCGCTTTGGTCTTGCGTAAAGCAGACGGTCAGGCCATTGAAATATCTGCCGGTGAAGTTTTCTTTTGCCATTAGTCAGGAGTGATCCTCATGCTACTCGCCATCGATTGTGGCAATACCAATGCCTTGTTTGCTGTTCACGATGGAAGTCGATGGTGCAGCCAATGGCGCACTGCGACCAATACCAGCCGTACTGCTGACGAATACGCCGTATGGCTGCACCAGTTGCTAGCCATGGATCAATTGGGGCTGGGGGATATTGACGCCTGTATTATCTCAACGGTTGTGCCGCAATCGCTATTTCATTTGCGCAATTTATCGCGGCGTTACCTCAAGTGCGAACCGATGGTTATTGGCGAGGGGGATCTGACTTTGAGCATCACTTCCGCCACCGATAATCCGGCTGAAGTAGGCGCCGACCGGCTGGTCAATGCAGTCGGGGCCAGATCGTTAGTCGAGGGCGCTTTGCTTCTGGTCGATTCTGGTACAGCTACCACATTTGACGTGGTCACCGAAGATGATAAATTTATCGGCGGCGCGATTTCGCCGGGCATGTATTTATCACTCGAAGCTCTGCACGATGCGGCGGCTAAGCTGCCGCGCATTGCCATGCAAAAACCGGAAAAATCCATCGGGACCAATACGGTCAACGCCATGCAAACCGGGATTTTCTGAGGGCATGTGGAAATGATTGACGGTCTGGTTCGGCGTATTCGTAAGGAATACGGCGAACCGATGACCGTGATCGGCACCGGCGGCGTATCGCCCCTGTTTGATGGAGCCTCGACTGAAATCGAGCGTTTTGAGTCGGACCTGACCATTCGCGGCCTATTGGAAATTTATCGTCAAAATGCGGGGCAAAATGTCTAAGCGTAAATCTGATCGTTTGGTGTTTGTACCACTGGGCGGCTCCAATGAAATTGGTATGAACTTGAACCTGTACGGGTTTGGGCCTGAGGGCCGTGAAAAATGGATCATGGTCGATTTCGGGGTGACGTTTGGTGATGCCAGCACACCGGGCGTCGAAGTGATCTATCCCGACCCGACCTTTATTGAAGAGCGCAAGGCTGACCTGTTAGCCATTGTGCTAACCCACGCCCACGAGGACCATATGGGCGCAGTGGCACCGCTTTGGCCGCGACTGCAAGTGCCGGTTTATGCCACACCCTTTACCGCCTATCTGGTGCGGGATCGATTAAAAGAAGCCGGTCTTCTGGGTGAAGTTGAATTGCACGAAGTTGCGCTACGCAGCAGATTTTCATTGGGGCCATTTGATTTGGAACTGGTCACCCTGACCCATTCCATCCCGGAGCCAAACGGGCTGATTATTCGTACGCCAGTGGGCACCGTATTGCACACCGGCGATTGGAAAATTGATCCAGACCCCCTGATCGGCCAACCCACAGATGCCAAAGCGCTGGATGCGTTGGGTGATGAGGGCGTGTTGGCTATGGTCTGCGACTCGACCAATGTCTTTACTGAAGGCGAAGCTGGTTCCGAAGCCGGGGTTCGGACAAACTTGATCGACTTAATCGGGCAACAAACTGGCGCGGTAGCCGTGGCGGCCTTTGCCTCGAATGTGGCGCGATTGCAAAGCGTGGTTGAAGCAGCCGAAGCCAATGATCGGACGATTTGTTTGGTCGGGCGATCCATGCACCGGATGATGGGCGCGGCGCGCCATGTGGGACTGTTTGCGAATGCCAAAGCCTTCATTGACGATGAAGATGCCGGCGCCTTGCCGAAATCAAATATACTTTATTTGTGTACCGGCAGTCAGGGTGAACAGCGCGCCGCCTTGTCGCGCATTGCTTCTGGAACCCATCGCTATGTGAAACTGGGTTCCGGGGATTGTGTATTGTTTTCGTCCAGAGTGATCCCCGGCAATGAAAAGTCGATTTTTGCTCTGCAAAACGCACTGGCCGGGCAGGGTGTGCAGATCATCACCGAAAAGGACCATCACATTCACGTTTCTGGGCATCCGTGCCGCGATGAATTACGCCAGATGTATTCATGGGCCAGACCTCGGATCGCCATCCCGGTACACGGCGAACGCCGCCATTTGATCGAGCACGGCAAACTGGCCCGCGAATTACAGGTGCCACACGGCTTCGTGCCCAAAAATGGCGATATGATTGAATTGTCTGACGCGGGCGCTGAGTTGGTCGACGAAGTTTATGCAGCTCGATTGTTTCGTGACGGCAATGTCATTGCGCCAGAGGGTGCCGGTGCTTTGCGTGAACGTAAATACCTTAGCTTTGGCGGGATGTTGGTGGTTACTTTATCGGTTGGGAATAATCATCGGTTAACGAGCCATCCAATTGTTCGGTTGTTTGGATTACCTGATCCTTACGGCGACGATTTTGCCCGCGTATTGGATGAGCTGGAAGAATTGGCAGACCAGACCTGGTCCGCATTGGGGCGCAAAGCCAAACAGGATTTGGATGAAGCTGAAACCGCAGTTTTTCGTAAAGTTAAACGCCAATGCCGAAACATTTGGGGCAAGACCCCGCATATTGAAGTGATTGTCATGGGGCAGGACTAGGAGCAGATCATGATTGGCCGGTTAAACCATGTGGGCATCGCCACACCTGACGTAGAAAAAGAAGCGGCCAACTGGGCGCGAATTTATGGTGCGATTGATGCGGAGGCCGCATTTGATCTGCCGGAGCAGGGGGTGCGTGTAAAATTCGTCAATCTGCCCAACGGTCAATTAGAATTGATCCAGCCTTTGGGCGATAACTCACCGATCACGAAGTTTTTGGCCAAAAACCCGGCCGGGGGGCAACACCATATTTGTTTCGAGGTGCCGGATATCATCGAGGCGCGCGATGCAATGATCGAACGCGGTGCAAAAGTGCTGGGTAATGGCGAGCCGCGCATTGGGGCGCACGGTGTTCCGGTAATTTTCATCCACCCGGCCAATTCCGGCGGGGTGTTGGTCGAATTGATGCAAGAACCAGAAGGGCATTGAAATGAGTATCATTACCAGCTTGGCCCTGTTTTTTATTATTTGGTGGCTTGTCCTGTTTGTCACGCTGCCGCTTGGGGTGCGTGGGCAATGGGAAGACAACGCGACAGAAAAAGGAACAGAGCCGGGCGCACCGATTAAAGCGAATATCGGCCGTAAATTTTTGCTGACCACACTGATTGCGCTTGTGGTTTTTGCCAGTGTGCGGCTGGCCTTGGCCTTTGGGTTGTTGGAACAATTGGTTCGGTGAGGTATTTTAGTATTTTTATTCGAAATACGGGCTAAATTGAGATTATTTTGCAACAAATAACCAATTTATGCGAGTTTGACGAAAAAAATACCAAAAGTCTATTGATGTCTCTGCCAAATCGCGCAATTTGAACATGTTGGCGCTAGCGGTTCGCTCGCTAACATTTGCTTGATGGCGTATTTAACTTGGGCGGTTGGGAGTTTTTCCAACCGCTCTTTTCTTTGTGTGTTCCGGTTTGTCCGGTGGACAATAGGCCCGCGAGCGGTCTATCAGTTTGGGCAAGATACTGGACCGAAACTGGTCCAAAGCTCAGGGTCTACTACATCATGCGTCTTTCACGTTTTTTTCTACCCACCTTAAAAGAAACTCCAGCTGATGCGAAAATCGTATCGCATCAACTGATGTTACGAGCCGGAATGGTTCGACAAGAAAGTGCTGGCATTTACTCTTGGCTGCCGCTTGGCTTTCGCGTCTTAAAAAAAGTCGAGCAGATCGTGCGCGAAGAGCAAGACCGAGCCGGCGCGGTTGAAATGCTGATGCCAACCATTCAGCCGGCTGAACTTTGGCGCGAAAGTGGCCGCTATGATGCTTATGGCGACGAGATGTTGCGGATCAGAGATCGGCACGACCGCGAAATGTTATATGGCCCGACCAACGAGGAAATGCTCACCTCGATTTTTGCGAATTTTTGTCGCTCGTACAAAGAAGTGCCGAAACTTCTCTATCACATCCAGTGGAAATTCCGCGATGAAACCCGCCCACGGTTTGGCGTGATGCGCGGTCGCGAATTTTTGATGAAAGATGCCTATTCATTTGATTTGACCAAAGAGGATGCGATCAAGTCTTATAACCGGATGTTTGTGGCGTATTTGAACACCTTTGCCCGGATGGGCTTAAAAGCTTTTCCCATGAAAGCCGAAACCGGCCCGATTGGCGGCGATCTGTCCCATGAGTTCATTATTCTAGCCGAAAATGGCGAGTCCGAAGTATTTTGCCATCGTGATTTGCTGGATTTGCCCGCGCCGGGCCTAGACGTAGATTTCGATGGTGATCTGCAAGAGATCGTCAATGAACGCACCGCGCTATATGCCGCGACCGAAGATGTGCATGATGAAGCCGCTTTTGCCGCCGTTCCCGATGACAAAAAAGTGTCAGCCCGGGGCATTGAGGTCGGACAGGTGTTTTACTTTGGTACCAAGTATTCGGAGCCGATGAAGGCACGGGTCACGCACCCGGACATGGGCGAAGTGCCGGTTCATATGGGTTCATATGGTATTGGTGTGTCGCGTATTGTTGGTGGGCTGATTGAGGCGTTTAACGATGATGCTGGCATTATCTGGCCTCGTTCTGTAGCTCCGTTTGATGTGGGCATCTTGAATATGCGCCCCGGTGATGAGCCAACAGATCAGGCTTGCGAAACCATATACCAGCAATTGAAAAAAGCCGGTCTGGACCCACTTTATGATGATACCAAAGACCGGGCTGGGGCTAAGTTTTCGAAAATGGATTTGATCGGATTGCCAGATCAAATCATTGTCGGTCCGCGTGGACTAAAAGAAGGAACGGTTGAGGTCAAAGATCGGGCCAGTGGGGAACGCCAAGACTTGTCACCGCAAGATGCAGTGGCAGAAATCATCAAACGCCACCAACAAGAGATTATATGAAACCTGAAATCGATAATCCGGGGCGCGGTGCGCTGCCCTTTTCGCTGTTCGAACGATTGCTGGCTATGCGTTATTTGCGCGCCAAGCGGGCCGAGGGCGGTGTATCTTTGATCACGGTCATTTCGTTTGTCGGCATTACATTGGCCGTCAAGGCGCTCATCATGGTGATGTCGGTGATGAACGGGTATCGAGCCAAGATAATTGAAATCATGACTGGCGCGCAGGGACATATCTTTGTCTATACCAGCCAATTGGAAATTGAAGAGATTGAACCTTTGCGCAAACGGGTCAGCCTCGTTCCCGGCGTAAATGGAGCGCGCGCCATGATTTTTGGTAATGCAGCTGCCATGTCACCATTGGCACCATCCGGTGAATTGGCCTTGATTTTCGGGATTGAACCGGAAGCTTTGGCTTCGCTGGGTGTGGTTACTTCCAAGATTACTTCCGGGAATTTAGGCGAATTTGGCGTGGGTCACCATGGCGGCAATCAGATCCTGATCGGCGCATCGATGGCGCGCAAATTCGGATTGATGGTCGGTGATGACCTGACCCTGCTTAGTTTTTCTGGCGGGACCATGACCCCGTTTGGCACCAGACCTATTCGCAAGACCTATCGGGTCGGGGCTATTTTCCAAATGGGCTTTGCGGATTTTGATCAACATTTCATCTATATGCCACTGTCGCAGGCTGATTTGTTTTTCAAGAAAAGTGGTAAGCCGGACTTTATCGAATTGCGTCTGGACGAACCTTTTGATGCGCCGGAGCTAAAACAACCGGTACATGATGCAGCTGGGTTTCCGATTTTAATTGATGACTGGCTCGATAAAAATCGCAGCTTTGTATCGGCCTTACAGATCGAACGAACCATGATGCGGATGATTTTGCTGCCCGTGGTGTTGATTGCCGCCCTAAATATCATTTCAGGTCTGGTCATGTTGATCAAAAACAAGGGGCGGGATATCGCCATTTTACGCACCATGGGGGCCAGCAAGGGCGCCATGATGCGGGTGTTTATCATGGTCGGGGCAACCATCGGGATATTGGGCACGATTTGTGGTGTTTCGCTTGGCGTATTGTTCGCATGGTATATCGATCCGGTGCAGGATTTTGTGCAATGGGTGTTTGGCATGTTTTCGCCGGGCACGTTGTTGTTTGACGAAGAGGTCTATGGCTTAGCCCGATTGCCGGCTTTGGTCGATTGGACCGAGATATTTATCATTGCCCTGTTCGGGTTTTTTGCCTCTATCGTGGTTACCTTGTATCCATCTTGGCGGGCTTCGCGCCTCGATCCGGTTGAGGCGTTGCGCTATGAATAGGCCGGATCATGATCCAGTTTTGCGTGTCGAGGGCTTGGCGCAAAGCTTTGTGACCAGCGCCGAAACCTTGCACGTGCTGCGCGGAGTTGATCTGGACGTACACGCTGGCGAGATTGTCGGGTTGCTCGGGCCTTCGGGTTCAGGCAAATCCACGTTGCTGCATGCGGCGGGTCTGTTGGAGCGCCCCAGTTCTGGCAAAGTATGGATCAAGGGCCGCGAATGTCTGGGCTTGCCTGATCGGGACCGAACTCGCATTCGGCGCAACACCATCGGGTTTGTCTATCAGTTTCACCACTTACTACCGGAATTTTCGGCACTGGATAATGTTGCCATGCCACTCTTGATTGAAGGGGTTTCCAAATCAGTAGCCCGTAAGGAAGCAACGCGCTTGCTGGAGATGATGGGGCTGTCTGATCGGGTATCGCATCAACCATCACAACTTTCCGGCGGTGAACAGCAGCGCGTGGCGATTGCCCGGGCGCTGGCCAACAAGCCAGCTGTTCTGTTGGCGGATGAACCAACCGGAAATCTGGATCCGAATACTTCTGCTACCGTATTTCAGAGCTTATTTGATCTGGTGCGTATTGAAGGTGTTGCTGCTTTAGTTGCCACCCATAACATGGCACTGACCTCCTATATGGACCGGGTTTTGACCATGTCAGAAGGCGTAACCGTCGAAATCAATCCGTAATCGGTTCGTTTTGCCAAAGTAATATCACATAATTTCAAATACTTGTGGGGCTGTGGCGTGCTCTTGCTTATTTGTGCTTGACAAAAAGAACAAAACGAGAATACTCCAAATAAGAACATAACAAGAACAACAAAACTGGAGAACACAATGAAAGACATACTTCGCGAATTTGCAGCCCTGTCCGCTCTGACCGGATTTGCCGTAATGGTTAGTGCATGGTCGGTGGTTCTCGGCGGCTGATTGTTCAGCTAGCATGGCAAGTAGATTCGACAAGGCAGATCGTCTGTCTTGAGACAATCGGGCTTGAGACAATCGGGATATTTGATGGCAAGATCCAGTAGAAGCAGCGCAACGCCTTTCGTGCATTTACGGAGCCATTCAGCCCATTCGGTGCTTGAGGGCGCCATTCAAATCGATGCTTTGAAAGATCTTTGTGTACGGGCCGCCATGCCGGCATTGGCCCTGACCGACAGCAATAATATGTTCGGCGCACTGGAATTTTCCGAAACCATGGCCAAGGCTGGTGTGCAGCCAATTTGTGGGCTTACACTGGCGGTAAAACTAGGCAACCCTTCGCCAGGTTGCTTGCCCGAACCAGACGGAAATCTGGCACTGTTAGCGGCAACGGAGCAGGGCTATCTCAACCTGATGCAACTGGCTAGCAAGGTATGGTTGGAAAAAGAACCAACAGAAAACCCGTGTGTAAGTCTGGAAATAGTCCTTGAACATTCCGAAGGGGTAATTGCTCTGACCGGTGGCCCGGATGGCTGTATCAATCAATTGATCATTGCCGAGCAAGAAGAGCAGGCTGCTGAGATATTGGCTCGCCTGCAACAGACTTTTGGTGATCGATTATATGTTGAATTACAGCGCCATGGCAGGACTGATGAATTCAAAGCCGAAACCTTCTTGATCGATTGGGCCTACAACAACGAGGTCGCACTGGTTGCGACCCAGCAGCCATTTTTTGCCCAACCCGAAGACTATCAGGCCCATGACGCTTTACTGTGCATTTCTGGCGGTACGTATCTTTCGGTAAAAAACCGACGCAAGGTGACCCCAAGGCATTATTTTTTGCGGGCCAACGAGATGGTTACCCTGTTTGCTGATCTACCTGAGGCAATTGAAAACACAGTACAGATTGCACAAAGGTGTAGCTATCGACCGCACACGCGAGATCCAATCCTGCCAAGCTATGATAGCGCACAAGGTTTGAGCGAAACAGAAGAGCTGGCAGCACAAGCGCGAGCCGGCCTGCAAGAACGCCTGAAAAGTGTTGAGTTGGCTGCAACTGAGCAAGAATACGTCGATCGACTTGAATTCGAATTACAAGTGATCGAGCAAATGGGATTTCCGGGCTATTTCCTAATTGTTGCTGACTTTATTCAATGGGCCAAAAAGCAAGAGATACCCGTTGGTCCTGGGCGTGGTTCTGGGGCTGGTTCCGTTGTGGCGTGGGCCTTGACCATTACCGGGCTTGATCCCATTCGGTTTGGTTTGTTGTTCGAGCGGTTTTTGAACCCGGAGCGGGTATCCATGCCGGATTTTGATATCGACTTTTGTCAAGATCGGCGCGGCGAAGTTATCGAATACGTTAAGCAAAAATACGGTGCTGACCGAGTCGCACAGATCATCACGTTTGGCACCTTGCAACCGCGAGCCGCTTTGCGCGATGTGGGACGTGTCATGCAATTGCCGTTGGGGCAGGTTGATCGATTGGCCAAAATGGTCCCCAACAATCCAGCTGATCCACTATCGTTGCGCGAAGCAATTCGCCGGGAACCTCGCTTGCAAGAAGCGCGCAAGGATGATGATGATGTAGCCACATTGCTACAAACAGCCATGCAGTTGGAAGGCCTAACCAGAAACGCTTCAACCCATGCGGCGGGTGTTGTGATCTCGGATCGACCATTGGTTGAGCTATCTCCGCTTTACCTTGATCCGCGCTCCGATATTCCAGCCACCCAGTTCAATATGAAATGGGTTGAGAAAGCTGGCTTGGTTAAATTTGATTTTCTGGGTTTGAAAACACTGACGGTAATTGATCGAGCAGTTCGGTTTTTGCGCCAAAGCGGGACCCAATTAGATATTGAAGAACTGGCACTCGAAGACGATATGACCTATGCCATGTTACGCGAAGCAGACACGGTTGGTGTTTTTCAATTGGAAAGCGCCGGGATGCGCGATACTTTACGTAAAGCTGGTCCGGATTGTTTCGAAGATATCATTGCGATTATTGCGTTGTACCGACCGGGTCCGATGGACAATATCCCGAGCTATGTTGCCTGCAAATTCGGGCGGGAAAAACCCATACACTTGCATGACATGATTACGCCCTTGGTTGCCGATACCTATGGGATCATCATTTACCAAGAACAAGTCATGCAGATTGCCCAAATTTTGGCAGGATATTCGCTGGGTGAAGCGGATTTATTACGCCGGGCAATGGGTAAAAAAATTAAAGCGGAAATGGCGGCGCAGCGTAGCAGGTTTGTGCAAGGTGCTGTTAAAAATGGAGTGGATTCCAAGCGAGCCGATGAAATTTTTGACATTGTTGATAAGTTTGCCGGCTATGGGTTCAATAAATCTCATTCAGCAGCTTATGCATTGATCGCCTATCAGACCGCATGGTTAAAGGCACATCATCCGGTGGAATTTTTGGCCGCTTCTATGAGCCTTGATTTGGCCAATACGGATAAGCTGGCAATTTTTATTCAAGATGCAAAGCGCCATGATATTGTTGTGGAACCTCCAGACATCAACACCAGTCAGGCAGATTTTTCGGTGCATGAAGGTCGTGTACGATACGCGTTAGGCGCAGTTCGAAATGTCGGAATACAGGCAATGGAGCACTTGGTTGAAGTGCGCGATGCGGGCGGTCCCTTTTTGAACTTGTACGATTTTGCCGATCGGGTAGACCCTGGTTTTATCGGGCGACGGACCATTGAAAATTTAGCTAGAGCGGGTGCGTTTCAATCTATTGAACCGAATTGCCGCAATGCATTGGAAGCTGCACCATTGATCCAAGCGGCGAGTATTTCGGCCAATCAAGGCCGTGTTTCACAACAGGATAGCTTGTTTGGTGAGGAGTTGAAGGATTTCGGACGTCCACCTTTGCCAGATGTGGCGCCATGGTCAAATGAGACTAAAATGGATGAAGAGCTGGCTAGCGTTGGATTTTATCTATCCGGTCATCCATTGGATGGCCAGTTAGAGCGCATCGAAAATTTGCATATCTCCTTGTCTGCCGAAGCCATGGAAATGGCCAATCAAGGCAAAACTAGTTTCCGGATGATTGGCGTTGTGCGAAAGCGCCAAGACCGTATTGCTGCAAAAACCGGACGGCGCTTTGCCTATGTTTCTTTTTCTGATCCAGAAGGTGAATTTGAAGTGTTGGTACCTGCCAAGGTGCTGGACTTGCACCGGGACCGTTTGGTGCCTGGGGAAATTTGCGTGGTGCGTGTAAAGGCAGAAAACCGTGATGGAGATATTCGGCTGTTTTTGGACGGGATTGATACGTTGGATAATGTTGCAGCCATGCGCATACAAGGTTTGTCTGTCCATGTGCGCGATGGCAGTGTGGCGGCGGATATCAAGGCGCAGATGGACGCGATTGATGGTGCTCGAGATACGGTTGTTGGTGACCTTCGGATTACATCTTCGCTTGACGATGGCAGGTCAGTTGAAATGCACATTGGACCGGGCTGGCCGATTGGTGGATCTGCACAGACAATTTTGCAGGGAATTCCCGGTGTAGAATCGGTTTGTGAGATTGAAAAAAGTCACTGAAAAACAACTGAAATTCGTGGTAAATATGGGTTGCCAAAGCCTTGGCTCCTTCCTATAACCCGCGCCATCACGCACGTGAAGCCGGGCCATGTGGGGATTATCCCATACTGATCCATCCGGTGCCGCTTTTAGCGGAACAGACTTCACGGAGGCGAACCGGAAAAGGATAACGTTATGTCACTACCTCAAGTAAGTATGCGCCAACTTTTAGAAGCCGGCGTTCATTTCGGCCACCAGAAACACCGCTGGAA
>JAJFFR010000245.1 GCA_021776555.1 Robiginitomaculum sp.
GATTAATTGGTGGCAGCGGGCTTGGCGCACGGACCACAAGATCACTCTGGTTGGTGTGGTTTCGTGAATTAAGTTACTTGGACGGGATATTATCAGTTTCATATTTTGGCATTACGATCCCCTCACCCCCACCCTCTCCCAATAGGAGAGGGAGTTATATCGTCCCGATTCTTCCAACAGCGGCTCTTCTCCCTTAGGTAAAAGATGGGACCATTGGCAAGCCATAAATGCTATTTCTGGCCCTCGTCCGGCGCCGGTGTTTTGTCCTTATATCGGCAGACATTTGATACCCGGCATAACCAACATCGGGGCTTTCTGGCCAGACAGGTATAGCGCCCATGCAGGATCAACCAATGATGGGCGTGTTGCAGGTATTCGGGGGGCGTTACCCGCATCAGCACGTCTTCGACTTGATCCGGATTTTTGCCCGGGGCCATTCCGGTGCGATTTCCCACCCGAAAAATATGAGTATCCACTGCGATGGTCGGCTGACCAAAGGCCACGTTCAAAACTACATTTGCGGTTTTTCGTCCCACGCCGGGTAATGAGATCAACTCTTCGCGGGTTTGTGGAACTTCGCCACCAAAGTCATTTAGCAATTTGTTCGACAGGCCAATGACGTTTTTAGCTTTGTTGCGAAACAGCCCGATGGTTTTGATCAGATCACGAACTTTATCTTCGCCCAAGGCCAACATGTCTTTGGGATTATCGGCCAAGGCAAACAAAGCCTTGGTTGCTTTATTGACCCCGATATCGGTTGCTTGAGCTGAAAGCGCTACGGCCACCACCAAGGTATAGGGGTTTGAATAGTTCAGCTCGGTTTTCGGCTCTGGGTCTAATTCTTGCAAATGGGCATAAATCGTAGCGATTTTGGCTCGAGTGATCGGCCGTTGTGGTTTTGCGGGTGGTTTTGTCAAATCAAATCTCTTTTCTACCAAGCCGGTTTTCGGGTGGCGGCGAATCCTATTGCATTGCTATAGCTATCAAATGACAAATTTGAAGACATTGCAAACAGCCCAGACCGACTATGAACGGGTAACCAAGGCATTGGCGTATCTCGACGCGAATTGGCGGGACCGGCCAGATCTGACCAAGCTGGCGGCCCATTGCGGACTTGGCGTTGATCATTTTCACCGGGTTTTTGCCCGTTGGACAGGTACATCAGCCAAGCGATTGGTCGATGCGCTGGCTCATGATGATGCGCGGGCCGCCCTTCTTCGCGGCACCAGTGTTCTGGATGCGGCGCTGGATGCCGGATTGTCGGGGCCATCTAGGCTACACGATCTGTTTTTGGCTTTTGAGGCGGTAACCCCCGGTGAGGCCAAACGGCGCGGCGCAGGATTGCGCTTTGAATGGGGCGCGGCACCAACCCCATTTGGAATGGGCATGTTTCTCATTTCGCCGCGCGGATTATCGGCGCTGGGCTTTGTTGATCCCGGTGATGAGGCTTTGGGCTTTGCGGATTTTGAGCAACGCTTTCCGGCCGCGCTGTTCACCCGTAATGACAAAATTGCGGCCCATTGGGCCAAACAAATCTTTGAAGAACATGCGCGGATGCCACTGGCGTTATATGGTACCGATTGGCAAAGGCAGGTGTGGCGGGCCTTGCTGTCTATTCCGCCGGGTCGGACCGTAACCTACGGCCAATTGGCCGGGCGTTTGGGCGATGCAAAAGCCGCTAGAGCTGTTGGAACCGCCGTAGGGCGCAATCCGGTTTCTTGGCTCATCCCCTGCCACCGGGTGCTGGGCAAGGATGGCCGCTTGACCGGCTATCATTGGGGAGTGGATCGCAAACGATCAATGCTGGCCTGGGAAGGGGCAAACGGGTAAGCTGCTTCTTTGGTTACCGAAGAGGCTATGTTTATGAATACCGGACCGATGATCGCCCTTGGCCTGATCTTCCTTATTTTGGTTGCTGGAATAATTCGAACCTTGGTGAGTTATTGGGTGGTGCGCCGTGATGCCACCGAAGAATGGTTGGCCTTTCAAACCAATAGCCCAAAACAAGCCCAAAAAACCAACGAAGAACAATTTGTGCAAGCCTATACACGAGCGCATTCTCCGCGTGGGTTGGCGTTTGCCACGGGCGCGCTGGCGATAGCGGCGCTGATTACGCCATTAGCGGTCATGGCGCTGACCTTTATTTACGCCAATGTCATTGTGCAGGAAGTTGATCCCAACGCGCCAATTGCCACCAGTATTGCTGAAGAAGTGCGCCGACAATTACGCACCGATGGACCCTTGGTCTATTCGTTCTTCTTGTTTTTTGGACTGATCGGTAGTTGGGGCGGCGTGGCTTACATCACGGCCCGGTTATATTACCGGGAGGATGAAGCTGGACCAGAAAGTCATTTACGTAAAATACGTGGTGACGCGCCTCTGCCAACCGGCAAAGTTGGGCGCAAACGACCAAGTTGGTCGCCACTGGTTCGTGGTGAAGCCGGACTGACCCTTGATAAAAACCGTAGTAAGCCCAAAAAAGGGAACGAAAGCTGATGGAGTTTTTACACACCATGGTGCGGGTTAGCGACGTGAGTGCGTCTTTGGCTTTTTATTGTGACGGTTTGGGTTTGAGCGAACTGCGCCGAGTCGACAATGAAGCGGGTCGGTTTACCCTGATTTTTCTAGCTAGTCCTGCTGATTGTGATCGGTATTCTGGCAAAGAACAGGGCTTGGTCGCGGGTTTACCGATGGTCGAGCTAACCCACAACTGGGATGATGAGCCATATTCCGGTGGGCGCAATTTTGGGCATCTGGCCTATTCAGTCGAAAACATTTATCAGCTTTGCGAGCATTTGCAGGCGCAAGGCATAACGATCAACCGCCCGCCGCGCGATGGACGGATGGCGTTTGTGCGCTCTCCAGATGGCATATCGGTAGAGCTGTTGCAAAAAGGTAAACCGTTGGACGCAGCCGAGCCGTGGGCCAGCATGGAAAATGTTGGTGAGTGGTAAGCCTAGCGGTCCAACACGTCGCTCATCTGATAAAACCCCGGCGCTTTCCCTGCTAACCAACGTGCCGCGACCAGCGCGCCTTCAGCAAATACCGAGCGGGTCAAAGCGGTATGACTCAGCACTACTTTTTCACTGGCATTGGTAAGGGTAACGTTGTGTTGGCCGATTTCATCACCTTTGCGAACGGATATGATTGAGACCGTTTGTGATGGGTCAGAGGTTGATTTTTCTGGATAAAGCACTGTTTCTACCGATATTTTTTGCTTCACCGCATCCATGACGGCTTGTGCCAGCATCAGGGCTGTGCCGGATGGGTAATCTTTCTTACCGGTATGATGAATATCTTCAATCTGGACGGTCCAGGTAGGCCCAAGCGCCTTAGCGGTTTGTCTGACTTGCTGCAAAAGCTGGTTGATGCCGACCGAAAAATTGCCGGTTTGCAAGATGGGGATGGTTGTGGAGGCCGCTTTGATTTGCTGGTTTTGCTGTTCTGAAAACCCAGTTACACCAATGACTATTGGTTTGTTCAACCGAACACATTCAGCCAAATGTGCCATCACACCCTCACAAGTCGAGACATCCAGCATCAAATCAAAGTTGGGTGTGCTCTTCGAAAATTGGTCCTTTCGGCCCACTCCAGCAGCAAGAGCCAAGTCGGTTTGCCGAGAAATGATCTTGCTGATCTCGGAGCCTAGCCGCCCGTTGGGTCCGCCCAGAATGATTCGTAATGGATTTGCCGACATGTCTGAAATCCGTTGTTTCTATTGAAAAAGGAACCAAGCACAGGAAACTGATTTTCGCAAACTTAAGAATTGGGCGGGCGCAACATCAGCCAAAGTGGCGAGCAGGTGCCGCCCGGCTCAAACTGCTCCAAGACCTCAAAACCCAATTTGCGATAAAATGGCAAATTGCCTGCTTTGGAATTTTCCAGATAGGCCGGCAGCCCATGTTCATCGCAATGTTGCAACATGGGAGCCAACACTTTGCCGCCCAGCCCTTTGCCCTGAAAGCCATCGCGCACCGCAACAGCAAACAGATAAACGTGTGGGACATCCGGGTGTTTGTTTTCAAGCCGTGCGTCGAGCATTAAGGTGCGCAGCACCGAGGCCGGGCCGCCATGGCGCAAAATTGAACTGGCAATTTTTGCGGTCGGAACTAATGATAATTGCTTGTTGGCCCCGGCATGCAACCAAAGGCATGCGGCAGCATCCTCTCCAGCGACCGGTAAAAGCGCGCCCCTTCCTTTTTGCAGGTACAGGTGGTTGGCTAGAGTCTGGAATATAAATTTTTGTGGCTTTGACGAACCAAATGTCCAATTCATGACCGGATCATCAGCAAAGCCATCAGCCAGCACATCGGCTAAACGGTTCGAAAAATCAGGTGGACTTTGGATCGTGTTCATGAATGCCAGCATACCGAACCATACTGGTTCGTCGAGGTTCAGTTTTCGCCAGTCACTTGGTCCCAGAACCCCTTGGCTTTTTCAAAAAAGCTAGCGTGTTCCGGGTGACTGTCCGGGCAGCATTCTTCACGAAATTCTTCGAGCAGCTCTTTTTGGCGGGCGTTCAAATTACGTGGGGTTTCCACGTACAGTTCAACAACCATATCACCGCGTCCCTGCCTGCGCAGGCGGCTCATCCCAAGACCGCGCAGACGCAAGCGTTTGCCGGTTTGTGCCCCAGCCGAAACATTAACCCGCTTGCGGCCACCATCAATGGTTGGCATTTCAATATCGCCGCCTAATGCGGCCACGGCCATCGGGGTGGGCGCGCGGCAATATAAATCCGCACCTTCGCGTTCAAACAGTGCGTGAGGTCGCACTGAAACAAAAATATACAAATCGCCTGCCGGGCCGCCTCTGGTTCCGGCTGCACCTTCGCCAGATAATCGGATGCGCGTTCCGTCTTCGACTCCAGCTGGGATGGTGACGGATAATTCGCGTCTTGTGGCTTGGGTGCCCACACCATCACAGCCGGTGCAGGGTGATTTTACCGTAGTGCCTTGCCCGCCACAGGCCCGGCAATGTTGCTCCATGGTGAAAAAGCCTTGGCGCATCCGAACCCGTCCATGACCCTGACACGTTGAGCAGGTTTCAATCTCGGTACCAGGTTCCGCGCCGGAGCCTTCACATTCATCACACGTTTTGGTGGTAGGAATTTTGATATTGACTTCTTTGCCGGCAAACGCATCTTCTAAATTGATTTCCAACGGGTAGCGCAGGTCCGAGCCACGGGCCGGACCGGAACTATTGCGTTGTCCGCCGCCAAACACATCGCCGAATGCATCGCCAAACACTTGTTCAAAAATATCTGAAAAATCTGCAGCCTGTCCGCCGCCAAAACCACCGCCACCGGCGCGCGAACCGTCAACACCAGCATGACCAAAACGGTCATAGGCCGCCCGTTTTTGCTCGTCAGACAGCACACCATAAGCTTCGGACACGGTTTTGAAGTTTTGTTCGGCTTCGGCATTATCCGGATTTCGGTCCGGATGGTATTGCATAGCCAGCTTGCGATAGGCGCTTTTTAAGGTTTTGCCATCCGAAGTTTTGGAAACTCCCAGCGTTTCATAATAACAGGCCTTGGCGGTGCTCATCTTCTATCCTCGGAGTGCAGACTACGCAAAACGACAAAGAGGCCGGACCTTTTGCAGGTCGGCCTCTTTGCTGTTCAATAGTTGGTTCATGCGTCTTGTTTGTTGTCGTCGTCTTCTTCTTCAACTTCTTCAAACTCAGCATCGACCACATCTTCATCGGCGGCAGGTTCGCCGTCCATGCTTTCGGTTTCGGCCTTGCTTTGCGCGTACATGGCTTCGCCCAGCTTCATGGAGGCTTGGGCCAAGGCTTGCGCTTTGGCCCCGATAGCTTCTGCGTCTTCGCCTTCCAGCTCGGACTTCAGGTCATCAATGGCCGCTTCAATCGCGGTTTTGTCTTCACCCTCGATTTTGTCGCCAAATTCTTCCATCTGCTTTTCAGTCTGGTGAAGCAGAGCTTCGGCCTGGTTTTTGGCCTCAACCGATTCGCGACGTTTTTTGTCTTCCTCGGCGTGGGTTTCTGCTTCTTTGACCATATTGTCGATGTCTGCATCGCTCAAACCACCAGAGGCTTGAATGCGAATGGTTTGCTCCTTGCCGGTGGCTTGGTCTTTGGCTCCGACTGAGACGATCCCGTTGGCATCAATGTCAAAGCTGACTTCGATTTGCGGTACGCCGCGCGGTGCGGGTGGAATGCCGACCAGATCAAATTGACCCAAGACTTTATTGTCATTGGCCATTTCGCGCTCGCCCTGAAAGACCCGAATGGTTACGGCGTTTTGGTTATCATCGGCGGTGGAAAAGGTTTGTGATTTTTTGGTTGGAATGGTCGTGTTGCGATCAATCAACCGGGTAAACACCCCGCCCAAGGTTTCAATGCCCAATGACAATGGTGTGACATCGAGCAGCAATACGTCTTTGACGTCGCCCTGCAACACACCAGCCTGAATGGCCGCGCCCATGGCAACCACTTCGTCCGGATTTACACCCTTGTGCGGCTCACGACCAAAGAATTTGGTGACGGTTTCTTGTACCTTTGGCATGCGAGTCATCCCGCCAACCAATACCACTTCATCAATGTCGCTGGCTTTCAAACCGGCGTCTTTTAAGGCTTTTTGGCAAGGATCAATGGTCTTAGTGATCAGATCCCCGACCAGACTTTCCAACTTGGCCCGGCTCAATTTCATGGTCAGGTGTTTTGGACCCGAAGCATCTGCGGTGATAAACGGCAAATTGACTTCATATTGGTTGGAGCTAGACAGCTCTTTTTTGGCTTTTTCAGCTTCTTCGCGCAGACGCTGGATCGCCAATTTGTCTTTGCGTAAGTCAACGCCGTGTTCTTTTTTGAACTCACCGGCCAGATAATCCACAATGCGAACATCGAAATCTTCACCGCCCAAGAAGGTATCGCCATTGGTGGCTTTTACTTCAAACACGCCATCGCCAATCTCTAAGATCGACACATCAAAGGTACCGCCACCCAAATCGTAAACTGCGATGGTTTTGCCGTCTTCTTTTTCAAAGCCGTAGGCCAAAGCGGCAGCGGTCGGTTCGTTGATGATCCGCAAAACTTCCAACCCGGCAATTTTACCGGCATCTTTGGTGGCCTGGCGTTGGGCATCATTAAAATAGGCAGGAACCGTGATCACGGCTTGATCCACTTCGGCGCCCAAAAAGCTCTCGGCAGTTTCTTTCATTTTTTGCAAAATGAAGGCTGAGATTTCCGAGGGGGAATAGTTTTTGTCCCGGCCTTTGACCCAAGCGGCACCGCTTTTGTCTTTGACGATATGATATGGAACCATATCAATGTCTTTTTTGACCAGTGGGTCGTCCATATTGCGGCCACTTA
>JAJFFR010000246.1 GCA_021776555.1 Robiginitomaculum sp.
AACCCTGAGACGGTAGCGCTGACCAACCGGTCTGCTCTGGCCAGAGCAGACCGGCTCCACCACCATACATGTTTTCAAGAGACAATCCTGAGGTGCTGCGTAGCAGCCTCGAAGGATCGACAAGCGGGTTGTTCTGGTTCCTTGATTAAATCTGGATCGGAAATCCTGCACCAAAACCCCTTGCATTCCCGTGCTACCCGGTTATAAACCCCCACTTCTTACCTGTCGGGCCAAAGGCATGCCTTGGCGGGTAGTACAAGCACCTCCCCCATGGGGACATTACAGGAGAGCAAAATGCCAAAGATGAAGACCAAGAGCGGCGTTAAAAAACGCTTTAAGCTCACCGCCTCTGGCAAGGTAAAAAGCGGCCAGATCGGAAAACAACACGGCATGATCAAGCGGACCCCGAAACAGATCCGCAACAAACGGGGCACCAAAACTTTGTCTGCTGCCGATGCCAAAATCATCAAAAAGTTCATGCCGTACGGCTGAACCTGTTTTTTTCGATCAACTCTAAAACTGAATTAGGAGCGCATTCCCATGTCACGCGTCAAACGGGGCGTCACCAGCCACGCCCGCCACAAAAAAGTTCTTGAAAAAGCCAAAGGCTATCGCGGTGCTCGTCGCACCCAGATCAAAACTGCCATGCAGGCAGTTGATAAAGCCGGCCAGTATGCCTATCGCGACCGCAAAGTCCGCAAGCGGAATTTCCGCAAACTGTGGATCACTCGGATCAATGCGGCCAGCCGCATGCACGAAATGACCTATGGTTCGTTCATCAATGGCTTGACCAAAGCCGGCATTGAAGTGGACCGCAAGGTCATGTCTGACCTGGCCATTCACGAGCCAGCAGCCTTTGCACAATTGGTGGAAAAAGCCAAAGCAGCGCTGGCCTAAACCCCAGCACTCACCGGTACCTTTTCCACCCGTCTCCCGCCTGTGGGGACGTCCTCGCGGGCAATTTTGTCACGAGAGCGTCTCTTATGGAAAACTTGCAAGAAATTCAAACCCGTGTTGAAGCCGCCATCAATGCCGCCAGTGATCTGGCTGCATTGGATGAGGTGCGGGTCGCGGCATTGGGCAAAAAGGGTGAAGTGTCCCTGATCATGCGGACCTTGGGCGGAATGACACCCGAGCAGCGCACTGAATTTGGCCCCAAGCTAAACGCCCTCAAAAACCAGTTGAACGAGGCTGTTGC
This sequence comes from Robiginitomaculum sp., assembly GCA_021776555.1. GTDB lineage: Bacteria > Pseudomonadota > Alphaproteobacteria > Caulobacterales > Maricaulaceae > Robiginitomaculum_B. Next base: position 1,199 of record JAJFFR010000246.1, read on the forward strand.
CACGCGTCGCGAAATTCTCGAAGAACAAGCCCTAAACGCCCGGCTGGCCAGTGAAGTGATTGATGTCACCCTGCCGGCCAGCCCGACCCCCACTGGCTCGATCCATCCGGTCAGCCAAGTGTTTGCGGAAGCCGCAGTGATTTTTGGCGATATGGGTTTTGCCGTGGCCGAAGGTCCGGACATTGAAACTGATTTCTACAATTTCACCGCGCTGAACTTTCCACCTAAGCACCCGGCGCGGGATATGCACGATACGTTTTTCTTTGAACCCGGCGAAGATGGCGCTCGCAAACTGCTGCGGACCCATACTTCGCCGGTGCAAATCAGAACTTTGCAAGCTGCCGTGCAGCGCGCCGAGAAATCCGGCGCTGCGTTGGAGCCGATCCGCATCATTGCGCCGGGCCGGACCTATCGCTGTGACAGTGACCAAACTCACACGCCGATGTTTCATCAGGTTGAAGGTCTGGTGATCGACCGCGAAACGCATATGGGACACCTCAAAGGCTGTCTGGCGGATTTTGTTTCGGCATTTTTTGAAACCTCGGTCAAAACCCGGTTTCGCCCGCACCATTTTCCATTCACCGAACCTTCGGCTGAAATGGACATTGGCTATGAACGGGTCGGCGATGAAATTCGCATTGGCCAAGGTGATAAATGGATGGAAATCCTCGGCTGCGGCATGGTGCATCCGAATGTACTGCGTTCGGTCGGAGTTGATCCGGATATCTATCAGGGCTTTGCCTTCGGAATGGGGGTGGATCGGCTCGCTATGCTCAAATACGGAATTCCTGATTTGCGGGACTTTTTTGCCTCTGATCAAAATTGGCTGACCCATTATGGGTTTTCGCCGTTGAGCCAACCCAATTTGAGCACGGGGCTATCCTCATGAAATTCACCATATCTTGGCTCAAACAACATCTAGACACCGACGCGACGCTGGACCAGATCGTTGATGCGATGACCATGGCCGGTCTGGAAGTCGAAGCCGTGGAAAACCCGGCCGAGAAATTGGCTGCGTTTACCGTGGGCAAAGTGTTGTCAGCCGAACAGCATCCTGATGCGGATCGCTTGCGAGTTTGTCAGGTCGAGACGTTCAAAGGCGAGAAACAAATCGTCTGCGGTGCGCCTAATGCGCGGGCTGGCATCTGGATCGCCTTTGCGCCGGTTGGCGCGTATGTACCCGGTATTGATGTCACCTTGAAAGCGGCCAAGATCAGGGGCGTCGAGAGCTTTGGCATGATGTGTTCGGCCAAAGAGCTGGAAATGGGCGAAGACCATGACGGGATCATTGAGCTGTCCGGTGATGACCTTAGCGTCGGGCAATTGGTTTCCGATGCGCTGGATATGAACGATCCAGTGATTGATTTTGAAGTGACCCCAAACCGTCCCGATTGGTTGGGTGTCAACTCAATCGCCCGCGATCTAGCGGCGGCTGGATTGGGCACCTTAATCGAACAATCAATTACAGCCATACCCGGCCAATTCGCCTGCTCGCAAGACGTGATCATCGAAGATAAAACTGCCTGTCCGGCCTTTGCCGGGCGGATGATCCGGGGCGTTAAAAACGGCCCGTCACCCGAATGGGTGCAAACTCGCTTGCGAGCCATTGGCCTGCGTCCGATCAGTGCTTTGGTCGATATCACCAATTTGCTGTCGTATGATTGCGACCGGCCATTGCATGTTTATGACCTAGCCAAGGTAAAGGGACCAATCCGGGTTCGGCTGGGCAGCAAAGACGAGCGCTTTGAAGCGCTCGACGACAAGACCTATGCCATTGGCAGCGAAATGTGCGTGATCGCCGATGATAGCGGCGCGATTGGTCTGGGCGGCGTGATGGGCGGCACCAGCACTGGCGTTTCTGAAACCACTACAGATGTGTTCATCGAGTGCGCTTTGTTCGACCCACAGCGCACCATGCAGACCGGACGGGATACCAATATCACCTCGGATGCGCGCTATCGTTTTGAACGCGGTGTGGATAGCGGCTTTGTGCTGGACGGCATGGAAATGGCAACCCAATTGGTGCTGGATTGGTGCGGCGGCGAGCCGTCAGAAATTGTGTTGGCGGGTGAAATACCGGACGGGCCAGCAGCTGTTGATTTTGATCTATCCCAAGTCAAACGACTGACCGGGTTGGAGCTGAGCGCACAGCAAATTACCCAAATTCTGACCCCGTTGGGTTTTGGTTGTGCTGATGCAAAAAATGACCGGATGAAGGTCGAAGTGCCAAGCTGGCGCCGCGATGTGTTTGCTGCACCTGATCTGGTTGAGGAAGTGGCGCGGATATCTGGCTATGATCAATTGCCCGCCGTCAGCCTGACCCGCGAACCCGGTGTGTTGCCACCTGCGCCCAGCGTCTTGCAAACTCGCGCGCTTCTGGTGCGATATGGTCTAGCCAATGCCGGATTTGCTGAATGTGTCACTTGGTCATTTTGTGAGCGATCCCACGCTCGCGCTTTTGGCGACGGAGCGGATGCACTAATGCTAGCCAATCCGATCAGTTCCGAGCTGGACTGCATGCGCCCTTCTGCGCTAGTCCATTTATTATTGGGCGCACAACGCAATGCGGATCGCGGGCAAGGCAGCTTGCAATTATTTGAACTGGGTCCGGTCTATCGTGGGGATCAACCCGAAGATCAGCTCTTATGTGCTGCTGGGATTTTGTCCGGCCAACCGAAACGCCATTGGCAAGGGACCGAAGCACCAGACGTGTTCACTGCTAAAGCTGCGGCATTGGCCGGATTGGCCGCCGCCGGGGCCAAAGTAGACGCACTACAAACCATGACCGATACGTCCGCTTATTGGCACCCAGGTCGGTCCGGCGCTTTGCGTTTGGGATCCAAAAATACCTTGGCTGAATTTGGTGAATTGCACCCGGCGACCTTAAAGGCATTGGGTGTCGATGGTCCGATTTACGGTTTCGAAATTTGGCCCTCGGCTATTCCAGCCGCTCGCAATGCCAAGACCACACGAACTGCTTTGCCGGTACATGATCTGATGCCGCTCACCCGCGATTTCGCTTTTGTGGTGCCGGATGATGTTTCAGCCGAAGCGGTACGCAAGGCGGCCAGAGGCGCAGACAAAAACTTGATAAGCCAAGCCTTCGTGTTTGATCTGTATAGCGGCAAAGGCATCGAAGATGGGCATAAATCCCTCGCCATTGAAGTGACCTTGCAGCCCAAGGATCACACCTTGACCGATGCCGAAATTGAAGCGGTTTCCACAAAAATTATCGACAAGGTACAAGCGGCAACCGGTGGGATCTTACGCGGGTGAACCAGCCAGAACACTTGCAATTTTTCAAGGCTACACCAAAAGTGCAGGAACAAAAATTACTGGAACTGTGCTTGGCTAATCCGGTCAATGCGCAAATTCTGCGGCGTATCCCGGACCTGCCCTTGCCCCAAGGCATGTTGGTATCGGGATGTCTGTATCAAAGCGCGTGGAACGGCCTGTTAGGCCATGACCCGACGCGCGGCTTGCTGGATTATGATCTAGCCTATTTTGATGATAGCGATCTGTCCTATGAGGCCGAAGATAAAGTGATCCAAGTTTGCGCAAAGGCTTTTGCTGATCTGGGTGTCGATGTCGAGGTGCGTAATCAGGCCCGGGTACATTTGTGGTTCAAGGCTCATTTTGGGTTGGACTACGCCCCCTTGCAAACTGCTGCACAAAGCTTGGAACGCTATATGTCGCCGTGTAATGCGGTGGCAATTGCGCCAGACGACAAAGGCGGATTTGATGTCCACGCCCCGTACGGATTTGATGACCTATTCGGCTTTATCGTCCAACCCAGAGGTGATGGATCAGAAGTCTCCCCGGAATCATACGCCAAAAAAACCACCCGCATGAAAGCCATGTGGCCGGAGCTGACGATTGTTGCATTGGGCCGTTAAAACGGGGTTTTGCGCTAACTCTAAATCCGGTGGCCAGATTGGCGGTTGTGTTCCGATCCTTCGAGGCTCAGCTTCGCCTCGCACCTCAGGATGAGGTACATAGTGAAACAACAACTTCCTCATGCTGAGGTGCGAATGAAATGAGCCTCGAAGCATCGGCAACACGATGCAATGTAGAAAAAACCCAACCCCCGGCCTTTTGCTAAATCTTAAAGTGGGATCAACCGGCGTTTTCTTGAATAGGCCAGATAGCCAACATTTGCCCCCAATCGTACGCCAACACCGGTTCGGATCGGTGCCAAGGTGATGGTATTGGAACGCTGATAGTTCACGCCCATGCCCGCCACCAGATAGGCTGAGCCTTCGACGCCGGGAAAGCGTTGAAAAATTTGTTCTGGGTTTTGCAAATTATAAACCAGCGTAAAGACTTTGGAGCCATTGCCACCTACATCCCAGCCAACCGATGGACCTTGCCACCAGACCTTGGTCAGACTGCCACTGGCCATTTGCATGGTCCCTTTGCCATAGCGCAGACCGACTCCGATCGCGACGGAGCCTTCGGAGCCATAAATATAGCCATTGGGACGGCCAAATTCGCGAAATACTCGCTCGATGGCCGAACCTGCGGCCTCGGCGGTCACCCCGAAATAATCAGCCATGGCGGACGAAACTTCGCCCTTATTATAGGTTGATTTATTTGAGGCTGGCGCACTACTGGCCGCATCTGGTTCGGCTGAGTTGCTGGCGCAACCCAGTACTAGGCCCAAGCATACAGCAAGGACCGGGGTCAATATGATCTGGCGCAGAGACATGGTAAAACCTCGTAAGTAAGGGGTGCAAACTAGGGGTTAGATTGTCAGCCCAAAACCCTAATGAGCTATGAATGAAAACCTGCCTGCAAAATCAATGAACCAACGCTTGTTGGGTGATGCAATGGGTGCTACCCACCGGCCCATGACAACCAAGCCTGAACATATTCGCAATTTTTCGATTATCGCCCATATCGACCATGGTAAATCAACCTTGGCCGACCGGTTGATTCAACACACTGGTGGCCTGTCCAATCGCGAGATGAAAGAACAGGTGCTGGACAATATGGAGATCGAGCGCGAACGCGGCATCACCATTAAAGCCCAGACCGTTCGGCTCGATTACACTGCCAAGGATGGGCAGGATTATGTACTTAACCTAATGGACACGCCGGGTCATGTGGATTTTGCCTATGAAGTTTCACGTTCCTTGTCAGCCTGTGAAGGTTCCATTTTGGTGGTCGATGCCAGCCAAGGAGTTGAGGCGCAAACCTTGGCCAATGTCTATCAGGCGATTGACCACGATCATGAGATCGTAACGGTGCTCAACAAAATCGACCTGCCTGCCGCCGAACCAGAACAAGTGTCCCAGCAAGTCGAAGACGTGATCGGCATTGATGCCAGCAACGCAATCATGGCCTCGGCCAAATCCGGCATTGGCATCGAAGACATTTTGGAAGCCATTGTGGCGCGCCTGCCTGCACCTGATGCGGGCGACGAACAGGCTCCGCTAAAAGCCCTGTTGGTGGATGCGTGGTATGACGCTTATTTGGGCGTGATCGTATTATTTCGCATGCTGGACGGTATTGCCAAAAAAGGTATGCGGATCCGCATGATGTCGACCGGTGCCTCCTATGTGGTGGATCGGGTCGGGGTGTTCCGGCCCAAGATCGAAATGGTCGACCAGCTTGGCCCCGGCGAGATTGGGTTTTTGACCGCTTCGATCAAGGAAGTGGCTGATGCTGCGGTGGGTGAAACCATCACCGAAGAAAAACGCCCGACCGCGCAAGCGCTGGAGGGCTTTCGCCCAGTGCAGCCCGTGGTGTTTTGCGGGATTTTCCCGGTCGATGCGGCTGATTTTGAAGACCTGCGCGCCGCCGTGGGCAAATTGCGCCTGAACGATGCCAGCTTTTCCTATGAGATGGAAACCAGCGCGGCGCTCGGATTTGGGTTTCGCTGTGGATTTTTAGGCCTGCTGCATCTGGAGATTATTCAGGAACGCTTAAGCCGCGAATTTGATTTGGAACTGATCGCCACCGCGCCGTCTGTGGTGTATGAAATGACCATGAATGATGGCCAACTGGTCAAGCTGCATAATCCAGCCGACATGCCGGATCCGGTGCATATTGAAAGCATTGCCGAGCCGTGGATCCGCGCCACCATTCTGACCCCGGATGAATATATCGGCGCAATCCTCAAATTGTGTCAGGACCGGCGCGGCATCCAGCAAGACATGTCCTATGCCGGTTCGCGCGCCATGATCATTTATGATCTACCGCTAAATGAAGTGGTGTTTGACTTTTACGACCGGCTGAAATCCATCTCCAAGGGCTATGCCAGTTTTGACTATACCATCGAGGACAACCGGATCGGCGATCTGGTCAAGATGAGCGTATTGGTCAATGCGGAGCCGGTCGATGCGCTGTCGATGATGGTGCATCGCAGCCAAGCCGAAAACCGGGGCCGAGTGCTGGTCGAGAAACTAAAAGAACTGATCCCGCGCCATATGTTCAAAATCCCGATCCAAGCCGCCATTGGTGGCCGGGTCATTGCCCGCGAAACCATTTCTGCGATGCGTAAAGACGTAACCGCCAAATGTTATGGCGGTGACGCCACCCGCAAACGCAAATTGCTCGACAAACAAAAAGCCGGCAAAAAGAAAATGCGCCAATTCGGCAAAGTAGAAATCCCCCAAAGCGCGTTCATCGCAGCGCTCAAAATGGACGGGGATTGAGAAAGGTGGACCCCGGCTCAAGGCCGGGGACTGGTGAGCATACGCACATTTTCGGTTCCCGGATTTAGTCCGGGGTCCATGTAACAGCTATTCTCGGCACCTTTGGCTAATCGCAGCCACCTACGGAATTGTCATTGGTGTCTTCCCACCAGCTTTTTCCGCTGCAATTGCCCGAATCTAGCAAACCTTTGCAATCCAACATCCCTTTGCATTCGCAACCACCAAAGCCATTTTGGGTTTCGGTACATTCCCATTTTTGGGTATTGTCTATCCCAATTTTGTCTCTGGAATTTTCAAAGCGTTTCACCCGAACTTGGGTTTGCACAAAGCGGGTTGTATTGGTCACTTTGGTGGATTTAACTTGGCGTTTGATGGTGGTTGATCGAGCAGCCGGATCGGCAAAAGCCGGAGCAGCCAAACACGAAACCGCAAACATTGCAGTAAGGCAGGCAGTTAAAAATCTGGTCATAGTTTTCCCCTGAATAACGGCGAATGCCGAATAAACTCGTCCCTATAAGGCAAAGAATACCACATATTAGGGAAAATTGCACGTCACGGGATCAATCAGACAAAACAACGAGGCGTAAAGACGACCTATGGTGTGCCAGCAATTTGCACCACCATGATCTCTGGCGGAGTCATGAAACGGATCGGCAACTGACTGGTGCCGATGCCGCTGGTGACCATGACGATGCCGGGATCGTCATCATAACGGCCACGGGCAAAGCGTGTCCCGTATTTGGACGGTACACCGGGACGACCTAAGAAGGGAAGCCAGATTTGCCCGCCATGAGTGTGACCGGCAAAATTCATGGCAGCCGAGGCGGTAAAGCCAACAAAAACATCCGGATTATGGGTCAGGGTAAAAGACGGCAGTGCTGGATCGATTTGGGCCAGTAGCTCATCGATATTGGCATGATGGGTGGTCAAATCGCCAATGCCAGCAATTTGCAGTTGCCAGCCGTCGATATCGGCCACAGCCACTTCATTGGTCAACACGGAAATTCCGGCTTGTTCCAATTGAGTGCGAACTTCTGCGCCATCATACCACCAGTCATGATTGCCCAACACGGCATAGGTGCCAAACTTTGGCGCGCCTTGACCAAACGCGATCAGACCATTGGCGATTTCCTGCCGAGAATTGGCACTGTGTTGATCCATTGGCAAATGACCGCCAACATAGTCACCAGCCAGCAACACTAGATCGGGCGAAAGCGCCCCCACCTTGGCCATGATTTTAGCAACCCGCGCCGCGCTCATATGACGGCCACCCACATGAGTATCGGACAACACAACAATGCTTAAGGACGGACCGGTCCAGCCAGCCACGGTCACGTCAAAATTCCGCACAATCAGGGTTTTGGGTTCAATAAATCGGGCATACACCCCGAGCAAACCGATCAAAACTAGGGTGGCAAGGGCGGCTTTGAACCAGAAAGGCCGTTTATGCGAACGGTCTAGTTGATCGCTCAAGCGTTCATCGCATCTTGCATGGAACGCAAGGTATCCAGATTTTCTTCGGCTGCTTCACGTTTATCGTCACTCTTCGCATCTCGCGCATCTTCTTCGGCGTCTGTGATGTCTTGGGCCAGTTTAGCCGGATCAAGGTCAGCCAATTCGACGGCCTGTTCGGCCAAAATGGTCAAGCCTTCTTGGGTGACATCGGCAAAGCCGCCAATGATGTAGATGCGTCGTTCCGCATCATCATTCATCACCGATATAGCACCGGGACGAATGGTGGTCATCACCGGCATATGCTCTGGATAGACCCCAAAATCGCCTTCGGAGCCGGGCACTGTTACACTGTCCACATCGCCCGAAAATAGTTCTTTTTCGGGAGAAACCAGTGAGAAATGCAGCTTGTCAGTCATGTTTGATCCTTAAGACCGGCGTTAGCCTTAAATTACGCAGCTTCGGCGGCCATACGTTCGGCTTTTTTCATCGCTTCATCGATATTACCAACCATGTAGAACGCTTGTTCTGGCAAATGATCATATTCACCTTCGACCAGCCCCTTAAAGCCAGCAATGGTATCTTTGATGTCAACCAAACAACCTGACATGCCGGTAAAGACTTCGGCCACGTGAAACGGCTGTGACAAGAAGCGTTCAACTTTACGCGCCCGGCTCACCACCAATTTGTCTTCTTCAGACAGCTCGTCCATACCTAAAATGGCAATAATGTCTTGCAGTGCTTTGTATTGTTGCAGGATTTCCTGCACGGCACGTGCTGTTTCGTAGTGTTCTTCACCAACGATCCGAGGCTCCATGATCCGTGAGGTGGAATCCAATGGGTCCACCGCAGGGTAAATGCCTTTTTCCGAAATGGCCCGGTTCAAAACCGTGGTCGCATCCAAGTGAGCAAACGAAGCCGCAGGGGCCGGATCGGTCAAATCATCAGCTGGCACATAGATGGCCTGCACCGAGGTGATCGATCCTTTGTGGGTTGAAGTAATTCGTTCCTGCAAACCACCCATATCGGTGGCCAAGGTTGGCTGATAGCCCACCGCAGAAGGAATACGGCCCAACAAGGCTGACACTTCAGAACCCGCTTGGGTAAAGCGGAAAATGTTATCCACAAAGAACAAAACGTCTTTGCCTTCTTCGTCGCGGAAATACTCAGCCTGGGCCAATCCGGTCAACGCAACCCGTGCGCGCGCACCTGGAGGCTCGTTCATTTGGCCGTAAACTAGCGAACAACGGCTTTCGCCACCGCCACCTTCAATGTTCACGTTACTTTCGATCATTTCCCAGTACAAATCATTGCCTTCACGGGTCCGCTCACCAACCCCGGCAAACACCGAATAGCCCGCATGGGCTTTGGCGATATTGTTGATCAATTCCATGATCAAAACGGTTTTACCCACACCGGCACCACCGAACAGACCAATTTTACCACCCTTGGCATACGGACAAAGCAGATCGATCACTTTAATGCCGGTAACTAGCATTTCTGCTTCGGTACTTTGATCAGCAAAAGCCGGAGCTTCTTTGTGGATTGCGCCACGGAATTTGGAAGTAATTGGACCGGCTTCATCAACCGGCTCGCCAATGACGTTCATGATCCGGCCCAAGGTGGCCGGTCCAACCGGTACCATGATCGGCTCGCCACGGTCTGAAACCGGTGCGCCACGAACCAAACCTTCGGTCGCATCCATCGCGATACAACGAACGGTATTTTCGCCCAAATGCTGAGAAACTTCCATCACCAGGGTTTTACCCTCGTTTGTGGTTTCCAACGCGTTTAGAATATCTGGCAGATTACCGTCAAATTCCACGTCAACCACCGCGCCAATGATCTGTGCCACACGACCATGTGCCTTACTGGCAACTGGCTTTTTCACAGCAGCTTTTCTGGCTGGGGCTTTCTTGGCCGGAGCCTTTTTGGCTGGTGCTTTTTTAGCGGGTGCCTTTTTCACAGCAGCTTTTTTAACCGGCGCTTTTTTCGCTGGTTGTTTAGTTGCGGTTGTTTTCCTGGTGGCCATATCGTTTACCTATTCCTAGATCGCTTCTGCGCCGGCAATGATTTCGATCAATTCAGTCGTAATCATGCTCTGGCGTTTTCGGTTGTATTGCAGGGTCAGTTTATCAATCATCTCGCCGGCATTGCGGGTTGCATTGTCCATGGCGGTCATTTTGGAACCCATCTCACCGGCAACGTTCTCAAGAAGTGCCTGAAAGATTTGGGTGCTTAAATTGCGGGGTAGCAAGACGTTGAGGATTTCCTCTTCATCTGGCTCATATGTGTAGCAAGCGCCACCCAGATCTGGCAGCTCGGCTGGTTCATCCAGCGAACCAGCGGCAGGGATCAAAGTTTGGGTGGCCGGTGTTTGAGTCATGACGTTTTTGAATTTGGAAAACACCAAGGTGCAAACATCAAATTCACCAGCCTCAAACATTTCCAGCACGCGGGTGGCAATCGAACCCGCGATATTGCTGTCGATATGCTTGTGCTCACGCAATGAAATAACGTCTATGATTTGATCACCATACATGCGGCGCAATTGTTCATGGGCTTTCACCCCGACACAAAGGATTTTGACCTGCTTGCCCTGCTTAATCAGATCGGAGATCAACTCGCGGGCTTTACGGGCAATCGCACCGTTAAAACCACCACACAGTCCACGATCCGCACTGGCGACCAGAACCAGATGAGTCTGGTCATCACCGGTACCGACCAATAATTGGGGCGCATCAGGCTGATCAGTCATTGAATGGGACAAATTACCAACGACGGCCCCCATTCGGGCTGCATACGGCCGCGCACTTTCAACTGATTCTTGCGCACGACGCAGTTTGGCCGCCGCAACCATTTGCATGGCCTTGGTGATCTTCTGCGTCGATTTTACGCTATCGATGCGGTTCCGAAATTCTTTTAAGGAAGCCATATCAGCTTGTCCTCAATCCTGTTTTACGCAAAATGCCCGGCAAATGTATCCAGAGCAGCTTTCAAGCGTTTCTCGATGTCGGCGTTTAGCTCACGAGTTGAACGAATGTCTTCCATTATCGAAGAATGATCAGCATGCATGGTTCGCAGCAATTCAGCCTCGAACCGGCCAACATCGCCAACTGGAATTTTGTCAAGATAGCCACGGGTACCTGCATAAATCGTGCAAACCTGCTCGGCCAATGACAGTGGCGAGAACTGCGGTTGCTTCAACAATTCAGTCAAACGCTCACCTCGGGCCAACATAGCTTGGGTTGACGCATCCAAATCAGAGCCAAATTTGGCAAAAGCCGCCATTTCGCGGTATTGGGCCAATTCACCCTTTACCGGACCGGCTACTTTTTTCATGGCTTTGGTTTGCGCAGATGATCCCACTCGGCTTACCGACAGACCCACATTTAGGGCCGGACGAATGCCTTGGTAGAACAAATCGGTTTCCAAAAAGATCTGACCGTCAGTAATCGAGATCACATTGGTCGGAATATAGGCCGACACGTCATTGGCTTGGGTTTCAATGATCGGCAATGCGGTCATCGAACCGGAACCATTATCTTCGTTTAATTTAGCGGCACGTTCCAACAAACGTGAGTGCAAATAAAACACATCGCCCGGATAGGCTTCGCGGCCCGGTGGACGACGCAGCAACAAGGACATCTGGCGATAAGCCACAGCCTGTTTGGACAGATCATCATACACGATCAGCGCGTGCATACCGTTATCGCGGAACCATTCGGCCATAGCACAACCGGCAAATGGAGCCAGATACTGCATGGGAGCTGGTTCGGACGCAGTAGCCGACACCACGATGGTGTAATCCATCGCGCCGTTTTCTTCGAGAGTTTTTACGATCTGGGCAACAGTCGAACGCTTTTGACCAATCGCCACATAAACACAATACAGCTTTTGACCTTCGTCATCGCTCTCATTGATTTTTTTCTGATTGATAATGGTATCAATTGCAATGGCGGTTTTACCAGTTTGCCGATCACCAATGATCAACTCGCGCTGGCCACGACCTACAGGGATCAACGCATCAATAGCCTTGATGCCGGTTGCCATTGGCTCATGAACAGATTTACGAGGAATAATCCCCGGGGCTTTTACATCGACCCGGCGACGATCTTTGGAAGTGATCGGCCCTTTGCCATCAATCGGCTCGCCCAAAGCATTGACCACGCGGCCCAGCAAGGAACGACCAGCGGGCACGTCAACGATCTCGCCCAAACGCTTGACCGTGTCGCCTTCTTTGATGCCCCGGTCTTCACCGAAGATCACCACGCCGACATTGTCGCGTTCTAGATTGAGCGCCATGCCTTTGATGCCGCCCGGAAATTCAACCATTTCACCGGCTTTTACTTCATCTAGGCCATGCACCCGGGCGATCCCGTCGCCGATCGACAAAACCTGTCCCACATCAGAGACCTCAGCTTTGGTGCCATAACCCTTGATTTGTTTTTTCAAGATTGCGGAAATTTCCGCTGCCCGGATATCCATTATTTTTAACTTTCCTTCATCGCCAATTTCAGTCCCTCAAGTTGTGTTTTAAGAGAGCTGTCAAACATGACCGAGCCGATTTGAACAACCAACCCGCCGAGAAGCCGTGGATCGACTTCGGTTTCCAGTTTTACCGTGCGGCCCAAAGCTTTTTTCAAGCCAGAGGCCAAATTCTTTTTCTGTTGTGCGCTCAAATTCTGCGCGGTGATCGCACTGGCCTGCAAAGACCCTTTAGCCTGATCAACCAGAGCCACAAAGCCATCAACCATGTCGCTTAAATCAGCCGCACGTCCGTTCTTACAGACCAGCCCGACGAAATTGACCACTAAAGGTGAAAATTTTGCTTTGGTCGCCAAGGCCTGAAACACCGCAACTTTCTGCGAATTACTGATCATTGGAGACGCGGCCATCGCGATCAAGTCAGCTGATCCGCGCAATGCTTTTTGTAAAGATAGCAATTCTTTTTCGACGCGGGGCAGGATTTTGCTCTCCTGCGCCAGTTCATAAATGGCAATTGCATAACGACCTGCGGCACTTGCTGAATTTACTTGTACGCTTGGCACTTGAAATCACTCTTTGCTTACATCGAGTTGCCTGACAAATGATTTGCCAGATAACCAATTGTTTTTCCATGAGTATTTATAAAAAAACGATCTTTGAGAATCGAATTTTTCATCCACTCGGCGGCGACATAGCATGACGAACTGCCCCCCGCAAGACACCGCTTTGTCTCATCCTCACTTTGATGTGGTTTCCTGCGGGCAGCAATCGCAGCCTCCTCCACGATTATTTAACCCTTTTGCCTAATAGTATACCACCAATGTAGGGATGCTGTGGAGCGGGAATGTCACCCATCCGATTAAAAGAACTGGCCCTTTTTAAGTCGCGAACCGCTTTGGTTCTGCTGGCGTTAAGCTTGACTATTATCATGGTCATCGGGCTGGGCTTTACCTTACGACAAAGCGCATTAAAAATTTCATTGGCTGCCGAGGAAGCATCTGAACTAGCACAAATTCGTGGCGATGTGATCTCGACCCGCCGTGAGCTTAGCTATGTTCTGTCCTCAGCCCGCGAAAGTGGCGACCGCCGATGGGAAAGTCGCTACCGTACCTTGTCCGCGCAATTACAATCCCAATTGCAAACTGCCACAGAAATGGCAAAATCTGCATTGACCATCGAAGCGGCCATAAAGGCCCAACTCGCCAGAAAAAAAATGATGCCGTATGAGGAAAAGGCGTTCGACCACATTCGCCGGGGCGACAAAAACGGCGCCACTTTGTTTATTGGAGACCCAGCCTATAATCTAGCGGCTAGTCAGTTTGACCGGGCCATGAAAGAACAATTGCTGCAGGTCCGGGTGGATTTAATTGCTGAGCGCGAAGCCGCCCTTGCTACATCCAACAAGGCCATGTTTGGCGCGGTCATCGCGTTGTTGCTCATTAGCTTGATCTGGTATGCCATCTTGCGCGATGCCCAAAAACGCGGCCGAGCATTGGCTTCGGCTCAAGCTGAAGTGTTGGCCTACCGCGATGAATTAGAAGACCGGGTCCGCACCCGAACCAGAGATCTACGGCTTTCCCGGGACAAGGCGGAAATTGCCAATAAAGCCAAATCCGAATTTCTGGCCGTTATGAGCCATGAAATTCGCACTCCATTGAATGGTATTATGGGCATGGCTACAGCGTTGGGCGCAACTCGGCTCAATAAAACTCAATTCGGTATGTTGGATACGGTTAAAAAATCCGGCGATATCTTGCTGACCATTCTGAACGACGTATTGGATCTGTCCAAAATTGAAGCTGGCGAGTTTCGCCTTGCCGAAGAAGCCTTTGGGATTTGCGATGTGGCCCGGCCGATCCGTGACTTGTTTATGGCGACTGCTGATGAAAAAGGCGTGGCCTTGAAACTAGATTGTTCGGTTGCCGAGGAAAACCAGTATGAAAGCGATCCAGCTCGCTTACGCCAGATTGTCGGCAATCTGGTTGGCAACGCATTGAAATTTACTGAAACCGGTAGCGTCACCATCAAAATCGACGAAGAAGTAGATGCCGAAGGCCAACATTATTTGCTGTTCGATATTATTGATACCGGCATTGGCATTCCCATTGAGGCGCAAAAAACTATTTTTGATAAATTCACTCAGGTCGATAGCTCGTTGAGCCGCAAATATGACGGTACCGGTCTTGGACTAGCTATTTGTCAGCAATTGGCCGAACAAATGGGTGGCGAAATTGGTCTGCACAGCAAATTGGGTAAAGGCTCCAGCTTCCGGTATTTTGTGCCAGTCACCCGTTTGGCTGACGCGCCGATTGAAGAGGTCAATGACTCCAATGAACCAACAAAAACCGATGGAAAACCCGCTTTACGTATTTTGATTGCCGAAGATAACCAGACAAACCGCATGGTCATGAAAGCCCTTCTGGCCCCCTTAAAAGCCGATCTGGTGTTTGCCGAAGACGGCACGCAAGCGGTCAAGATGTGGAAAGCCAGCGCGTTTGATCTCGTGTTGATGGATATCCAAATGCCCAATATGAATGGGGTCGAGGCCACTTTAGCCATCCGCAAACTAGAACAGGCCGAACGCCGAGATAAAACACCCATTTTGGCGGTCACCGCCAATGCTATGCCACACCAACGCCAAGAATATCTGGCCGCCGGAATGGATGATCATATTGCCAAACCGATCCAGCCCAAGCGGCTGTATTCAGCCATGCAAGAAGCGGTAAAAGCCGCCAATGCCAATGAGGACTCGTCGGAACAACAGACCGGTTGACCCTTCGGATCCAGACTCATCTGCTTTTCTCACTCTCGTCAACCCGGTGAAAACCGGTATCCAGCTCTTAACTTGGACCCATAAAAAACCTGGACTCCGGCCTGCGCCGGAGTGGCGGAATTTGAAACAGTGTTGATTTTCTAAAAAAAACTATACGGATCGATATCCAGTTTGACTCGGATATCGGCGCTGGCCCGGAACTTCTGTTTCCAATCCAGCATATAGGTCGATAAATCCGTTTGTTTTTCTGAACGCACCAGCAAACGCCGCCGCCAACGACCCCGCACAACCGCAAAGACCGGCTCAGACGGTCCCCATATTTCAATGCCATTTGCCGCAGGGGCCCGCGCCGCAAAATCGGCCGCCGCACGGATGGCTTTTTGTTCACTACTGGCCGACACAATAATGGCGGCCAAACGACCAAATGGTGGAAAGCCCATTTGCTGACGAATAAATAATTCAGCCTCCACAAACCGATCACGATCCCGGGCCAGCAAGGCGGATAACGCTTCATGTTCGGGCTGATGGGTC
>JAJFFR010000247.1 GCA_021776555.1 Robiginitomaculum sp.
TGGTTTGGCTAAAACTTGTTTTTTTGAACATTCTGGAGTACCCCTACTGTAAATGGGGGCATTTGTGATGAATGTTATATTCAAAGCGCTATTGGTCTTTATGCTAGCTTTTCTGGCACCACAGATCGCATCTGCCGATACCATGACTCGCCTCAATAACTCGGATCGACCGGGGTATGATTATCGAAATTTCTGGCAAAGCCGAAATGATCCGGAGGTCTGTCGCAAGGCCTGTCTTGATGACGTAAAATGTAAAGCGTGGACCTATGTAAATCCGGGCGTGCAAGGAAAACAATCTCGTTGTTTCCTGAAAGACCGCAAGGCATTGGATGTTCGCAATACCTGTTGTGTGTCCGGTGTCCGGATTGTCGCCGCAAACACGGCCCCGCCCGAGGTTGACGCGTTCACAAAAAACATCCAGTTACCCGGCGCGACTTATAAAACCTTGACCCTGTTAAGGGCTGACCCGAAAAGCTGTCAAAAAGCCTGTATAGCTGACAAAAAGTGTAAATCTTGGACCTACAGAGCCAGAGGCGATCGCTTGGTCGGGTATAAACCGCAGTGTTACCTGAAAAACAGTGTCCCAATACCGGTCCGAGCCAATGGCAGAACCTCTGGGGTCAAAAATGTGGTTGCCGCGCCCAACCTTAAGGTGGGCACCAGTGTTTTACAAAAACCAGTGCTCATCAACCGACCAGCCACGACAGTGCGGCCAACGAAACCACCACCCCAAGCCGGGATAAGGACCGCGCCAACCGGTTCGTCCCGAGTTGTGGCTAACCCCGGTGGCCGTGCAATCGTTGTTGCGCCAAAACTGGGCGTTAATCCGGCGGTGGAAAATATGTTTGACCAAATGCAAGCCAAGCGAAATGCGGCTATTCGTGAGGCCGCTGCCCGAGCCAAAGCGCGCCGGGATGCACTGGATGAAATGCGCCGACGGGCCAGCGCCAATGACCCGACCAGCTATGGGGCGCTAGATTGTGACGATAGTGATCCGGCAGTACATCCAAACCAGAATGAAGTGTGCAATTTCAAGGATGATGATTGCAACGGCTTGGTTGATGAGGGGGTAACCTTGACCGTGTATCGGGATGCGGACGGTGATAGTTTTGGTGATCCAGAGCACCAAACTCATGTTTGTGCATCGGGCAGTGGTTTGGTTGGTATGTCGTTAAATGCGTTGGATTGTGACGACAATGACGTTCGCAAAAACCCGGCAGCGGGCACCTGTAACTAGGATGAAAACCATGCGGTATTTAATCATTTTATTCTGGGGCGTATTGTTTGCGGGATCGGCATCGGCCCAGATATGCTCCACCGATGCGGATTGCTCTGACGGTGTTTGGTGCAATGGATATGAACAATGCTCACCGACCCGGTCTGGGGCAGATGCGCGAGGTTGTATGCGAGGGTCATTGCCAATGTGCGTTGCAAGCGGGCTGACCTGTGATGAAGCGGCTGATGAGTGCGAACCAGCCTGCGACACAATTCCTGATTCAGATGGCGATGGCCATGTTAGTATAAGCTGCGGCGGCGACGATTGCGACGACGGCGATCCCAATCGCTATCCGGGTAATACAGAAGTTTGTGATGCACGCGGTCATGATGAGGATTGTGACCTGAACACATTTGGCAACCGAGACAGTGATAACGATGGGTATGTTGACGCCTATTGCGCTTTCCCGCGATAGACTTCTACATGAATAAATTCACGTTGTTCTTTGTTGGGTTGCTGTTGTCTGCGTGTGGCTCTGCGCCCGATGAAAGACACGATATGCGGTTCTCTGGACCTGAATATTTCATGCAATCGACACTAAGCCTGACTCCAGACCAATGCCGCCAATTGTGCGAAGAAGATAGTTTGGACTGCGCCGGGTGGCGCTATGAAAGACCGATGACAGAGGAGCCTTTGGCAAGTTGTGTTCTATTGGAAAAAATCGAGGAAAAGACCTCTGATCTTTGTTGTGTTTCGGGAAAAACACGGTTTGTCTACAAACCAGACAGTCGCGCCTTTGGCAAAACCAAACGCCTGCCAGAAGCCAATTAACCAGTTTGATCTATCGTAAAATCATTCTCACTATTTTTGGCGGTTGTTCCCGGCCCATGGCTAATTGAACTGCGCGGCGTTTCATGACAAATTGCCGGTATGCACATCGGCTTTGTCCTTTTTGATCAAGTAACCCAACTCGATTTTACCGGGCCATTGCAGGTGTTGAACCGTCTGCCCGGTGCAAAAATTCACATTATTTCCAAAACCATGAACCCAGTGATGAGCGATTGTCATTTGGGCTTGGTCCCGACTGTCCAGTTTGGTGATTGCCCACAACTGGATGTTTTGTGTGTCCCAGGTGGTTTTGGCATTGCGGCAGCGATGTCTGATGCAAAAACTGTCCGGTTTGTGGCAGAACAGGCACGAACCGCCAAATATATCACTTCGGTTTGTACCGGAGCCTTTTTGTTGGGCGCGGCTGGGTTGCTGAAAGGCAAAAAAGCCACAACCCATTGGGCCTATCGTGATCTATTACCTCTAACCGGTGCAATCCGGCAGGATGCCCGGGTGGTTCGAGACGGCAATATATTCACCGGTGGTGGGGTTACGGCGGGGATTGATTTCGCCCTAACATTGGCCGCAGAGATTGCCGGCGAAACTAGCGCCCAAATGATCCAGCTGGCTTTGGAATACGACCCCGCCCCACCGTTTCAAGCCGGTTCGGCGGCCAACGCACCACCAACCATCACCAAACAAGTTCGGCAGTTTTACGACCAGCGCAATGAAGTATTTGCCAAACAAGTAAGAACGGCAATGGGCATTTTGTGATGGCACAACCGTTTCCGGTCGGGTTTCGCTATTTGCCCGGCTATTTGAACCGTGAACAACATCAAAGCTTGATCGAAACGGTGAAGCGAGTGGTCATAACCGCTCCGTTTTTTCGAGGTAAAATGCCACGAACCGGAACGCCTTTGAGCACATTGGGTAGCAATTTTGGTCCACTGGGTTGGGTTGCGGCTAAATCGGGCTACCGGTATTGCGAAACGCACCCGGGCACGGACAAACCGTGGCCCGCAATGCCGCCAGAATTGTTGGAACTTTGGGAAGATGTAGCCGAATGGTCGGATGATCCGCAAGCCTGTCTGATCAATTGGTACCGTGAGGGCGCAAAGCTCGGGCTACATGTGGACGCCGATGAAGATGCAAAGGATGCGCCGGTGGTCTCCATATCCTTGGGCGATCAGGCGCTTTACCGGTTGGGCGGTCTGAACCGCAAAGACCCAACTCGCTCGTTCAAGCTGTCATCGGGGGATGTCGTGGTGTTGGGCGGTGCCTCACGGCGGTGCTTTCATGGAATTGACCGAATTTATTCCGGTACGTCCACGTTGGTGCCCAAGGGTGGGCGGATCAATCTGACGATGCGGGTGGTGCGATAATCTGAGCGAATGACCTAATGTGGCAAAGGTTCAGCCGACGACTGAACCTTTGCGCATAAAGTTGGCTATTCGTCAACAATGGCTGGATCGCCGACCACATTGGCATCAATCACCTCATGGGCGGCTTTCCATTTCATGGACATCAGCACCCGGTTATAGCCCGATGGGTGATCAAAAAATATAATCTCTTCCCATTTGCTAGGGCGCATTTTGCGATACTCGGCCAACATCATTGAAACATCGGCAAAGCCGTCCGGTTCGGCAGCGGCATTCAAGCCAAAATAATCAGCCTCTACTTCGTTGGAGCGAATGATTGAATTGGTGACCGGAGTGGCAATGAAAAAATACACTGACAACACAGCAAAGAATAATGGTAATCCGGCGATATCGCCAATCGGACCAATGCCCCAAGCATGTCCCCATCGACGGTGTGCCCACCCATAAACAGAGTGGGTAAACACATAACCGAAGAAAATCACCAATCCAAAGTTGATCAACATCTCGTATATATGACCCAAAGTATAATGGCCGATCTCATGACCCATCACTGATTTCACCCCTTCAGGTGAAACCCGCTCGAGCAAGGTGTCAGACAGTGAAATACGCGTGGTTCCCAAAAACCCGGAAACATTGGCGGTGACCCGGTCGGTTTGTTTCGAAATGTTGAAAACATAAACATTGTCAGCCGGTACTCCATTGGCCTCGGCCATAGCTAAAATTTCTGTTTTGAGCGGCCCTTCTTCCATCGGCGTATAGTCATTAAACAATGGTGAAATATAGACAGGTGAAACCATGATCATCAAAGCCAAAAAGGCAATGGTTGCGCCAGTGCCCCACCAGCGCCAAGCCGGACCTAATTTGCGGATCAGGGCAAACAGGCCCCAAACCGCCAGCATGGTGATTGCCAGCCCAACAAAAAAACCAATTATTTGCTCTTCAAACCAACCGCCTAACGTCTGGTTCATCAGGTCATATTGTTGTTCCCTGAAAAAGTCCTGATACACGGTCATCGGTAGGACCAACAGGGTGGTGATGAACACATACAAGCCGATATAGGATGGGCTAACCAGCCAACGGGGTAGTTTGCTGGATACCCAATCGCGCATCCGTGCCGACCTTTTACCAGCTAGTAAAACCCAAGCCACGGCAAGTGAGATTAAAAAATTCCATAATTGCAGCCAGTATCCACCTACAAAATAACCATTCGACCGGGCAATTTGCTCGGCAGTCATGGTGTTCATCCAAGTTTCAGTGGCGGTGAGCGGATCGGTTGCAGCAATTGCTGCAATGGTTGCAAGTGTCATGGTTTGCCCCTTGTCTGACACGCCCCCAAGCGCGGCTTTATCCTAAAACGGAACGAACGAGGATTGCAAGGTCAGTCGGAAACAGATGTGGCAGCGATTTTGGAGAAATGGTCCCTTAATGCAAATGGGTGCGCCAGATAGGCATTTCGCCAAAGTGGGTCGAGTTCATCCAAAATTAGGGCCTCTGCGGCGCCTATCGAATAAAACAGCACCCGCTGATGACGAAGCGGTTCCGGCTCAGCCAACACCTGCAAAATGCGTTTTCGCAAGTTCGCCGCCAAAGCAGCAAAATCATGGGACGAACGGCCAGTTTGTGCGATGCCCCCCGCCGCAAATTCAGCCATGGCCAATTCGGTGTAGCGAGCTACGCCCTCCTGCCACAATTGAAGCTCTAAAAAGGCTTGGTCCGGGCCAGACAACGGCAACAACGTTTCAACTCGATTGGTGGCATAGATGCGCGCCATGTGCAGCCGGGTTTTGCGGTTCGGTTGGCGAAGAGTTTCGGCCAATTGGTGACTTAGAGAGGTCAGAGCCTTTATGGTTGCCGGATCGGAATACAAAAATTGATCGACCTCGGTAATCCTGCTTTGCTGATCAGCTCCCGACATTTGGTATTGGTGAAAATGTTCATGCCACAAGGTAGCCAGCCAAGCGGCGGGGTTTTCTTCGAGTGCCTGTGGCTCGCCCATCACAATGGTCGGACCGGATTCCTCAAGACGAACGGTCACTTGTGTTCTGGGCAAATACTTACCGGGCTTTCTCACATAAACCGGGCAGGCGGTTTCCAAGTCAAAGCGCCAAGGTTCAAAACCCTGTGGTCGGGTTTTTGCACAAAATAAAAGCTCCTGATGTGCGGTCACCAGTAAAACATCAAACCGGGTTTGGCTGAAACCAGGCCAGAGCTGGTTGCCATAACGTTGGGCGATTTGACGGCCTTCGGCCAACAGCTGGGTGGTCTGGTTGGTTTGCGCCAAAACAACGGTTGGCAATAACAGGTAGGTAAGAACCAACGCCAACCAGAGCCAAACATGCCGCAGGGCGTTCAATGAAATTACGCCTTGGTATCAATCGTGCTGCCCGGTGTTGCTTCCGGGTTGGGCGATGTGCCTTCAGCGCCGGTCTGGGATGGTGAGCCGGTTGAGACCGCAACCATGGCGGCGCGTAACACCCGGTCACCAATGGAATAGCCATGTTGAACCACTTCGGCGACCACCCCATTGGGATGTTCGGCCGATGGAATTTGGGCAATGGCTTGGTGCAAATTATGGTCAAACTTCTCGCCCTTTGGGTTGATCTGTTTGATCCCGTGTCGTTCCAAGGCGGTTTGCAGGGACTTTTGGGTCATATCGACCCCCTCAACCAATTGGGTCATCCGGTCAGAGGCATCCAGCCGAGCTTCGGCCGGGACATTGTCCAACGCTCGGTACAGATTATCGGCCACGCCCAGCATATCTTCGGCAAATCGTGAAACGCCGTATTTGCGGGCGTCCTGCTCGGCGCGTTCTGAACGCTTGCGCAAATTTTCCAACTCCGCAGCCAGTCGCAGTGTCCGGTCCCGGGATTCGACCAGATCAGCCTCAAGTTGAACAATTGGGTCTTGTTCCGGTTCGGCAGTCGGAGCATCCTCTGCCTCATCGTTCTGGTTGGCCGGGGCGGTCTCTTCTGGGGGCTGTTGGTCGGTCATGTTTCGTTTTTCCATCACTTAGCTGTCGTTTGACGCATTAAAATCCCTAGTGCCTGCGCCGTATAATCTACCATTGGAATAACCCGTGCATAATTTATACAGGTTGGGCCAATGACGCCAATCGCGCCCAAAACTTGGCCACTGGCATTCATATAGGGTGCCGTGACCACACTTGAACCCGACAAGCTGAATAAAGGGTTTTCCGCACCGATATATATCTTGACCCCGGGAGCTTTACCAGCCTCGTCCAGCAAGGAAATCAGTTCCTTTTTTTGTTCCAGTTCATCCAGTAAAATCCGGATGCGTTCTAGGTTTTCGGCGGTTTCGATATCTTCAATCAAGTGAGAACGACCGCGCACGATCAAGGTTCGAACCCCATCAGGGGGGGCGGACCAATGGGCCAACCCATCTTCAATCATCAGTTTTGCCGCACGGTCCAGCTCATGATCATGGTGTTTAATTTCCTGCAATATCGTGTCACGCGTTCCGGACAGCGATCGGCCTTTTAATCGGATCGACAAAAAATTTCCAGCCGCAGTTAAGGCCGAAGGCGTAGTTCCGGCGGGCACGGCCATAATCCGGTTTTCAACCGATCCGTTCTCATAAACCAGCACCGCCATCGCTTCCGTGGCAGAAAGCGGGACAAATTCCACATGGCGCAAAGCGTGATCTTGCACCGGCGCCAGCACCAACCCGGCCCCACCAGCTAAGCCAGAGAGCATTTTGGAGGCTTCATTTAAGGCCTGCTCAACCGGACGGTCAGACAGTCGACCACGAATATCGGCCCGATCAACTTCATTCAGATCGCCAAATTGCAATAAGCCATCAACAAATAAACGTAAGCCCGTATGGGTTGGAATGCGTCCGGCGCTTTTGTGGGGTGACATTAACAAGCCTGACGAGGTCAAAGCAGACATGGTGTTGCGAATTGAAGCCGAAGACAGACCGCTAGCGCCAGTTTCGGCCAAGGTCTGGGAGCCGATTGGGTCACCGCCAGTCAGATATGCCTCGACAATTTCTCGAAAGATCTGGCGAGAGCGTTGGTCAAGGTCTGCAATGTCCGGCCCGCGTAAGGGTGCCATGGGAAAGCCTGTAAAATCTATATCTGCCCCAATCTGGGGTTTTCTACCTCGCCGGGCAAGGCTAGAAGCTGTGACAAAGAAAAATTTGAGGAGAATACCATGTCAGACACCGGGCGACCTTCGGGCCGGGGCCAAAACCAGATGCGCGAAATTACCATCGAGACCGGTGCGGCTCCGTATGCGGAAGGATCGTGTTTGATCTCGTTCGGCAATACCCGGGTTTTGTGTGCGGCCAGCATTGATGATCGGGTGCCGCCATGGTTGCGGGGCAAGGCCAAGGGTTGGGTAACCGCTGAATACGGCATGTTACCACGAGCCACGCATACCCGAGGTCGGCGCGAAGCCGCAGCAGGCAAACAATCAGGCCGAACCCAGGAAATTCAGCGATTGATTGGCCGATCTTTGCGGGCAGTAACGGATCTGGGCCAATTGGGCGAACGGCAAATCGTGTTAGATTGCGATGTGTTGCAAGCCGATGGCGGCACTCGAACGGCATCGATTACCGGGGCGTGGATTGCCCTGAAGCTAGCCGTGCTTGGATTATTGGATCGCGGGGTGCTGGTGCATGATCCAGTGTTTGATCAGGCTGCAGCGATTTCTTGCGGTATTTGGGAAGACAGAGCGGTTTGTGATCTAGATTATGCAGAAGATTCCACCGCACAGACTGACGCTAACTTTGTACTGTCCGGTTCTGGCGGTTTGATTGAAGTTCAGGCTTCAGCCGAAGACCGGCCGATGACTAAGAAACAGTTTTCTGAAATCATGGAGCTGGCTGAATCGGCTGGTGAAACTCTATTCAAACTACAACGGGATGCTTTGAAATAAACTTTGGCCGAAGAGCAGCCCAAGGGTTTGAAGCTCTTGCAAAATAGACTAAGGTAAAAAAGACGGCGGGAACGCGCTGGGGGGCGTTTGATGTGAAACAGGTGTGATGTGAATTTCATATCCCACCTGCTCTCTCGTTCCCGCCGTCATCCAAACCACCGTTTAAGGGCGGCTCGGAAACTGGTATTATTGGATTATTCTGCTGCGTCACGCTCCTGATTTTCTTCGACATATTGTAGTAACTCTCCAGGTTGGCAGTCTAATTCCCGGCAGAGCGCTTCGAGGGTAGAAAACCGGACAGCTTTGGCTTTGCCGGTTTTCAAAATAGATAAGTTGGCCATGGTGACACCGACCCGATCACACAGTTCGGTCAGCGACATACGTCGCTCCAGCAATACCCGGTCCAATGTTACGCGAATGGCCATATCGGTCCTAAATCGTCAGTTTCTGTTCTTGTCGCATTTTTGCCCCTTCATTGAAGATTTCTGCCAAGACTACAAGTACGGCAACTGCCAGCCACAGCGACCAGTTCATATGAAACTCCCCGCGCAACCCGGCGAATGTCTCGCCAAACACCCGTTGCGCCAACAAAGTTCCGGATGAAAAAGCCATGTTTAGCACCTCAAATCCAACCAAAATTATCCAAATGGTTCGTAAGTGGGTTGCGTTTTCTGGCACAAACGGATCACCAGCAATCAGGGTAGCAAAAATTTTTCGCAAGCGGCTGATCACCATTTGTGTGGCCAATACAAAGATGGCAAACATAATTGAAAATGGCCAAACCAGTGCAGGCGGTGGCGCTTTAGCGACCCAACTAAGGTCATGAAAAGAATCAATAACCAAGGCGGGCAGCCCGAACAGAAACAACACGGCCAGTGCGGCCCACAAAAACCAGCTGACCAACACCAAAATAGTGTTAAGGAAGGTCGCAAGTGAGTTTTTGCCGAGGGCTTTCACAAAAGTTGGCCTTTTTGTTTGTATTCTTATGAGCTGCAACGGATTGCTGCGAATAGAGATGATTGATATTCGATAAACCCATATCGAATTTCAATCAAGTAAAAAATGAGTGAGTCTAGAAAATGGTTTGTTCAAAAGTGCGCGAGTTGGTCCTAGCCAGTCACAATTCTGGTAAAATCGTTGAATTTGAAGATTTGTTTCGACCCAAGGGCGTGGCAATGCAAAGCGCATTGGCCCTGGGCCTGCCCGATGTGGAAGAAACCGGCAGCAGTTTTGAAGAAAATGCCACATTAAAGGCGCTTGATGTAGCACGCCGCAGCAAAAAAGTGGCGCTGGGAGATGATTCGGGCCTGTGTGTCACTGCTTTGGGTGGTGATCCGGGAATTTATACAGCCCGCTGGGCCGAACAAGAGGACGGGCCGCGTGATTGGTATTCTGCTATGGGCCGGGTTGCTGAAAAATTGCGAGACCAAGGCGCAATTGATTGGTCAGCTAGTTTTGTCTGTGTGCTGGCGCTGTCATTCCCGGATGGTCGGCAAATTATCGAACGCGGCGAAGTGCGCGGCAAATTGGTCTGGCCGTTACGCGGCACACGCGGTTTTGGATTTGATCCGATGTTTGTGCCGGATGGAGAGGTTCAAACTTTTGGTGAGATGGACCCGGACAAAAAGAATGGTATGAGTCATCGCCAAATGGCTTTTCAAAAACTCTTACATCATAATTTGTTCTGATGGCTCCACCTGAGAAAGGGCAACCTGCTGCACTTGGCCTCTATGTACATTGGCCTTATTGCGCCCGGATTTGCCCGTATTGCGATTTTAATGTGCGCCGGGATCGAGGCCAAGATACTGGGTTTTTGGTTGATGCGATGATTGCTGAAATCAAGCACTGGGCGGCACGAGTTGATACCAGAAAGCCGTTGGCTTCCATCTCGTTTGGTGGCGGCACCCCATCGCGCATGGAACCGGCCCAAGTGCAAAAAATCCTGCAAGCCGCAGAGTGCAGTTTTGGGTTTGAATCGGACATCGAGGTTTCACTAGAGGCCAACCCAACCGATCAAGATGCAGCACGCTATGAAGCCTTTGCTCAAATAGGCGTGAACCGCTTATCGCTGGGGGTGCAATCGTTTGATGATGGACAATTGCAATTTCTTGGGCGCGACCATACGGCGACCAGCGCAACCCGCGCGTTAGAAATGGCGCAAACTCATTTTGAACTGGTTTCAGCTGACTTTATTTATGGTCTGCCGGACCAAACCGGGCAGCAATGGCAAAGTGCGCTATCCGATATTTTGGCATTAAAGCTGGGGCACCTGTCTTTGTATTGTTTGAGTATTGAGCCGGGCACGGCGTTTTCCAAATGGCAACAGCGCGGCAAATTGCGGCCTATGCCGGATGATCAGACGGCGGATCTTTACGGTCTGACCCAGTCGACGTTAAGCGCGGCAGGAATGCCCGCCTACGAAATATCCAACCATTGTGCAGGTCAAACCAATCGATCGCGCCATAATTTATTATATTGGCAAGGCGATGACTGGATCGGCATTGGCCCCGGCGCCCATGGCCGTGTGCGGGTCAATGGGAAGCGACACGCTGTGGCGAATTTGCGGCGACCAGAGGACTATGCGAACCTTGTGCAGCAAGAGGGGTTGGGTGCATTGGAGCTGGAAAGCCTGGCAGCCGATGATGATCTGGCCGAACGCCTAATGCTGGGTTTGCGTTTGCCAGAGGGAATTGATCTGGACCTCATGCAAAGTCGGGCTGGCGCTAAATTGGACGCACAAAAGTTGGACAGTGCGTTGGAGACCGGTACGGTTCGTCTTGAAAAAAGACAGCTTATTGCGACCAATCCGTTGTTGGTTGATCGGATTGCGCTTGATCTTTTGGTTTGAGCTTTCGCAGGTGTGATCCACTCATCCCGACCTTCTTCCCAAAGGAGAGGGGGCGTAACTGTTACAATCGGGGCAATAGTGCTCCCTCGTCCCACAGGGGAGAGGGGGTAAATGAAATCAGAAATGCCTTAGAACGAAGGCAAATCAAATGCGGTTGGGGCTGGGTCAATGACTTCAAAACGACCCCGGCGCATCTCAAAAACAGCCAATTGGTGCTCGACCAAGCCATTTTTTGAAAACCGGAACAACCCAGTTGCGCCGGTAAAACCATTTTCATCTTCCAGCCAATCCCGGCGTATCTGAATTTGTCCCTCATCATCAGCCTCGGAAATAATCCCGGCTATTCGGATGGCATCATAGGCCAAAGGAGCCAACCGTTCTGGCTTTTGAGAATAGGCTCGTTGGTAGGAACCTAAAAAAGCCTCCATGCTTTGCGGGTCTGGTCCGGGGAACCAACCGCCTAACAAAGCTGGCTCCCGGTTCAGGGTTTCATCATGCCATAAACTGGTTCCCAAGAATTTAGTTTTTCTGGGGTCCACATCAAAATAGGGCAGCAAGGGCGCTAAGGATTGTAGGCGAATGCCGCTTTCGGGCAGCAAAACCGCCGTATAGGGCAATTCGAACTCAAATTCAGGATCGAGGGCCGGATCGCCGATCCCACCGGCCAATTGCCAAGCATCCAGTGCGGCTTCGCGCTCATTCGTATGGGCGATGCGAGAGGCTGGTCCGTTCATCTTGTTGGTTTCGCGTGGAAAAATTTCGATGTCGGTTATACTGCCGCCATTGGCTAGCACCTGACGTAGCATGGCTTTTTCCACCCGCCGCCCATAGGCGGTTTGCCCGCGCAGCAATGCAAAATTGAAATGTTCGTTTTTGCTGGCGAAATCAATGATCCGGGTGATCTCGTTTTCGGGTTGAAAACTCATCAGGTAAACGCCATTACCGGCCACCTTTTGGTCGGTCGAAAACGAAATGAGCGGAATATCGTGTGGTCTGGCTTGTTTGGCTGCGGCAGAAACCGAGCGAGCCAATAAGGGGCCAACTAAAATATCGGCACCATCTTCAATGGCGGTGCGAGCCGCATGGTCCGCACCCGCGCCAGTCCCGCCGGTATCTTTGGGAATCAAGACAAGGCGCAGATCGTTGCTTTCAAAAATGGCCAGTTCAGCCGCCGCCAACATGGAGCGCGCCTGATCTTGCAAGGCCTTGCTTTTAGCCGAAAACGGCAAGAGTAACGCGATCCGAACCAATGTTCTGCCTTCGGCGTGCGGCAGAACCAACTCCGTACCTTGGATTGGTTCGGGGGTGTCGGGTGTTGGCTGTGGGTCGGGTTCTGGTTGGGACACAATCGGTGGCTGAACCGGAACATACGGACCGGGTGACCCCTGTCCGTCATCTGTAACGCAGCCGACCAAGATCAAACTGGTCAGACAAAGGCTCAATATAGCTCTTGGATCAATCACCATTTCCGTCCAAACTTATGCAAAACACACCTCATGGATAGCGACCCCCGATGACAGAAGCAATTCACGACAGCAAAAAAGGGCAAGAAGATGACCGTTTCGGTGGACCGAAACTGGATGCAGGTTTGTATCTGGTCGCCACACCGATTGGAAACTTGCGGGATATTACCCTTCGGGCGCTGGATATATTAAGCTCAACCGATTTGATCTTGGCCGAAGATACCCGGCATTCTCGGCGCTTGCTGGACCGATACGGGATTAGCACGCCAATGCGCCCCTATCATGAACACAATGCCGACAAGGTCCGGGCTTCCGTTTTGGAAGGGCTGGAACAAGGCCAAGCCATCGCACTGATCAGTGATGCCGGAACGCCGCTGATTTCTGACCCGGGATTCAAATTGGGCCGAGCGGTAGCCGACGCTGGCTTGCCGATTATCCCGATCCCCGGCCCATCTGCGGTGTTGAGCGCATTGTGTGTGTCGGGCCTACCAACCGACAAGTTTTTCTATGCTGGATTTCCACCGCCCAAAACCATTGCGCGTCAGAAATTTTTTAACGGACTAACTTCGGTTCCCGCCACTTTGATCTTTTTTGAATCGCCCAACCGAGTTTTGGCGTCCCTGTCGGACATGATGCAGGTATTTGGCGAGCGTCCGGCTGTTTTGGCTCGCGAGCTGACCAAAATTCACGAGACAATTGTGCGAAGCCCTATGTCAGAATTGATTGATCAACTGAAAGATCAAAAAATTCGAGGTGAATGTGTGTTACTGCTTGGTCCGCCTGAAACCAGCGGGCCAGTTTTGAGCGACGCACAAATTGATCAAGCCTTGCGGGCAGCCATGGCGCAATCCGGGGTCAAGGCGGCGGCGCGGGAAGTTTCACAAATGTGTGGCCTTCCGGTGCGGCAGTTGTATGCCCGGGCGCTTGATTTGCGTGCCAAACCATCGTGAATGCGAAACCGAACCATAAAACCAAAAAGCGTCGGGCCGAACGCTTTGGCCGTTGGGGCGAGGGACTGGCGATTTGGTTGTTGCAGCTGAAAGGCTATCAAATTCGCGAGCGACGCTTTCGCTGTGCAGTCGGCGAAATTGATCTGATCGTGGCGCGTGGCAAAACCATTGTTTTTGTTGAGGTGAAATATCGCCGTACGGGCGCTACGTCTGAGGACGTATCCCCATTTCAGGCCGACCGGATTGTGCGAGCTGCCAGCTTATATCTGGCCAGAAATCCGCCCAAAGGACTGGATTGGGAAACCCGTTTTGACCTGATCCTGCTGGGGCCATGGCGCTGGCCTAAACATTTGAAGAGCGCGTTTGGTGATGATGGTTGGGGAAACAGATCAATCACTTAACCTTTGCCGTTCACAATGGCGAATAATTGATTCGCTTTTGCCGATGGAACCGAAAAATGCGTAAACTCCTACTCTTGCTAACTCTTGGACTGGTCCCAATGCTCAGCGCCTGTGTGGTCGGCGCGGTCAGTGGTGCCGCATCAAAAGAACGGACCATGGGGCGTAGCGTCGATGATGCTAGTGCCACCATGTCGGTCCGAACTCGGTTGCGCCGACATGGCGAAATGGGCGGCGTTAGCGTCGAAGTAGCTGACGGTCTGACCTTGCTCGCCGGATATGTAACGACGCCGGAGCTGCGCATAGATGCCGAGCGGATCGCGTGGAGCGCGCCCAAGGTGATCCAAGTGGCTAATGAAATTGAAGTTCGTGGCAAAAAGGGTTTTTGGGCCGGAACGAAAGATAAATGGATCAGCACGAGGGTTCGCACCCGAATTTTCTCGGATCGAGCCGTTCGCTCAACCAACATCAATATCGAAACCCGCAACCGTGTCGTTTATCTGTTGGGGTTGGCTCGCTCAGAAGGTGAGATAGAGCGCATTGTCGCACATGCCCGATTGGTACCTAATGTGAAACAAGTGGTGAGTTATATGGTCACCCCGCAAACTCGCGATGAGGAAGTGGTTCCTGAAGAGGCTGCCATTCCGCTCGAAGATGAATTGGTTGGTGTTGAAGAAGATGATTTGGCGGGCATAGACGAATAAATTGCACCAACAACCCGGCCTTGCGTTCGGCCATGGGTCCGCCTACCTGTTTTGCAACAAAATTGATCAAGACAGGAATTGGCAACAATGACAAAACAAATCCAAGTCGCGGTCCAGATGGACCCGGTGCAATCGGTTGATATTGATGGCGATACTAGTTTTGCCATGCTCGAAGAAGCGCAAAGCCGGGGCCATGCCTGTTTGGTCTATCAACCGGAACACCTTTCTTATGTCGAGGGTCGCGTATTGGCGCGGGTACGGCCGGTTACGGTTCGACGCAAACATGGCGATCATGTAAATCTGGGCGAGGAGCGGATAATTGATTTAGCCAATGATACGGACGTGGTTTTGATGCGCCAAGACCCACCGTTTGATATGGCCTATATTACGGCGGCGCATTTGTTGGAGCAGGTGCAGGGCGAAACATTGGTGGTCAATGACCCGGCTTGGGTGCGTTCTAGCCCGGAAAAGATATTTCCGCTGATGTTTGCCGACCTGATGCCGCCGACCCTGATCAGTCGCGACGAACAGGCTATCGCGCAGTTTCGAGCCAAACACAAAGACATCATTGTTAAACCCTTATACGGCAATGGCGGGGCCGGTGTTTTTCGGTTGAAAGCAGATGACAGCAATTATTCATCATTGCTGGAGACCTTTTTTGAGATCAGTCGCGAACCAGTGATGGTGCAGGCATTTTTGCCTTCGGTGGCTGAGGGCGACAAACGGATCATTCTGATTGATGGTGAATTGGCTGGCGGTTTTAACCGGATTCCACAAAAGGGTGAGACCCGCTCCAATATGCATGTGGGCGGCAAAGCTGCGGCGGTGGCGCTTTCTGAGCGGGATCTGGAAATTTGTAAAAAAATTGGACCAGAGTTGAAACGGCGTGGTCTGATCTTTGTTGGGATCGATGTGATCGGCGGATTTATGACCGAGATCAATGTTACATCACCAACCGGAGTTCGCGAGCTGGAACAGTTTACTGGCGTTAATGCTACGGCATTGTTGTGGGATGCCATCGAAAGTAAACTGGCCTCGTAATCTACCGCAAAGTAACGTTCTCTTTTTGTTCTTGTCAAACAGATCAAAAACCGATAGAGATCGTGGCCAAGCGGAGAAGCACAGATGGCCACCCGGATCACCACATATGCATTTGATGGCATAGAAGCCCGTCCGGTTGACGTGCAAGTGCAACTGGTTTCCGGCTTACCCAGTTTTTCAATTGTTGGATTGGGCGACAAGGCGGTGGCCGAAAGCCGCGAGCGGGTTCGCGCGGCCTTTGCGGCGATTGGCTTGGCTATGCCTGGCAAACGTCTGGTGGTTAATTTGGCTCCGGCTGATCAACCCAAAGAGGGTTCCCATTACGATTTGCCGATTGCCTTGGCGCTGATGATGGCGATCGGGGCGATCCCCGAAGACGCCTTCGATCGATTTGCAGCGATCGGCGAAATGTCGCTGGATGGATCGATTGCCGCGGTCACCGGCGCCCTGCCTGCGGCAATGGCGGCGAACAGTGCTGATCTCGGATTGATTTGCCCAGTGTCCAATGGACCCGAAGCAGCATGGGCTGGCGAGATGGAAATTCTAGCTGCGCCCAATCTGATCTCTTTGGTCAACCATGTAAAGGGCGCTGCGATTTTGACCTCCCCCGAAGCTGGCCCGCTTGAGCCAGGTCCTGCTGTAGCCGACATGCGCGATGTTCGTGGACAGGAAATGGCCAAGCGGGCCTTGGAAATTGCTGCGGCTGGCGGTCATAATTTACTAATGGTCGGCCCGCCCGGGTCCGGTAAATCCATGCTGGCGGCCCGACTTTCCGGTCTGTTGCCACCTCTTTCCTCGCAAGAATTGTTAGAAGTTTCGATGGTTCACTCGATGGCTGGATTGTTGGAAAAGGGGCGGTTGACCCGAGCGCGA
Source organism: Robiginitomaculum sp. (assembly GCA_021776555.1). GTDB lineage: Bacteria > Pseudomonadota > Alphaproteobacteria > Caulobacterales > Maricaulaceae > Robiginitomaculum_B. The sequence goes on from JAJFFR010000247.1 coordinate 16,599, forward strand.
CCGTTTCGCACCCCGCACCACTCTGCCTCTATGGCAGCTTTGGTCGGTGGCGGACAAAAAGCCCGTCCGGGTGAAGCCAGTCTGGCTCATCGCGGTGTGTTGTTTTTGGATGAGTTTCCTGAATTTTCCCCGCAAGTGCTGGACAGCTTGCGCCAGCCGCTGGAAACCGGCTCGATCAGTGTAGCGCGAGCCAATGCCCACATTACCTACCCGGCCCGCTTTCAATTGGTGGGCGCGATGAACCCGTGTCGTTGTGGCTCGGCGGGTAATGATGGCTATGCCTGTCGGCGGGGTCCTCGTTGTGCCAATGATTATCAGGCTCGGATTTCCGGACCCCTGCTGGATCGAATGGATTTACAAATCGAGGTTCCGGCGGTTACCGCAGCCGATCTTGCTTTACCGCCATCAGCCGAAGGAACGGAGCAAATTGCCTTGCGGGTGGCCCAAGCCCGGCAAGTGCAATTGGCGCGGCAATCAAAGACCAATGGTGTGACCAATGCCGAGATCAGCACCGCTTCATTGGATGACGTAGCGACCCCGGACGATGCAGGGCGGCAATTGTTGATCAAGGCGGCTGAAACCATGCAATTAACGGCCAGAGGATACCATAGGGTGTTACGCACAGCCCGAACCATTGCCGATCTGGAAGGCTCAACTGCCGTTCGGCGATTGCATATTGCGGAAAGTCTAGGTTTACGTCGCCGCGCCGCACAGGCAGCAGACACTATGGTTCAACCTCGACAAATTCAGATTTGATGGTGGTTTTTGCGGCCCGAACACTGGCCGGTGCGTTCAATTTATTTCCCGATTAGTCGGGGTATTTTGGCACCCATTAGTACATCGAAAAAGTTATTTTGCACCGCTAACCGGGTGTGGTGAGCAATTCCACTGTATTTGATTAACACCAATCATTTTTGCCAACCTTGCCAGTTCGGCGCATAGTTTTTGGTGACGGGCCGGGGTCCATTTTATCTTTGGTTCAGCCCATAAGTTCAGAACGGTTAACAATCCCGATTTACGGTCTGCTTTCAGTTCAATTCGTCCAACAAATTGCGGTCCTTCGAGTAGGGGATAGACGTAATATCCCCATTTGCGTTGTGCGGCTGGCACGAACATTTCATTTCGGTATTCAAAACCGAATAATCGTAATAACCGATCTCGATCTCGGATCGTTGGGTCAAACGGATTGAGGATGCGCAATCGCGATGTGGGGGGAGTGGCTTCGGCAACTTTTTGTTCAATGTTTTGCGGCGCAATTCCCTCTACCCAATTTCCAGCGGCAGTTTCAATCAGAACCGGAACCAGTTTGCTGCGCGCCCGTTTTTCCCAGGATCGAACCTCTTGACTACTCATTGCTTCCCAAAACCGTTGGACGTCGCCCAAGCTACCGAAACCAATCCGGGACAAGGCATTCTCGCAAAGCCAGTCGATTTGGGTTTGATCATTATGGGTTTGGTCAAGGATCGCTTGTGGGACAACCCGGTGGGCCAAGTCGTAGTATTTTGCGAAGTTCTTTCGATGGGACGTATTCAACTCGCCAATATACCACATGTAATCAAGGGCCATTTTATGTGGCGGCCTTGACCACATCTGCTTTTGGCCTTTGTGTTTACTGTTAAACGCGTGGGTGGAAAGCGGCCCTTCGTCGCGAATCCGGTCTTTGATTACTTGCCGAGCAGCGGGTTTTGGCACGGCTCGATAATATTTTGAATTGTCGAGTTTGGCCTTCATCCGTCGATATTGTTTTTGCCACATCGGGTAAAATTCCATTGGAAGAACCGAGGCATCATGGGTGAAATGTTCAAATAGTGCGCGCTCTTCGGCCAAGCAAACATTGAGCATAGGTTCGCGGTAATTTTGATTACGAGACCAAATAATGTGATGGTGCGCTCGCAGCACCACTCTTATCGTGTCTAATTGCACGAACCCCAATAGACGAATGATCGCCATCACGTCCAACGGACCTGTTGGTGTACCGGCCAAGCCATGTGTACTCAACCAAAGCCGCCGAGCATCCCGATTATGTATTCTAAAATTCTTCATCAATAAATATATGTGTGTTTCAGGCCGGGTCGACAAACAATTTATGCTTTTACTCAAAACAACCGAGTCAATCATTGTCGATCTGGAAAAATTGATCACGTTTTGACGATTGCATGTTGCGGAAAGCTTGGTCTGCACCAACGCAGCAGACACACTCGTTCAACCGCGAAAAATTCATGGTTGATGACGGTTTCTTAAGGCCCGTCTGCTAACCGTTGCGATCAATCAATTTCCTAATCAGGCAGAGCCATATCGATGAACCCGGAACTTCTTTTTGAACAAATGTCAGATTTGGTTTTCGCTCGCGATTCCAACCAAAACATCCAAATGGTCAATGCAGCTTTTGTTGACGCTTTTGGCCAAAATGCCGAAAAATGGATCGGGCAAAAACTGGATGCCAGCATGGCAGGCGCCCAGACCGGGGCTTTTGATGAAAATCGAGCCTATGGTTATATTACCATAGACGAAAAACTGTATTGGATTGAGTGGGTGGAAACAGGGTTAGCTGATGGGGGTAGTCTCTCGGTTGGACGCCTCAATGCTGATCGCCGGGTCCGAAACCGAACCAGCAATGACCAGCGTGAAGACCGACGGCGCAACCGGCTTGCAGCGTTTCAAAAGCCAACTAAAATCGCAACCGACGAGATAAAGACAGCACCTGAAATTGTACCGGACGCCTCGGTGGAGCCAAGTCCAATGGCTGCGTCAGTGCGGGCGAACACCACTGCACCGGAAGCTCGCCCGGCCTTGCAGATCTTGCTGGCCGAAGACGATTTGTTGAATGCCAAACTGGCGCGGGCCTTGTTGGAACGATCCGGTTGTGTGGTCACCCATGTTGAGGACGGTTGGGACGCGGTTGAGGCGGCCAGAGGGCGCTCGTTTGATCTGGTCTTTATGGATGTGCGCATGCCTAAAATGGATGGGCTAAGTGCAACGCGCGCGATTCGGACAATGGGCGGCGCTTGGGCAGATATTCCAATTGTGGCGCTAACCGCCAATGCCTTTGCCGAAGATAAAAAAGCCTGCCACCAAGCCGGGATGGATGGCTTTTTAACCAAGCCAATTAGTATCGATGCACTAAACGCCGCACAGAAGCGTTGGACAAACCGGGGTGAAAAGGCGAAAACGGCCTGAGTTTAATTTTCAGGAAAATCGCTTTGACCGACACAGCCAAGCCATCGACCAAACCTGCTCGCCGCCCATGGCGCGAATTGATTTTATCTTATCCAGCCATGTTGGTCTTGGGTTTTGCCTCCGGCTTACCCTTGATGATGGTGTTTTCCAAATTGTCTTTTTGGTTGCGAGAGGTTGGTGTTGATCGATCAACCATTGGTTTTTTCTACTGGGTAGGACTGGCTTATACCTTCAAATTTTTATGGGCGCCGGTGGTCGATCGGCTGCAAATCCCGGTTCTGCACAAAATGCTGGGTCGTCGCCGCTCTTGGATGTTTCTGGCACTTGTTGGCACAGCCATTGGTTTGCTGTTAATCGGTTTTTCTGATCCAGCCCAAGGCCTAACATTGACCCTGATCGGGGCATTTATTCTGGCCTATTCCGGCGCAACTTTGGATATTTCGGTTGATGCGTGGCGCATTGAATCGGCTCCAAACCGCGAACAGGCAGGCATGGCTGCGACCTATATCCTTGGGTATCGCTTTGCGATTATGTTTGCTGGTGTGGGTTTGGTCATTGCAGACCATTCTTCATGGAAAGTATCCTATGGCATTATGGCCTTGGTCATGTTGGCGATTGGTGGTTTGCTGTTCAAAATTCGCGAACCGCACCGAGCCATTGAGCAAACAAAAAAATCCTTAAAAAGTTGGTCTGCACAGTTTGCCTCCAATGTGACAGAACCATTTTTAGCTATTGTCAGACGGCTTGGTGTTTGGACGCTGCCGGTATTTGGGTTGGTGGCGATTTATCGCCTTAGTGATTTCACCATGGGTGTAATGGCCTCGCCGCTTTATGCCGATCTTGGTTATACCAAGTCCGAAGTCGGAGCGATCACCGGCCTGATCGCGCCTTGGCTGATTGTGTTGGGCGGCTTTGTGGGTGGCGGCCTGACGTTATGGACCGGTTTGATGCGCGCGCTGCTGGTTGGTGCGGTGGTGACCGTTTTAACCAATGGCGCATTTGCTTGGCTGGCCATGCAAGGAACAGCAGAACCGTGGCGGTTATTGGTTGTGGTTGGGTCTGATAATTTCGCAGCGGGGTTTGTCGGTGCGGCCTTTATCGCCTATCTGTCAGCCCTGACCGACCCAGCCAATGCGGCCACCCAATATGCGGTGTTCAGCTCGCTTTATGCATTTTTCTGTAAGTTTTTGGCCGGATTTTCCGGGGTGTTGGCCGACGCGATTGGTTATGTCAATTTCTTTCTGGTCACCGCGTCTTACGGTTTGCCTGCGGCGATTTTGGTGATCTGGATCATGTTGCGCGGCAGTCCAGAGGCCAGAGGCATTCAATCAGGCTCAATGCCGGACGCATAGGCGGCAAACGTCGCCATATTGACGATCTCGGACACATTGGCTCCTAAGGGAAGGATTTGCACCGGCTTGCATAATCCGGTTAGCAAAGGCCCGATCACTGTGGTTTCACCAATGGCGCTGAGCAACTTGGTGGAGATTGACGCTGAATGAACCGCTGGCATAACCAGCACATTGGCAGGTCCAGTTAGGCGGGCAAACGGATACATTTGCTGGGCGATGTGATCCAGCGCAATATCGGCCGCCATCTCGCCTTCATACTCAAAATCAATGTCGGGCCGCTCGTCCAAAATATGCACGGCTTCGCGAATGTTCTGACAGCGTTCGCCGCCCGGATTACCAAAATTGGAATACGACAAGAAGGCCACACGCGGCATAAAGCCCAGATGACGAACCATTCGAGCTGCTTCGATTGCGATCTCGGCCAATTCTTCTGAGGTAGGAAACTCAGTTACATTGGTGTCGGCGATAAATACGGTTTGCCCTTTGGATAAGGCGATGGAAACGCCAACCACCCGTTGGCCTTCGGCTGGGTCAATGGCTCGTAATACGTCTCGCAGCGCAATATCATAATTGCGGGTGATGCCGGTCACCATGGCATCGGCATCGCCCAATGCCAGCATGCAGGATGAAAAGATATTGCGATCATTATTGATCAATCGCTGCACATCCCGGCTCAAATAGCCCCGGCGTTGCAAGCGGGCATACAGATAATCAAAATAATCTGGGTTGCGATCTGACAACATGGCATTGCAAATCTCTAGGTCCGTATTGGCCTCCAGGCCAACCAGTTTCATATTGCGCCTGACTTGCTGTTCGCGCCCGATCAGGATGGCTTTGCCAAATCCTTGGGATTGAAATGCATGGGCGGCGCGGATCATGGCGGGTTCTTCACCCTCGGCAAACACAAGGGTTTGCGGCTTGCTGCGAACTGCGCTGTGAATAGTCTGGATCAATGCGGCGGTTGGGTCCAGACGTTGGGCCAGTTGATCGCGATAGGCATCCATATCCACAATCGGTTTGCGCGCCACACCGGTATCCATCGCGGCTTGCGCCACAAAGGGAGGAATGAACGAGATCAATCGCGGATCAAACGGAGCCGGAATAATATATTCTTTGCCAAAGCTGGGCCGGGCGCCATGATAGGCGGCAGCCACTTCGTCCGGCACGTCTTCACGAGACAATTCTGCCAAGGCCTTGGCGCACGCTACTTTCATTTCTTCATTGATGGTTCTGGCTCGAACGTCCAGCGCGCCCCTGAAAATATAGGGAAAACCAAGAACATTATTGACTTGATTGGGGTAATCAGACCGACCGGTGGCTACAATGGCATCACGGCGCACCGCATAAACATCTTCGGGAGTAATTTCCGGATCGGGATTGGCCATGGCAAAAATAATTGGGTCTTTAGCCATGGATTTGACCATGTCTTGGGTAATGGCCCCGGCAGCAGACAGTCCAAGCACGCAATCCGCACCAGCCATGGCTTCGCTTAAGGTTCGAAGCGGGGTTTGAATGGCATGACGGCGTTTCCATTGATCCAAATCATCACGCTCATCGTGAATTACCCCGTCGGCATCGACCACAATGGTGTTTTCTTTACGAACGCCTAAGGATTGCACCAGCTCCAATACGGACAAACCGGCGGCTCCAGCCCCGACCAGCACCAGTTTCAGGTCTTTCATTTTACGATTGGTCAGTTCAACTGAATTAATCAATCCGGCAGAGGCAATGATTGCTGTACCGTGTTGGTCATCATGAAAAACCGGAATGTCCAACGCCTCGCGCAAGGCGGTTTCGATCATAAAACATTCGGGGCTTTTGATATCTTCGAGATTGATACCGCCAAAAGTGTTGCCAAATCGTCGGACACATTCAACAAACGCATCGACATCGGTCTCTTCGATCTCGATATCGATACTGTCCACATCGGCAAACCGTTTGAACAAAACGGATTTGCCCTCCATGACCGGCTTAGATGCGGCAGGTCCCAGATCGCCCAATCCCAAAATGGCTGTGCCATTAGATACCACAGCCACCATATTCCCTTTGGAAGTATAATCGTACACTGCATCCGGGTTTTCGGCGATAGCCAGAACGGGTGCAGCAACTCCGGGGGAATAGGCCAAAGACAGATCGCGCTGGGTGGCCATCGGCTTGGTGGCGGCGATGGCAATTTTGCCGGGTTTCGGGAAACGGTGAAAGTCCAGAGCTTCCTGATCTGATGTGGATTGCTTGCGCGGTGCCATTACCCAAAATCTCCTGCCGTTTTCTCCGGGATCAAAAACGTATGGCTGTTCGGTTGTTGTGGCAATCCATACTGTGGTTTCAGGCGGCTGCCGGAATGGGGCCTTGATTTGGCGCGAGGTACACAATTTGTCTGAAAACCGGTACCCACCATTTAGATTGTGCTTTATCCTGCACGAATGGTTCGAACAAAAAAACTGAAAAAGCCCGGCATTACGCCGATGATGGCCCAATATATGCGCATCCGCGAGACGGCGGGTGATGCTTTGTTGTTTTATCGCATGGGCGATTTTTACGAGTTGTTTTTTGATGATGCCATTGCAGCTTCAGGGGCGTTGGACATCACCCTGACCAAACGCGGTCACCATAATGGTGAAGACATTCCCATGTGCGGCGTGCCGGTAGCAGCCGCAGAGGGGTATTTGCTGCGATTGATCGAAAAAGGTTTTCGGGTCGCGGTTTGCGAGCAAACCGAAAGCCCGGCAGAGGCTAAAAAACGTGGTCCAAAATCGGTGGTGAACCGTGAAATGGTGCGGCTTGTCACGCCAGGAACCCTTACCGAAGAAACTTTGTTGGACGCCAAGCTCGCCAACCGGATTATGGCCTTGAACCAAACGGCTTCGGCAGAGTTGGCGTTGGCTTGGGCCGATGTTTCCACCGGCGAGTTTGCGACCATCAGTTTTTCTGGAACAAATGCCGCAGAACAACTTGAAGAAACATTGGTCTCGTTAAGCCCCAAAGAGCTGTTATTGCCCGAAACATTGGAAGCGCCAGAATTCCTGTCCCATCTCGGAATTGCTCTGACACCGATGCAAAGTTCATCTTTTGCGGTTACCGTTGTCAAGGAAAAACGATTGGCAAATGCATTTGGTGCTACCGGGTTGGATGGATATGGACAATTTAGCCGGGCTGAGACGGGCGCGTTGATCGCGCTATATGACTATGTAGCGCTGACCCAGGCTGGCTCGGCACCCAAATTGCGTCCGCCGGTTCAGCATCAAACCAGCGCCCATTTAGCTATTGATCCGGCCACTCGCAGATCTTTAGAAATCAGTGCCACATTAACTGGCACCCGTAAGGGCAGTTTGTTAGCGGCAGTGGACCGAACGGTAACGGCTGCCGGTGCGCGCGTATTGACCGACCGGTTGGAGCGTCCCTCGACCGATCTGGCGCAGATCAACACTCGGTTGGACGCCATCGCTTGGCTGTTGGACGAGCCAGACCTCAGCCAACAAATTCGTAAGCAATTACAAGGAATACCCGATCTGGCTCGCGCTTTTTCGCGGCTGTCTCTGGGGCGTGGTGGCCCGCGTGATTTGTTGAGTGCAGCCCGCGCGGTGTCCGCCGGAGAGATGATCAACGCCCTGTTTCTGGAGGCAGCTAAAAGAGACTTACCCAAAGGGTTGGCCGATGATCTGGAAACGGTTTCTCTGAAAGGCCGGGCTGGTTTGGCAGCTTTGGTAGAAGAATTGCAAAATGCTTTTGTAGAAACCCCGAGCGTTTATGATCGAGAAGGCGGCTTTGTGACCAAAGGTTGGTCGGCGGCATTGGATGAACAACGTGAATTGCGAGATAATTCAAGGCGTCGGATCGCGCGTCTGCAAGGCAAGTATAGTGAAAAAACTGACCTGCCAGCGTTGAAGATCAAACATAACAATGTGTTAGGGTATTTTGTCGAGGTGACCCCGCGACACGCACAGGTTTTGTTGGGTGAACCCTTAAATGATGTTTTCCGGCATCGCCAGACTTTGGCCAGCGCGGTGCGGTTCTCCACCGATGAATTGTCGGGGTTGGAGACTGAAATACGGTCTGCAGCAGACCGGGCTTTGGCGTTGGAGCGAGAAATTTATGATGGATTTCTGAGCCGCGTTTTGGATGAAAGCACAGCGGTGCGCGATATCGCCTACGGCTTGGCTGGTTTGGATGTGTTGCAAGGAAATGTACATTGGGCGCGGTCAAATGCGGCGGTCCGGCCCATATTAGGGGACCATCAAGATTTTGAGATCAAGGCGGGTCGTCATCCAGTGGTTGAACCCGCTTTGGCCCGGGATGGTCAACGAAACTTCACGCCCAATGATTGTGCTTTGGGTAAAACCCGCGAAGACAAGGCGCGCTTGTTGTTTGTGACCGGACCCAATATGGCCGGCAAATCAACTTGGTTGCGGCAAAACGCCTTGATGGTCATTTTGGCGCAAGCCGGGTTGTTTGTTCCTGCTGAGCAAGCGCGAATCGGCTTGGTGGATCAGTTGTTCAGTCGGGTGGGCGCGTCTGATGATCTGGCACGAGGTCGCTCGACCTTTATGGTTGAAATGACTGAGACGGCGGCCATTTTGAATCAGGCAACCGAACGCTCGTTTGTGATTTTGGATGAAATTGGTCGTGGCACCGCCACATGGGATGGGCTGGCAATTGCGTGGGCTACGGCTGAGCATATACAGGCGATCAATAAATGCCGCGCTTTGTTTGCCACCCACTATCATGAACTGACCGCATTGGCCGGACGGCTACCGCACATTGCCAATGTGTCCCTAAAGGCCAAAGAGTGGAATGGCGATTTAGTCTTTTTGCATACGGTGGTGCCGGGCGCGGCGGACCGTAGTTACGGTATTCAAGTGGCTCGGCTGTCTGGCCTGCCTGATGCGGCGATTGCGCGGGCAACCGAAGTGTTATCCGAGCTGGAGGCCAGCAATGACAAGGGCGCACTGGCTGAAGATTTGCCGCTTTTTGCACCCAGAGCCAAACCACAAGCTGTGCTTAAGCCTAGCGTGGTGGAGACCCGCCTGCGCGCCGCGCAATTGGATGATATGTCCCCGCGTGAGGCTATGGAGTTCATCTATGAGTTGCGGCTGCTGGCCGACAAGAAGCAACCATGAGCAAGGCGAAAACAACGACAATCAGCGCTGACAAACTCTTTGCTACATTACAGAAAATAGTTGCCAAGGCAGGCTCGTTTGACGCGGCTCGGCCTAAAATCCTGACTTGCTTGAAAGGTGAGCAGGAAAAAGTAAGCAAAGCGGCGTTGGCGTTATTGAAAAAAACCGACGATGGTGTGGCTTGCGCCCGGTCCTTTTGTGTCGAACAGGATCAGGTGTTGTTGGCGATCTGTCATTTGGTTGCGGATGTGACCGAGGGCGGTTGGCCAGAACAGGTTTCTCTGGGCGCGACCGGTGGGTATGGCCGGGGCGAGTTGGCTCCCGGGTCTGATCTTGATTTGTTATTTTTAATCCGAAAAGGCGATGCCCAAAAATTTGCAACCCCGATTGAGCAGGTTTTGTATCTGCTTTGGGATTGCGGTTTGAAGGTGGGGCATGCGGTGCGCCTTGAAAAAGAGTGCCGACAATTAGCTCGCGCGGATCATACCATCGGCACGGCCATGATGGATTTACGTGCGCTGTTTGGCCTCCAAACTCCAATTGAGCGATTGGCAAAAAGTTTACGCAAAAAATATAATAGCAGAAGCAACATTGCGTTTATTACAGACAAGCTGAATGAGCGCGATGCGCGCCACGAAAAGCAGGGGTCGGCCCGGTACCTAGTGGAGCCGAATGTCAAAGAAGGCAAAGGCGCGTTGCGGGACTTGCAATCTCTGGTGTGGATCGCCCGCAGGATCGAGCCAGACGCTTTTGTGGCTGGTGGAACCAAACCGACTTTTTTCACCCCTGAAGAGTATCGGACCTTTGAGCGAGCCAATCGTTTTTTGTGGACAATACGTTGTTGGTTGCACTTTTTAACGCGCCGCGATGAAGATCGGCTGACCTTCGATATGCAACCAATTATTGCCAAAAAACTGAAATACCGTGATGGCCCGGAGCAGCCCGGCGTTGAGCGGTTGATGAAGGCTTATTTTCTAAATGCTCGTGAAGTTGGCTTTCTGACCCGGATTTTTTGTACCAAGCTGGAAGAGCGTGCCGACAAAGCGGCGCCAAGCGGCTTATCCCGTTGGGTTCCGATGCGAAGACAGCGTACCCGGCAGATGGATGAAGACGGCTTTGTTTTGTTCAATGGTCGTCTGGCCTTTGAAGGCCGAGCGCCAAACCCAGACCAGCCGGGCCAATTGGTGCAATTGTTTTTGCTGGCTGATAAAGTGGCGGTTGATATTCACCCTGATGCCTTGGCTCATGTGCGCCGTGCGGTTTCCGGTCTGCCCAAAACGGTTCGAAAAGACCCAGCACTGATCCAGCCATTGATCGAATGTCTGACTCAAGCCCGCTTGCCGGAAACGTTGCTCCGACTGATGGCCGAAACCGGTTTGCTGGGTAAATTAGTGCCGGAATTTGGCCGGGTTATCGCCCAGACACAGTTCAACATGTATCATTCCTATACGGTGGACGAGCACACTTTGCGGGCGGTCGGTGTATTGCGGAAACTGGAAAATGGCCGGATGAAGCTGACGGGTATTGATATGACAGCTTTGCTCGCCAAGTCAAAAAACCATCGGGTGCTGTATCTGGCCATGTTGCTACATGATACCGGCAAGGGATTGGGGGATCAGGAAGTCGCAGGCGGAATTGCCGCCCGTACCGCTTGTTCGCGTATGGGCTTAAGTCGCCCCGAAGTGGAGCTAGCCGGGTGGTTGGTTGAAAACCATTTGCTTTATAGCGATACGGCACAGGGGCGAGACTTGGCTGATCCGGAAACCATTTCGCGTTTTGCGGCCAAAATCAAATCACTGGAACGCTTGCGCTTATTGTTTGCCTTGACGGTGGCTGATATTCGAGCGGTCGGACCAGAGGTCTGGACCGGTTGGAAAGGTCAATTACTGGTTGATCTTTATATGCAGACCGAAAGCTATTTGTTGGGTCGTTCCAACCGCGATGTGTTCGCGACGCAAATGGAAAGTCAGATCAGTGCAATTCTCAAAAAGCTACAAAAGGCACTGCCTGATCCCACGTTTTGGGAGTTCTGGCGTAGCGAACCGGATGACCGGTATTGGCTGGAATTTTCTCAGGACCAATTATTGGCCCATGCAAAAATGGTCTCGCAGGCCCGCAAAAAACAACAGGAACTGGGCTTTGAACTATTGGCGGGATCGGGGCAATTTCTGACCAATATGGTGGTTTGGGCCGAAGACAAACCGGGCTTGTTTGCCGGTCTTTGCGCGGTGGCTACGGCCAGCGGAGCTGAAATTGCCAGCGCCCGAATATCAACCACTTCCAGTGATCGAGCCTTTGATGTTCTTCATCTGCACGATGGGCGCGGTGGGCCATTTGCGGCGAACAACCCACGGGCCTTGCTGCGGTTGAAGGAAATGCTGGCTGCTTTTTTT
>JAJFFR010000248.1 GCA_021776555.1 Robiginitomaculum sp.
AAAACCCTACAAAGTTGCCCTCGTCGCCATCATGCGAAAAATGATCGTCATTCTCAATGCCATCTTGAAAACAAACCAACCATGGAAAGGCATGCAAATAACTTGACAATCAAGACGGTAGATCAAGTCAGAGGGTGGCCGGAGGGAAGCGATAAAAGGATATCCGAGGACCGGGGTTGGATTGACTTGCCACTTGCCGATCCTTCGAGGCTGCTCCGCAGCACCTCAGGATGAGGAACTTTTTGAACCGAACCAATTGTACACCACTCACCTCATGCTGAGGTGCGACCAGCGGGAGCCTCGAAGCATCGGCAAAACCCGCGAACAACCTTATTCCAAACCCTCACGCTGCATTTCCAGGTCAAGCCATTGTTCCTCGCAGGTTTCCAGCATTTTGGTTTTGTCGGTCAGCTTGCCGCTGAGTTTTTGAAACGTCGCCGGGTCACGGGTATAGAGGTCCGGATCGGCCAGTTGTTGCTGCAAAGCGGCAATGTCAATTTCCAACGCGGCAATCTGACCGGGTAGGGTTTGAAGCGCGTGTTTGTCCTTAAAGGTCATTTGCCCCGATTTGGTCGGTTTGGGTTTGGATGTCTTGGTAGTTGGCTTGTCGGTTTGCGAATGGCTGGATGATTTGCCTTGTTTGGGAATATCTGAATAGCCGCCCGGATGAACCTGCCAATGACCATCGCCCTCAAAAGCGATGGTTGAGGTCACCACGCGGTCCAGAAAATCCCGATCGTGCGAGACCAGCAACACCGTACCTGGATAATCGGCCAACATGGCTTGCAACAGGTCCAACGTTTCTAGATCGAGATCATTGGTCGGTTCGTCCAACACCAGAAAATTGCTGGGCAGGGCAAAGGCACGGGCCAACATGATCCGGGCTTTTTCGCCGCCGGACAGCACTTCGATTTTAGTGCGGGCCTGATGCGGCGAGAATAGGAAATCTTTCATATAGGCATGGACATGTTTGACCTTGCCATTGATCTCAACCCGATCCGAACCGGAATTGACCAAGGCCTCGGCCAAAGTCCATTCGGGTTTTAGTCCCACCCGCTTTTGATCGAGCGAGGCAATTTGCAAATTGGTGCCTAGCTTTACCGTGCCGGAATCGGCTTCCAATGTGCCCGTTAACAACCCCAACAAAGTTGACTTGCCTGCACCATTGGGGCCAACCACGCCAATGCGATCCTTGGCCAAGACGCGCAACGAAAAGTCCCGGACCAGATGCAAATCCCCATAGGATTTGGATAGGTTTTTGGCTTCGATTACTTGTTTGCCAGATTTACCGGCTGCTGAGGCTTCCAGCTTCACTTGGCCTTGTGGACCTTGGTAGTCGCGCTTTTGGGCGCGCAAAGCGTGCAGGTCGGCCAAGCGTCTTTGGTTGCGTTTGCGCCGGGCCGTTACTCCATAGCGCAGCCAGTGTTCTTCGCGTACAATCTTGCGGGCCAACTTATGCTGGTCCAGTTCTTCCTCGGCCAACACCGTATCACGCCAGTCTTCGAACCCGGCAAAGCCTTTGTGAAACTCGCGGGTTTGACCCCGGTCCACCCAGATGCACGAGGTCGAAAGACGGCTGGCAAAAGCCCGGTCATGGCTGATAGTGATCAGCGCACCCTTGCGGGCTGCCAAGGTGTTTTCCAGCCACTCGATCACTGGCAGGTCAAGGTGATTGGTTGGTTCATCAAGCAATAACAGGTCTGGCTCCGAAGCAATGGCCCGCACCAGAGCAGCGCGGCGAATTTCCCCACCAGACAGCACTGCCGGGTCGGATGCTGGGTCGAGTTTTAACTCCCACAACAATGCATCAACTTTCCACATCTCATCACCGGGGGCCAATTCGGCTGCTGCGAATTGCCCGATGGTCTCGAACCCACTGGCATCTGGGTCTTGGTCGAGATAGCGCACGGTAACGGACGGATCGACAAATCTTGTGCCATCATCGGGCTGTACTTGCCCAGCCAGAATTTTGAGCAAGGTCGACTTGCCGGAACCATTGCGCCCGACCAAGGCGATGCGCGCGCCCTTACGCACCATCATATCGGCCCCGGCCAACAAGGGTTGCTGTCCGAAAGTCAGGTGGATGTTTTGCAAACTGGCGAGCAAAGCTGCCATTAAAATCTCTATTTCTGTTTTGCCGGCACCAAACCGTGCGCTGGCCGATTGCCAAGACCGATGCGGGTACATACAAGTGGCACGCAGAATTTAGAAGGACTTTTTAACAAGGAATAACCGCACCATGATGCAAAGTTTTATACCACCCAACCGCACCTTGATGGGACCGGGGCCGTCCGATGTCCCTGAACGTGTATTGCAAGCCATGGCTCGCCCGACGATTGGTCATCTGGATCCGGCCTTTGGCGGCATGATGGAACAGCTCAAAGCCATGTTGCGTGATGGCTTTATGACCGAAAACCAATTGACCTTTCCGGTGTCGGCACCGGGTTCAGCCGGGATGGAAACTTGCTTTGCCAATTTGGTCGAGCCGGGCGACGAGGTGATCGTCTGCATCAATGGCGTATTTGGTGGCCGGATGAAAGAAAATGTCGAGCGGATGGGCGGCACAGCCATTGTGGTTGAAAATGCGTGGGGCGCGCCGGTTGACCCGACCTTGGTTGAAGCAGCCTTTGCTGCCAACCCCAAAGTCAATTTATTGGCCTTTGTCCATGCCGAAACTTCGACCGGGGTGCGCTCCGATGCCAAAGCTTTGTGCGAAATTGCTCACCAGCATGACGCATTGGCGCTGGTCGATGCGGTTACGTCACTGGGCGGTATTGAATTGCGGGTCGATGCGTGGGGCATTGATGCGATTTATTCTGGCTCGCAAAAATGCCTGTCCTGCCCGCCCGGCCTGTCGCCGGTTAGTTTTTCCGATGCAGCTGCAAAACGGATTGCTGCGCGCAAGACCAAAGTGCGCTCGTGGTTTTTGGACCTGTCATTGGTCATGGCCTATTGGCAGGGCGATGGAGCCAGAACTTATCACCATACGGCGCCAGTAAACGCGATGTATGGCCTGCATGAAAGCCTGCTCATGCTACATGAGGAAGGCTTACAAAACGCTTGGGCGCGCCATGCCGACATGCATCAACTGCTCAAAACTGGATTGGAAGAACTGGGCTTGCGCTTTGTGGTCGAAGAACCCTATCGCTTGCCGCAACTGAACGCTGTTGCCTTCCCAGATAGCCTCAAGGACGAGGCCAGCATCCGCCGCGAACTGCTCGAGGTCCACAACCTTGAAATCGGCGCTGGATTGGGCGCATTGGCTGGCAAGGTGTGGCGCATCGGCTTGATGGGAGCTAGCGCATCCGAAGCCAATGTTGATCTATGTCTGACTGCATTACGCGATGTGATGGCCCGCCATCAGGCGATATGACCAAACAAGCGTAAACGGGACACCCCACCATCTGGGATGATGTTGAGCCGCACATGCGAAATGGGTTGATCCATCGACAGCGCAAATTCGTGTTCGTGGTCAGCCGATAATTTTTGTGGCTCTAAAATCGTTTTCCAGCTTTCGGCTTGGTCCAGAATTTGTGGATCGGACAGGTCCGTGCAGGAAGCGCCTTGCAGGAAAAACTGATCCGGGTAATTGCCCTTGAAATGGCGGGTGTCTAGCAGAACCCGGTTGATCAGGCCCGGATGAGCCAGTGCCAGAACCGCCCAATCATGGCCCGGTTCGCGGCGGCGGCGGGTTTCCCAGCCATCGCCCATATTAACCCCGCGCCCCGGGGCAATCATGTTTTCCGGCTGGCCGAAATGGGCATCATTACAGCCCAACGGCCGTCCGCCCATCACTAATGCGGCCAAATCCAGCTCTTGGCTTCGGTCAAACTGGCTCCAATCCCGGTCAATCTCACCAAATACCCGCAAGCGCGCCACACCGCCATCCGGGTAAATGTGCAAGCGAATATGGGTAAATGGGCCGGGTTTGGACACGTCAAACCGGGCAGTTGAATCACCTTGCAAGGTCGTTTTCGCCACTAGTTTCTGCCAATTAGTCGTATCAGACGGAATGTCATCATTGCTCACACAGGCTTCGACAGATGCAAAGGGTGGGAAATTTCCGGTGAAATGGCTGGTGTCGATCTCGATGGCCGCAACCCGGCCCCGGTTACCCAGCCGTATGGTGCAATGATCATGACCCGGCACTCGTTTGCGGCGGCTTTCCCAACCATCCATCCATTTGCCGTTATCGTCGTATTTGTCTGGAATAAATACTGGTAATTCGGGCGAGATAAGCCGCGCTTTGTCGGCAAAGAAATCGTCGGTGGCATCGACCACTTTGGCCCCCAGCCGGATTTGGGCCAGATTGATATAGGTCGTGCTCATGCCAGTATTTCCTCTATGCGAAAGCCGGCAATGCGATCAATTTGCCGCAAAGCCTCAGCCTGTTCTTGCTGTTTGTCGTGGCTAAGCCGACGGCGAAATTCCGCCAAGATCGACGTCACAGTATGACCCTTTACCGCGATAATAAATGGAAAGCCGAATTGCCGAGTATACGCGTCATTTAACTGCGTAAAGTCGGCCAGCTCGGCGCGGGTGCATTGGTCCAACCCGGCACCGGATTGTTCGGAGCAGCTCTCGTCGGTCAGCTCATCAGCCAAAGCAGCTTTGCCAGCCAGATCGGGGTGGGCGCGGATCAGGGCCAGTTTTTGCGCCTCCGGGGCACGGTTCATGGCGCGCGACAATGCTTCTGCCAAGCCCATGGCACTATCAAAGCTGCGCCGCTCCTCGTCGGCCCATGCGGTTTCGGCCACCCAGGGCGAATGTTCATACACCCCGCCAAATACCCGAACGAAATCTTGTTGGTTTAGTTTGGACGGTTTCATTGTTGCGCCTTATGCGGGAAATTTTTGCGCCAATGGCGAGCGATCTCGATGCGCTGACAGACCCAGACATCCTTTTGGGCCAACATATGGCGGATAAAATGCTCCAAGCCAGCCAGCCTGGCCGGGCGACCAATGATCCGGCCATGCAAGCCAATCGACAGCATTTTGGGTGCGGTTTGGCCTTCTTCATACAGCACATCAAACGCATCGCGCAAATAGGCGAAAAACTGCTCGCCGGTATGAAAACCCTGCGCCGAGGCAAAACGCATATCATTGGTGTCCAGCGTGTAGGGTACAATTAAATGCGGGTCTGGTTCTTGGCGCGACCAAAACGGAAGATCATCAGAATAATCATCGGCGTCATACAAAAAGCCGCCTTCCGCAGCCACCAATCGGCGTGTATTGGGCGAGGTGCGCCCGGTATACCAACCGAGCGGACGGCTGCCGGTCAGTTCCTTGTGCAGCGCGATGGCCTCAGTCAAATGCTGCGCTTCAACCTGTTCGGACACGTTCTGGTAATTGATCCAGCGCAGCCCGTGCGAACACAGTTCATGGCCGGCTTCTAACAATTTTTCGGTGACCAACGGATTCGCAGCTAAGGCTTTGGCCACCGCGAAAATGGTTAGCGGTAAATTGTACTTTTTGAATAGGTTCAACACCCGCCACACCCCGACCCGGCTGCCATATTCATAGAGCGATTCCATGCTCATATGGCGCGCGCCCGGCACTTCGGCGGCTCCGATGATCTCGGACAGGAAGGTTTCAGCCCCGGCATCGCCGCTCAATACACAGTTTTCGGCACCTTCCTCATAGTTCAGCACAAATTGCACCGCGATCCGGGCCGATCCCGGCCATTTTGGATGGGGTGGATTGGGGCCGTAACCAAGCAGATCACGTTTGTTCGAATTGTTGCTCACCGGGTTGTCCTGCTGCTATGGTTTGGCTACCCAGTATAAAGACCAAATCACAAGAGACGAGACACAAAATGGCCGGTTTGACCACACATGTTTTGGATACGGCCAATGGCTGCCCCGCCGAAGGGATGCAGGTCTGTCTATATGCCAAGGACAATCCAGAACCATTATACTGCGGCGCAACCAATGCCGATGGTCGGTGTGACCAAGCTTTACTCGCACCCAACCAAGTGAAATCCGGCCAATACGTGTTGGAATTTGGCGTGGGCGCGTACTTTCGAACCAAGGGCCACAATCTGCCAGACCCAGCTTTTCTGGAAGTAGTCAGCATTTCGTTTGGGCTGGCCGATGTGGATAGCCATTATCACGTGCCGTTGTTGGTATCCCCATTTGCCTATTCGACCTATCGCGGTAGTTGATCGACCCATGACAGACCACCAACAAATATGCTTTGTGCTGAACGGTCAAATGGTACGTGTCGACCCGACCGACACCCACCAGACCCTGTTGCAGTTTTTGCGCAGCCATCCAGAACGAACCGGCACCAAAGAGGGTTGCGCCGAGGGCGATTGCGGGGCTTGCACCATCGTTATCGGCCAATTGGATGGCGACAAGGTGCAGTACCGAGCGCTCAATGCCTGCATTTTATTGCTGGCCCAAGTCGATGGGCGCGAAGTGATCACGGTGGAAGGATTGCAAGACCAAACCGGTCGGTTACACCCGGTACAACAGGCTTTGGTTGATTTTCATGGCTCCCAATGTGGGTTCTGCACCCCCGGTTTTGTCATGTCGCTCTATGCCCATTACCGCAATCAATTGCCCAATGACCGACAGACATTGAAAAACACACTGGCCGGAAACCTGTGTCGCTGCACCGGGTACGGCCCGATATTGGCCGCAGGCCAAGCCATGTATGGCTATGATGCCCCAGAACATATTGATAGTGTTTCTTTATTACGCGAAGTATCGAAAGAAAAACCCCTGCAACTGGAAGCACCGGGGATTGACCCTACGCAAACTGAACATTTGTTTGCGCCAACCAATGAAGAAGAATTGCAAGACCTGATGCAAACTCACCCGGATGCCACATTGTGGGCCGGGGGCACCGACACCGGACTTTGGGTCACCAAACGTCTGAGCCGCCTACCCTGCATGATTCTGTTGCACAAAATCGAGAGTTTGAATTTCATCCATGAAACGTCAGATGGCTTACACATCGGAGCCATGACCCGCTATGGACAATTGATCGAATTGATCACCGAAAAATGGCCGGGCTTTGGCGAAGTGATCCGGCGCACTGGCTCGACCCAAATTCGCAATGCGGGTACATTGGGCGGCAACATCGCCAATGGCTCACCGATTGGCGATATGCCCCCGATCCTGATCGCTTTGGGCGCGACTTTGGTTTTACGCAGCAAGAATGGTGATCGCGAAATTCCCATCGAGGACTTTTTCATCGAATACGGCAAACAAGATTTGCGCCCCGGGGAATATGTGCAAACCATTAAAATCCCCCGCGAGGCAGAACAATTGCAATTCACTAGCTGGAAAATCTCCAAGCGATTTGATCAAGATATTTCCGCCGTGTTGGGCGCGTTTAGTTTCACCCGGACTCATGGCAAAATTACCGAGGCCCGGATCGCTTTTGGCGGCATGGCAGCCATTCCGAAACGAGCGGCTGCTTGCGAAAAAGCCTTGTTGAACACCAATGGCGATGCGGCTGCTTTGGCAGATGCAATTAAAGCCTTGGCCGAAGATTTTACCCCGATGGCCGATATGCGGGCTTCTGATCAATACCGGATGCAGGTCGCACAATCCTTGTTGCAAAAGGCGCTGCTCACAGAATCCCCGGTGTATCTGGGCAAGAGCGAGGGCGCGGCATGACCAAACCCACCTCATCAGTTGGACAACCGGCCCCGCATGATAGCGCCATGGCACAAGTCACCGGACAGGCGCGCTATGTGGACGATCTGCCGGAATTGCCCGGCACCTTGCATCTGGCGTTTGGACGCTCCGAGCGCGCCCATGCCAAGATCAGCAAAATGGACCTCTCAAAGGTCGAGGCCTTTCCCGGCGTCGAGGCGGTCTATACCGCGCAAGACATCATCGGCAAAAACGATGTCAGCCCGATCAAGGGTGATGATCCATTACTGGCCGACCGCGAGGTGATCTTTCACGGCCAAGCGCTATTTCTGGTCGCGGCAATTTCCAAAAACATCGCGCGAAGCGCCGCACAATTGGCCGAAATAACCTATCAGGATTTACCAGCCATTTTGAGCATTGAGGCCGCACGGGCGGCTGGTTCACGGCTAGAAGATGAACAAGTTATGCGCCAAGGTGATGCGGCCAAGGCATTGGCCGCTGCACCTCATACCGTTGCGGGAAAACTAGCCACCGGTGCGCAGGACCATTTTTATTTGGAAGGGCAAATCGCCTATGCCATCCCCGGCGAAGCTGGCGAGATGCGGGTTTTTTCCTCGACCCAACATCCATCCGAAGTACAAGGCGGCATTGCCCATGTACTGGATTGCCCAGCCCACAAGATCAGCGTCGAAATTCGCCGCATGGGCGGCGGGTTTGGCGGCAAGGAAACCCAAGCCCTGTTGATCGCTGCTGCCACCGCTTTGGTGGCTAGCCAAAGTGGGCGAGCGGCCAAATTGTGTATGGACCGCGATGATGACATGGCGATGACCGGCAAACGCCACGGGTTTGAAATGGCCTATCGGGTCGGGTTTGATGCTACCGGTGTATTGCACGGGATTGAGATGGATCTGGCTTCGGATTGTGGTTGCTCGATGGATTTATCGGCGGCGATCAATGACCGCGCCATGTTTCATGCCGACAATGCCTATGCCCTAGACGACGTAATGATCCGCTCGGAACGGTTTCGCACCAACAAGGTCTCGGCTACCGCATTTCGTGGGTTTGGCGGCCCGCAAGGCATGATCCTGATCGAGCGGGTGATGGATCATATTGCGGCTGAACTGGGGTTGGACCCGTTGCTGGTACGCCAACGAAATTTTTACCGCAACCCGCAAGACACTGCGCCCTATGGCCAGAAAGTTGGCCCGTTGGAGATCGAACCAATAGTGGCAGAACTGGCCCAAACCAGTGAGTATCAAGCCCGAAGGGTCGAAATTGATAACTGGAACGAGGCGCACCAAACCAGCAAAAGAGGCATTTGCTTAACCCCGGTCAAATTCGGCATTTCCTTTACCACTACATTTCTCAATCAGGCTGGGGCGCTAGTGCATGTCTATCGCGATGGCAGCGTGATTTTGAACCATGGCGGCACCGAAATGGGCCAAGGCCTGTTCGTCAAAGTGGCGCAAGTGGTGGCCGATGTGTTTGGCTTGCCCTTGGCAGATATTCAAATCAGCGCCACGGCGACCGACAAGGTACCCAATACCTCAGCCACAGCCGCTTCGTCCGGCTCCGACCTAAACGGCATGGCAGCCCAATTGGCCGCACAAACCATTCGGGCGCGCCTGATCCAGTTTGCCGCAGAGCGGTATAAATGCGCTGCTGATCAAGTACATTTCTCCGGTGGCAAAGTGCATGTTCCAGGTGCGAAGCTGGATTTTGCCAAACTGGTTGAGGCCGCCTATCTGGCGCAGATATCGTTGTCGTCCACTGGGTTTTATGCCACGCCGGATATTACGTACGACCGGAAAACCCATCAGGGCACACCGTTTTTCTATTATGCCGAAGGCGCTGCGGTATCCGAAGTGGAAATTGACGTTTTGACCGGCGAGGCCCGGGTGCGCCGGGTGGACATTCTGCATTCGGTCGGCAAATCCTTAAACCCGGCAATTGATATGGGTCAGATCGAAGGCGGCTTTGTGCAAGGCATAGGTTGGCTAACCAATGAAGAAGTTTGCTTTGATGCGAGTGGTCGCCTGACCACTCACGCGCCTTCCACGTACAAAATTCCGACCAGTTCCGACCGACCGGATCATTTCAACATTAGCCTTTATGCCTCCAAAGGCTCGGCAGCCGAAACGGTGCATCGTTCCAAGGCGGTGGGCGAGCCACCGTTTATGCTGGCTATATCGGTGCATGGTGCCTTGCGCGCGGCCATCGCGGCAACGCACAGGCCGCAATCTGGGTTTGTGGCACTGGATGCGCCGGCCACACCGGAAACTATTTTACGGGCCATAACACCTCGATGAACTGGCCCGGCAAAGCACTGGAAGTCTTGAACCGGGGTTCAGGACTTGTCCTGATTACCTTGTGTCAGGTCGAGGGATCAGCCCCGCGCGAAGCCGGTACCAAAATGCTGGTCTGGACCGGGGGGCAATTTGGCACCATTGGCGGCGGGGAGCTGGAATACCGGCTGATCCAAGCCGCGCATGAAATGTTATCGGCTAGGACCAAACAGCCGCAATTGGCCGACTATCCGCTTGGCCCGGTATTGGGCCAGTGTTGCGGTGGGTTTGTCCGGGCTTTATTGGAGCCGCTCGACCAAAGCGCCACCGATTGGCTAACCCAATGGTCGATCCGCAAAACCGCTTTGCTGACCGATGTTCGCACCGGTGAAAAAGCATCTCGACCCGCCGATGGGCCGTCTGGCTCGATTGCCGTGTTGGATCAGGATCAAGCGGCTCATTCCAAATTACTGCCGCTTGACCACTGCCGGTTTGTTCTGGAACAAATGCCAACACCCCTGCCTCCGGTATGGGTGTTTGGGGCCGGACATATTGGGGTCGCCCTGCATAATATCTTGAGCCGGCTCGACGTAGATTTACGTTGGGTCGACGATCGCAAGGGACAGGCCGAGCAAGCTGAGCACAGTACTGACCCGGTTAGGCAGGCTAGCACTGCGCCGGATGATGCTTTGATAATCATCCTTACCTATAGCCACGATCTAGATTATGAACTGTGCCGGGCGGTGTTGTCTCGGGACCACGTGCGGCTTTGCGCCCTGATTGGTTCGAAAACCAAGCGGACTAGATTCGTAGCCAGACTAAAACGCGATGGCTTAAGCCAGAAACAGATCGCCCGGTTAACCTGTCCGGCAGGATTGCCCGGTATTGGTGGAAAACACCCGGATGAAATTGCTGTGGCGATTGCCGCGCAAATTTTGCAAACCATAAAGGACTAACTGATGGAAATTGATCTTCTGCCTTGGGCCTCGCTGGCCGTGCGTTGGTTGCACCTAATAGCCGGGATCGCTTGGATCGGCTCCAGTTTCTATTTTGTCTGGTTGGATAATTCCTTGCGCCCTGAGCCGGGTGAAACCGACGAGGGCGTGGCTGGTGGTTTATGGGCCGTGCATGGCGGTGGATTTTATCATAAAAAGAAATATCTGGTCGCACCCAAAAACCTGCCGGACGAACTGCACTGGTTCAAATGGGAGGCTTATGTCACGTGGCTGAGCGGCATGGGGTTATTAGTCCTGATCTATTATTGGCAAGCTGATCTCGATCTGATTGACCCGTCCCGCATGAAATTAAGCCAACTGGCCGCGACCGGGCTGGGCGTTGGGTTTTTGGCTATTGGCTGGTTGTTTTATGACGGCATTTGCCGCCTGTCGGCCAAAAGCGGCAATATGATTTCTGGTCTTCTATGGTTCGGGTTTTTGGTGGGTAGCACCTATGCCTTAACCCAAATCTTCAGCGATCGCGGCGCTTTCTTGCATGTGGGTGCGATGATCGGCACCGCCATGGTGGCTAATGTATTTGTGGTGATCATCCCCAATCAGAAAAAGGTGGTGGCTTCGATGTTGGCCGG
>JAJFFR010000249.1 GCA_021776555.1 Robiginitomaculum sp.
CATGATGGACGAAAGGCCCGAATCATGACGAAGCCCCAGTATCTGGTTGCGAACCGCGCCTTGTTTGATTGAATATCGACCATTGGGCTGGCGCGAAATGGCGGCGGCTTCATCAGCAAGCCCATGGCGTTCACCGTGGCGAGCCACTACGCCCAGCCAAGTTTGCTCCACAAACTGAAACATGCCTGCGGCGGACGATGTTTTGGCTTTTGCACTTGATTGAAACCCGCTTTCACGGGCGGCGGTTTTGACCAAAAAATCAAAAGAAATGCCGGTGCTGCCAGCCGCTTTGGTAAAAGCCTGCTGTAATCGCTCAATCGGAGCCTGATGGTTAACTGCCGTCATGGCAGCATATTGTGCAGTTGACCTTACCTGCGCGTTAACTGCCCTAAAAATACCCCAAACAACTAGAAATTATGCATGCAATACAAAACATGATACCTTGTTCTAGAGGGTCAAATTAGGAGTCGCTTATGCACAAATCCATATTGGCAATCTTTTTATGTTGCGGCCTGTCGGTCACGCCCGCTTTTGCAACTGAAGATGATCAAGCGCAAAATAGATGCTTGCGAGTCCACTCCATTACCGGGTTTACTTATATTGACGAATATCACGCCCTGCTGGATGGCCGCACTAAGAAAGAAAACTATCTGGTACGATTTCGCCGAACCTGCCGCGATCTGAATTTTGCGTCTCAAATTACTACCAGCTTCGAGCATCAACTGGTGTGCCGGCCCGTTATCGAACAGATTCGAACCGAACATGATCGCTGCCCGGTTGATGAGATTCAAATGGTTTCAGGTCGTGATGAAGCCCGCAGCATTGCGGCAACACGCGCCGCAAAACGGCAACAGAAAAATAAGGCAGAAAACGATAGCTAGCACATAGACAGGGGTTAGGTGGTCTTGTCGATCCCCGGTCGCAGAGTCGGGGTCCAATAAATATCCGTATCCGGTACGTCCGAACTTGGACCCCGGACTAAATCCGGGGACCGAATAGCAAAGCGACCTGTGGTCACAACAACTCGAAACTGGAAACAAACAAATCTGAAAGCGATAGCTAACGGACTAATTTGATTGTCTAGAGCAAGTCGTTTTTAGTTCGTATCATCCTCGCCAGTCATTGCACGGCTTGTCCGGGCAATCCAACCGGTGCAGCCTCATAGAATGCAGTGATAGTTGCAACAGCTTCTGGATCACCCGGACAAGCCGTGTGATGACAATAGTGTACAGTTATTTGCGAGGTGCTCAGCTACCCGACAGCGACCTAAAACGCCCGTTCGTAAGGAACTACAGGCTGGATAAAACCTTGAGCGGTTTCATCCAATTTGAATTTGACCATATCTTTGCGGCGATAGGATTTTATAGCTCCCAGTTTACGCAAAACCCGGCCCGATGCAGATTTGGCAATTTTTTCAAACATCGACGCATTTTCCCAATTCGGGTTCATGCCAAATTGGCGGCGCAGTAGACCATTTGCCACCATTCCAGCATTGGTAAACGCACTTTGTCTGGTCGAGAACTCCATCACCATGGATATGCAATAGCTTTGGTTCTCAACCCGGTGCGGAGATCTGTGCGGCCACGAAACCATGGTTCCGCCTTCTAGATCAAATACTTGTGCCTGTTGATCAAATTCTGACTTGTACGGACAATCTTCATCGATTTCCCCCAAAACAATGCTTTCAAATGCTTCATCAGGTATCAATTCCTCGGTCAAAGGGTAGACCCACGCCCGTTTTTGACCTCGAATATGCCAAAGGTGGGTAATGGTCGGATCCACATGATATGGCGTTTTTGCGGTTGGCGATGACAGTAAAATGCCACCTCTGCATTTTTGCCGATCCATATTTTTCCCGGTACGTTCAGCCAACTCTGCATGCAATTGATCCAGCACCTCAATATAAGCTGGGTGCGTATTCATGACTTCGCGCGCGTTGATCCAGATGTCACCAGCTTTTGCTGCCGCCACCAAAGTTTTGCCACTCGCTCCGGTAAAATCAACCGTAAGTTGCTGATCTTTATATTCTTGATATTTCGAATCTTTTGGTAGAGCCAAAACATCCAACAAATGTGATGGATGTTTGTCCAGAACTTCGGCCAAGGCATCATCCGTAAACAATTCTGTTTCATTCAATGAATGTTGAACCGCCAGAACTTGCTTGCCGTAAGCATCAGTATCTTCTGTTGTCCAGTTGTTGATCAGTTCCATAACAGCTTCCTTTGTCCCGAAATAACTCAGTTGTGAGGTATTCAGACCAATCGGTGCAATTTGCAGACCGTTACGAAAAGATAATCAGGAAGCGCGAACCCGTGTCACAAATTCACCAACCTTTGAACCCAAGCTTTCAGTTTGAAGGCTCATCTCTACCGCAGCAGAATGGGAATCAACCAAGGTGCTTTCGGTTGTTTTAGCCGCATCAGCTAATTGGGTAACGGCCTCGGAAATTCGCATAGAATGGGCCGCTGCTAATCGTATACTTTCGCTGATTTCAGACGTAGTACAGGATTGTTCTTCAGCCGCGCCGGAAACCGTTGTCAGGCGCTCTTCGATATGGCCGATAGATTGCGCGACCTCGGCAATTTGATCAACGCTGATTTGCGCCACGTCTTGAATTTCCTTGACCTGAACGCCAATGTCTTGGGTTGCTTTGGTGGTTTGCTCGGCCAAGCTTTTGACTTCGGAGGCGACCACTGAAAATCCGCGTCCGGCATCCCCGGCCCGCGCCGCTTCAATCGTAGCGTTTAACGCCAACAAATTGGTTTGCTCGGCAATGTCCTGAATGATCTGCACAATGCTATCAATCCGGCTTGTCGCCTCGCCCAGGCTTTGGATTACTTGGTTTGACTCACGAGCTGCATCACCAGCTTTGCTAGCAAACTCGGCCGAACTTGAAATTTGTTCTGAAACGTCCTGGATTGAGCTACGCAATTGCTCAGTGGCTGCAGCCACGGCCTCGATATTGTCAGCAGACTCCCGGCTGGCATGAGCCGCCCCATCAGCTTCTTCTCCAGAAAGCCGCGCGGTATCAGCCAGACCATGTGCGCTGGTCTGCATATTGCCAGCAGAAGACGCGACTTGCTCAACCATTTCAGAAACCGAAGATTCAAAATTATCAGCCAATTCACCCATTGCTGCGCGTTTATCACTCTCAGCGCGTTCCTCGACCTGACTTTGTTCGTCGCGCAATCGGTTGGCTTCGATCATGTTTTCGCGGAACACGATGACTGCTCCGGCCATCTCGCCGATTTCATCTTTTTGACCTTCGGCAGGAACGGCAACTGATGAATCACCTCCTGCCAAGCTTAACATAGCCGAGGTCATGCGGCGTATTGGCGTTACCACCAAAAAAAACAACCCGGCACCCGCTATGGCCAATGCAGCAAATACAGCCAACATAGCCGGGATTGATAAATCCAATGCAGTTCTGGCGGCTTGCAAGGCTTGTTTACGGGCAGTTTCTGCTTGGGCCTCCAGCTTTTCTGTTAGCGCCCCC
>JAJFFR010000250.1 GCA_021776555.1 Robiginitomaculum sp.
CCGACAATTCTGGTAGCAGATGAACCGACAGGTGATCTTGACAGGACTGCTGCAGAAAACGTGCTCGATCTTATGGATCGTCTGAATCGTGACCTGGGCAAAACCATTATTATGGTAACCCATGACCCATGGGCGGGGAAACGGGCGCATTCTATGGAACATCTTGATAAAGGTGTACTCAATCATGATCTTTAAGATCCTTTTTCGAAATGCCTTCCGACATAAGCTGCGTACCTTTCTAACCGTATGCGGTATGGCAGTCGCGATCCTCTCCTTTGGATTGCTTCGCACCGTAATTGACGCATGGTATATCGGGGTAGAGGCTTCTTCTGAAACCCGCCTGGTAACAAGAAACTCGATATCCCTCATCTTTCGACTGCCCCTTGCCTATAGAGACACGATCCGTCGTATTGAGGGTGTTGAGACTGTCTCTTACGGCAACTGGTTTGGCGGATATTATATCGATGAGAAGGATTTTTTCGCTAACTTTGCCGTTGAACCAAAGAGCTATCTTGAGCTTTATCCTGAATATGTGATCCCCGATGACCAGAGAATAAAGTTCGTAAGTGATAGGAAGGGTTGCCTGGTGGGGAAAAAACTCACAGATCGTTTCGGATGGAACGTCGGAGATACCGTAACACTTACCGGGACCATATTTCCCGGTAAATGGGATTTTGTCTTACGCGGTATTTATGAAGGTGGGAACAAAAATATAGACGAAACATTATTCTTTTTCCACTGGGATTATCTTAATGAATCAATAAAAAAGAGCCAGTCCACTTCAGCAAACCATGTTGGTTTTTATATTATTGGAATAGAAAATCCATATATCGCGGCCGAAACATCAGAAGCTATAGACGAATCCTTTAAGAACTCCCTTGCCGAGACACTTACCGAAACGGAAAAAGCATTTCAGTTGGGATTCGTTGCCATGAGCGAAGCCATTATCAAGGCCATTCAGCTCATATCGCTTGTCGTCATCTTTATTATCCTGATTGTAGTAGCCAATACCATGGGTATGTCAGTGCGTGAGAGGATTGGAGAATACGCTGTATTTAAAACCCTGGGTTTTGGTGCCCGGCAGATTGCTTTGCTCATTATGGGAGAATCGATGGTGATAACAATTATTGGCGGGATTACCGGTATCATTCTTACGTTCCCTGCAGCTATGGGATTCTCATTAGCCGTGGGTAAATTCTTTCCGGTATTTAATATAACAGGGGAAACGTTGTATCTGAACATGGCAGTTACCGTAACCGTAGGACTTTTAGCAGGAATATTTCCTGCTTACCGAGCTGTTACCGTCCAAATTGCCGAAGGGCTGAGGAGGATTGGATAGATGGGTCTTCTCTTTTTCTATAGCCTGCGCAATCTTCTCACCAGACGTTTAACAACAATACTTACTGCATTGGGCATGGCACTTGTAGTCTTTGTCTTCGCCTCTATCATTATGCTTGCGGAGGGGCTGAAGAAGACCCTCGTAGAAACAGGATCGAGCGATAACGTAGTTGTCATCAGAAAATCTGCAGAGACTGAGGTGCAGAGCAGGATAGACAGACATCAGGCGTTTATCCTTGAGACACAGCCGGAAATAGCCCTTGGTGAAGATGGCCAGAGGCTGATTGCCAAAGAATTGCTGGTGCTCATCACCATGCAGAAGAAAGACAGCGATGGTATTGCTAATGTTGTTATTAGAGGAATAGGTAAACACTCACTTTCATTACGATCCCAGGTAAAATTGATTACCGGGCGTATGCCCAGGTGGGGTACATCTGAAATCGTGGTGGGACAGAGTGTGGCAAAACGCTTCAAAAATGCGGGAATGCAGCAGAAACTACTCTTTGCCATGCGTTCATGGAACATAGTTGGCGTCTTCGATGCGGGTGATACGGGATTCAGTTCAGAAATCTGGGGAGACGCAGACCAGCTTATGCAGTCTTTCCGGAGGCAGACGTATTCTTCTGTCATCTTCCGGTTACGTTACTCCAATCTTTTTCAAGGGTTAAAAGAGTTTATTTCAAAGGACCCCCGGTTGACTCTGAGTATCCTGCGGGAGAAGGATTATTATCTGAAACAGTCGGAAACGATGGCTACTTTCCTGCGGATACTCGGTATTTCGTTGACACTCATTTTCTCTATCGGTGCAGTGGTAGGAGCCATGATAACAATGTTCGCGGCTGTGGCCAACCGTACTGCGGAAATTGGCACCCTGCGTGCCCTCGGCTTCCAGCGCAAAAGTATCCTCTTTGCATTCCTTCTGGAGTCCCTTATTCTCGGTTTTCTTGGAGGATGCGCCGGTCTCCTTTTTGCTTCATTACTTCAGTTTATCACCGTTTCAACAATGAACTTTCAGACATTTTCTGAGCTCGCGTTCAGTTTCTCTATTACGCCGGGCATTATCATCAAGTCCATGGCATTCTCCCTCTTCATGGGTTTTGCTGGCGGACTCCTTCCCGCCTTCAGGGCATCACGCATGAATATTGTAGATTCACTACGGGAAGTTTGA